>NZ_JACTAH010000002.1:0-366163 GCF_014489115.1 Thauera sedimentorum | reverse complement strand
AGGCGGCGAGCAGCAACTGGCCGAGCGCGTCCGCGCGGATGCGTTCGATGCGCGACAGGCCTGAGCCGTTCTCGACTATCAGGCCGTCGGTGGCGATGCCGGCCGCAGCCAGCTGCGCGCGTGCGACCAGTGCACCGCCGCTCACCATGTCGGGTGCGCCGGTGGCCGAGGCGCCAAGCGTGGCCAACAGCTGGCGGGCGATGACGTTGCTCGACCACTTGTTCATGTTGCGTACCACGTCGCCGAGCGGGTCCGAATCCTCGGCCAGCAGGGTGTCCATCTGCGCTGGCGCCAGACCTGTCCGCACCCGGCCGCCCAGCCGTCCGCCGACCTCGGACCACAGCGCGGCCACCAGCGCCACACCGTAGGTCTCCGCCGCAAGGGGGGCGGCGCTCCAGTCGCGCCGTCCGCAGCTGGCCGGCAGGCGCCCGTCCAGCTCCAGGCGGGTGCCGCCGGGCGTGCTCGCCAGACGGGCTTCCAGGGCGTGGTACCACACCCCGCAGCCGCCGCCCGCGGTGAGGATGCGGTTGTCGATCGTGAGGCCGGCCAGCGGCGGATCGGCGGCCAGCGTCACCGGTTCACCGGGCCTTGCGCCCGGCACCAGCGTGAGGCGCAGGGTGTTGTAATGCAGCAGCAGGCCGTGCGGGCCGGCGTTGTACGGGCGCAGGCCGCGCCCATCGAAGGCGTCGGGGTCGTGCGGCGGCAAGGTCAGCGCCGAGCCGTCGAGCACGATGTCGCCGGCGATGCGCTCGATGCCCAGCGCGCGCAACTGGCGCAGCATCTTCCACAGCCGTTCGTAGCTGAGCATGGGGTCGCCGCCGCCGACCAGGTAGAGATTCCCCTGCAGCACGCCGCCCTGTAGCGCGCCATCGGTGCCCGCGCGGGTGGTCCAGGTATAGGCCGGGCCGAGGCGCTCCAGCGCGGCGAAGGCGGTCACCAGCTTCATCACCGAGGCGGGGTTCATCGGCCGTTCGGCATTCAGCGTCAGCGCGGGAGTCCGTGCATCCACGCCCTGCACCCAGATGGCGGTGTCCTCCAGCGGCACGCCCGCGCCTTCCAGCGCCTGGCGCACGTTGCGCGGCAGGCCGGCCGCGTTGGCGGCCGCGGTGGCCATTGTCAGCAGCAGGCAGAAGATGAGCAGGAAACGGTGGGCAAGGGACATGTGGAAGGGCAAGCGTGACGGGGCGGAGTAGAATCCCGGCATTCGCCGCCGGGCGACCGGGAGTTATTTTACGCATCCCGCGCGGCAGAACCTTCTTCGACGGATTCCGACATGATTCTCGTGACAGGCGGCGCCGGCTTCATCGGTGCCAATTTCGTGCTCGACTGGCTCGCCACTGCTGACGAACCGGTGGTCAACCTCGATGCGCTGACCTACGCCGGCAACCTGGAGAACCTCGCCCGCCTGCAGGGCGATGCGCGCCATGTGTTCGTTCAGGGCGACATCTGCGACCGCGCGCTGGTGGACCGCCTGCTCGCCAGTCACCGCCCGCGCGCCATCGTGCATTTCGCCGCGGAAAGCCATGTGGACCGCTCCATCCATGGTCCGGCCGCCTTCGTGCGCACCAACGTGGAGGGCACCTTCACCCTGCTGGAGGCGGCGCGCGCCTACTGGGGAGCGCTGGATGCGGACGCGCGGGCAGCCTTCCGCTTCCTGCACGTATCCACCGACGAGGTGTACGGCTCGCTCGGGCCACAGGATCCTCCGTTTGCCGAAACCAAGGCCTATGAACCCAACAGCCCGTACTCGGCCAGCAAGGCGGCTTCTGACCACCTGGTGCGCGCCTGGCACCACACCTATGGGCTGCCGGTGCTCACCACCAACTGCTCGAACAACTACGGGCCGTACCAGTTTCCCGAGAAGCTGATCCCGCTGGTGATCGCCAACGCCCTTGCGGCCAAGCCGCTGCCGATCTACGGCGACGGCATGAACGTGCGCGACTGGCTGTACGTGGGCGACCACTGCGCGGCGATCCGCGAGGTGCTGGCGCGCGGCCGGCTGGGCGAGACCTACAACGTCGGCGGCTGGAACGAGATGCCCAACATCGAGATCGTGCGTACCATCTGCGCGCTGCTCGACGAATTGCGTCCGGACCCCGCCGGCCCGCACGAGCGCCTGATCACCTACGTGCAGGATCGGCCGGGGCACGACCGCCGCTACGCCATCGACGCGCGCAAGATCGAGCGCGAACTGGGCTGGCGGCCGGCCGAAACCTTCGCCACCGGCATCCGCAAGACCGTCGAGTGGTACCTGGGCAACCAGGACTGGGTGGCCCATGTGCAGAGTGGCGCCTACCGCGACTGGATCGCTGCCAACTACGCGGCGCGCGGGGAAAAGGCATGAGGATCCTGCTCACCGGCGCGCGCGGCCAGGTCGGCTGGGAACTGGCCCGCAGCCTGATGCCCTTGGGCGAGGTGATCGCGCCCGGGCGGGAGCGCTGCGACTTGGCTCGCCCCGAGACGCTGGCCGCGCTGGTCGCCGAGCTGGCGCCCCAGGTGATCGTCAATGCCGCGGCCTACACCGCAGTCGACCGGGCGGAAACTGAGGAGACGCTCGCGCACCGCGTCAATGCCGAGGCGGTGGGCGAACTGGCCGTGGCAGCGCGTCGCGCCGGCGCCCTGCTGGTGCATTACTCCACCGACTACGTATTCGACGGCAGCAAAGCCGGCGCCTACCTGGAGGACGATCCGGTCGCGCCGCTCAACGCCTACGGACGCGGCAAGCTTGCCGGCGAGCAGGCGGTGGCGGCCGCCGGCTGCGACTACCTGATCTTCCGCACCACCTGGGTGTATGCGGCGCGCGGGGCCAACTTCCTGCTCACCATGCTGCGCCTGGGTGCCGAGCGCGAGGTGCTGCGCGTGGTCGCCGATCAGTTCGGTGCGCCGACCTGGGCGCGCAACATCGCGGATGCCAGCGCCCAGGCCGTCGCCCAGGCCTGCCGCGAGCGCGCCGCCGGCAACTTCCGCTCCGGGCTGTTCCACATGGCCGGAGGCGGCGAGACCAGCTGGCACGGCTTTGCCGAGGCGATTTTCGCGCACGCGCGCCGGGTGCTGCCGGACCGGGTGCTGAAGGTGGCGGAAGTGGTGCCTATCGGTAGCGCCGATTACCCGACGCCGGCCGCCCGGCCATCGAATTCCCGCCTTGACCAGCAGGCGCTGGCGGCGCGCTTCGGCCTGCGCCTGCCGCACTGGGAGCAGGCACTGCTGCGCTGTCTGGAGGAGTTGGGCGGGCGATGAGCGGTTTTGGCCATTTCGACCGTGACGCCCAGGAGTTGGAGCGCGAGATCATCCGGCGCGGCATCGCGCTGGGGATAGACTGGGACGACGCGGCGGCAGTGCGGGCCCTGGCGCGCGAGGCGCTGGATTGCGATCCGGCGTGCAACCTGGAGGCACTGCGCAGCCCGGACCGCCAGCGGCGTGCACGCGCCGAACTGTTCGCGCTGGCCGAGCTGATGCTCAGGACGATGAAGCAGAGCGCCGAGTTCGGCGTGCATACTCACGGCGGGCCGGTATGGAAGGCCTTCGGCCGTGCGTTGATCGAGGAAGCGGAGCGCGGAGCAGGGGAGCCCTGAGCGACGGCCCCGGCCTTTCGGCCGGGGAGGGGGGGCGGGCTCAGTCCAGCGGGCGTTCGCCGGCGTACAGCTGCTCGACCGCCTCGCGCGCGCGCGCCAGATGGACGCGCTCGCCATCGACGATCAGCTCCGCGGCCCGCGGGCGGGTGTTGTAGTTGGAACTCATCGCCATGCCGTAGGCGCCGGCCGACAGCAGGGCCAGCAGGTCGCCGGGTTCGACCGCCAGTTCGCGGTCGTGGGCGAGGAAGTCGCCGCTCTCGCAGATCGGGCCGACGATTTCATAAGGCCGCGACGCCGCCGCGCGCGGCGCGACCTCGACCACGTCGTGCCAGGCGTCGTAGAGCGCCGGACGGGCGAGATCGTTCATCGCCGCATCCACCACGGCGAAGTTCTTTTCCACGCCCGGCTTCAGGTACTCGATGCGGGTCAGCAGCAGGCCGGCGTTGCCGACCAGCGAGCGCCCGGGTTCGAGCAGCAGTTCCTCGCGCCGGCCTTCGAGCAGCGACAGCAGCGGGGCGAGGTATTCGGCCACCGCCGGCGGGTTCTCGTCGCGGTAGCGGATGCCCAGGCCGCCGCCCAGATCGATGTGCTCGAGCACGATGCCTTCCGCCGCCAGGCGGTCGACCAGGCCGAGTACCTTCTCGGCGGCTTCCACCACCGGGGCGCCGTCGAGCAGCTGCGAGCCGATGTGGCAGCCGATGCCGGCCACCCGCAGCCCTGGCAGGGCGGCGGCGCGGCGATACAGCGTGAGCGCTTCGTCGAAGGCCACGCCGAACTTGTTGCTGCGCAGGCCGGTGGAGATGTAGGGATGGGTCTTGGGGTCGACGTCCGGGTTGACGCGCAGGGCGATCGGCGCGACCTTGCCCATCTGCTGCGCGACCGCGGACAGCCGGTCCAGTTCGGCGGCGGATTCGACGTTGAAGCAGCGGATGCCGGCATCCAGCGCCTGGCGCATTTCGGCCTCGCTCTTGCCTACACCGGAGAACACCACCCGCGCCGCATTCCCGCCGGCTGCCAGCACGCGCGCCAGTTCGCCGCCGGAGACGATGTCGAAGCCTGCGCCCAGGCGGGCGAAGGCCGACAGCACGCCGAGGTTGGAGTTGGCCTTGACCGCGTAACACACCAGCGCCGGACGGCCGGCGAGCGCGTCGCGATAGGCTTCGAAGGCAGCGCTCAGCGCAGCCAGCGAGTACACATAGGTCGGGGTGCCGTGTGCGGCGGCAATGTCAGCCAGCGCCACGCCTTCCAGACGCAGTCCGCGCTCGTCGCGCGACAGGGTGGGAACGGGGAATTCTTGCTTCATTGGGTCGGCGCCTGCTTGGGGTCGTCTTTGCTATGATCGGCGCCCGCAGCCGGCGCGGCCGGTGGCTCGGGCAGGTAGAGCGAGCCCTTGATGCCGCAGGCGGAGAGGATGAGCGTGCTGGCGAGCGCTGCGAGAAGAGTCGTGTTGCGCATGGCTGTAAGGCCGTCGGGCCGCTAAAAGACGGGAATGCTAACAGAAGGAGGCAGCATGGAAGAGTCGATGTTCAATGCACTCGCCGAGGCGGAACTGACCCGCATCGAGGCGGCGCTGGAGGCCTGCGGGGCGGAGATCGATGTCGATGCCCGGCCCGGCGGCATTCTCGAAGTGGAGTTCGAGGACGGCAGCAAGATCGTCATCAACCGCCATAGCGCGGCGCGCGAGATCTGGGTGGCGGCCCGCTCGGGCGGCTTCCACTTTCGCCCCCAGGACGGGCGCTGGATCGCCGGCCGCGACGGCGCTGAACTCTACGAGCTGCTGTCGCGGGTGGTCGGCGAGCAGGCCGGCGAGGCGGTCAGCCTGCGCCCGACCCGCTGATCAGGGCGAACCGAAGGAGCGTTCGACGACGGGTGCCGGCGCGACCGGTGCGCTTGGCGGCGGCGCGGGCGGCACCGGCGGCAGCGCTTCCTCGGGCGATTCGGTGGCCGGAGACAGGTCGAACGGCAGCGACGGATAAACCGGCGGCTCGGGCGGCATGTTCTCGCGGTAGACGAATTCGGCGCGGGTGCTGTCGGGCAGGTGGATCTCCAGCAGTCCGTCCGGGCGCGGCCGGGGCTGCTCCGGGATGTCCTTGAGCGCGGTACGCATGTAGTCCACCCAGATCGGCAGCGCGGCAGAACCGCCGGTTTCGCCGCGTCCGAGGTTGCGCGGCTGGCTGTGTCCGAGCCAGGTCACCGCGACCAGGTCGGGGTTGTAGCCGCAGAACCAGGCGTCCACGTAGTCGTTGGTGGTGCCGGTCTTGCCGGCAAGGTCGCCGCGCTTGAGCGCGCGCGCGCGGGTTGCGGTGCCGCGCTGCACGACGTCCTGCATCATCGAATCCATCAACCAGGCATTGCGCGGGTCGATCACCCTCGGGGCGCTCTGGCCGGCCACCGGGGGATCGACCTTTGCCACCACATTGCCTTCGCCATCGATGATCTGCGAGACCACGTAGGGCTCCACCCGGTAGCCGCCGTTTGCGAACACCGCGTAGGCCGAGGCCATCTCCCACGGCGTCGCGCTGCCGGCGCCCAGCGCGAGCGTGAGATAGGGCGGATGCTTGGCCGCCTCGAATCCGAAGCGGGTGATGTAGTCCTGCGCGTACTGCGGCGTGATCGACTGCAGCATGCGGATCGACACCATGTTCTTCGAGCGCGCCAGCGCGTCGCGCACGGTCATCAGGCCGTCGAACTTGCCGTCGTAGTTGCGCGGCGTCCAGTCCTGCGAGCCGGTGACGCCGGCGGGGAAGAACAGGGGTTCGTCCTCGACCAGGCTGCTGGGCGAAAAGCCTCGTTCCAGCGCGGCGGAAAAGATGAAGGGCTTGAAGCTGGAGCCGGGCTGGCGCAGCGCCTGGGTAACGTGGTTGTACTTGTTGCGGTTGAAGTCGAAGCCGCCGACCAGCGCCCGCACCGCACCGGTCTTGGCGTCGAGGGAGACGAGCGCCGCCTGGACCTCGGGCAGTTGCAGGATCTCCCAGCCCTGGTCGCCGTTCTCCCTGATGCGGATGATCGCGCCGGGACGGATGCGCCGCGCCTGCGGCGCATTGGCGGCCAGCATCGGGGCGGCAAAGCGCAGGCCCTTGCCTTCGATGGTCAGCGTCTGTCCGCGGCGATATACCCGCACCGCCTTGGGCGAGGCCTCCAGCACCACCGCGGCGAGCAGGTCGCCGACGTCATCGACGTCCGACAGCAGCTCGTCGAGCTGCTCGCCCTTGGTCTTGTCGATGCCATTGAGGTCGGTGAAAGTCTCCGGGCCGCGATAGCCGCGACGCCGGTCGTAGGCCAGCACCCCGTCCTGCAGGGCGCGCCGCGCCGCCATCTGGTCTTCGCGCCTCACCGTGGTGATGATGCGGATGCCGAGATGGTAGGCCTCCTCGCCGAACTGTTCGACGGCAATCTGGCGGGCCATCTCGGCGACGTAGTCGCCCTGGGCCACACTGTCGCCGCGTTGTGGTCGCGCGGTCTGAAGCGGCGTGTCGGCCGCGGCGCGATATGCTGTCTGGTCGATGAATCCGGCCTCCAGCATGCGGCGCAGCACATACTGTTTGCGCAGGTCCGCGCGAGCCGGGTTGACCACCGGGTTGTAAGCGGACGGGGCCTTGGGCAGCCCGGCGAGCACTGCGGCCTCGGCCAGCGTGACCTGCCCGAGGGGCTTGCCGAAATAGGTCCGCGCCGCAGCCGAGAAGCCGTAGGCTCGCTGGCCGAGATAGATCTGGTTGATGTACAGCTCAAGGATCTGATCCTTGCTGAGATTCTGCTCGATCTTCAGCGCGAGCAGGATTTCGTACAGCTTGCGGTTGTACGTCTTTTCCCGGGTCAGGAAGAAATTGCGCGCCACCTGCATGGTGATGGTGGACGCGCCCTGTCCGCGCCCGCCGGAGGTCAGGTTGGCCAATGCGGCACGTAGAATGCCGATGGGATCGATGCCGGGGTGCTCGTAGAAGCGCTCGTCCTCGGCGGCGAGGATCGCCTGCTTGAGCACTGCAGGCACCTCGCCGATGCGTACGACCGAGCGGCGCTCCTCGCCGAACTCGCCAAGCAGGTGGCCGTCCGCCGTGTATACTCGGAGCGGGATTCTGGGGCGGTAGTCGGTGAGCGTTTCCAGCGACGGCAGGTTCGGCCACGCCAGCGTGGCGGCTGCAGCGAGGGTGGCGAGGCCGATGACGATCAGTACGAGGATGAAGGCCAGGGGGTAAAGGACCCAGCGCATTGGCAGTCCGTCCGGAGGTTCGAGGGCGCGATTATACGGGCGCGCAAAGGGGTGCTCCACTCCGGTTTGTCAAGGGATGTTGCTTTACACTTGACAATGTTGTTGCTAGGATCTCAGAAGCTTATTCAGCAAGTAAGCCTAACATAAAGAAATTTAAGGACTTTCTTTGTGATCGACTTCGCGATGTTCAGTCCTAAAGCGCGACAGTTGGCCGGTCTGGATATTTCATCTTCATCGGTCAAGCTGGTCGAGTTGTCGGGCTCCGAAAAGGAGGGGTTCCGGGTCGAGCGCTATGCGATCGAGCCCATGCCCCGTGATGCGGTGGTCGATGGCAACATCGCCAACCTGGAAGCGGTAGGCGAGTCGGTCCGACGTGCGGTTCGCCGCATGGGCGCGGGGCTGAAGAATGTCGCCGTCGCGCTTCCAGCCTCCGCGGTCATTACCAAGAAGATCATCCTGCCCGCGGGATTGCGCGAGCAGGAGATGGAAGTTCAGGTCGAGTCGGAGGCGAACCAGTACATTCCGTTCGCGCTCGATGAGGTGAACCTGGATTTCCAGGTCATCGGGCCACTGGGCGACAGCCCCGACGAGGTCGAGGTGCTGATCGCCGCCTCGCGCAAGGAGAAGGTCGAGGATCGCGTGGCTGCGGTCGAGTCGGCCGGTCTCAAGGCACTCATCATGGATGTCGACTCCTTGGCTGCGCAGTCGGCTTTCGAGTTGATCAGCCGCCGCCTGCCCGAGCAGGGGCGCGACAAGATCATTGCGCTGATCAGTATCGGCGCAAGCGTGACGACGGTTACCGTGTTGCGCAACGGCCAGCAGATTTACAGCCGGGAACAGGCGTTCGGCGGCAATCAACTGACCCAGGACATCGCCCGCCAGTACGGGATGAGCGTGGAGGAGGCGGAGGCAGCGAAGCGCAGCGGAAGCCTGCCGCAGGACTATGAGGGCGACCTTCTCCGCCCCTTCCTCGACAGCCTCGCTCTCGAGGTGTCGCGGGCCCTGCAGTTCTTCTTTACTTCCACGCAGTACAACCAGGTCGATCACATCGTCCTCGCCGGAGGGTGTGCGGTGTTGCCCGGTCTGGCTGACATGGTCGGTGGACGAACCCAGATCCCGACGGTTATCGCCAATCCGTTCGAAGGCATGACACTGTCTTCGCAGGTACGGCCGAAGGCTCTGCTGGCAGACGCGCCGGCCATGATCGTTGCGTGCGGGCTGGCCATGCGGAGGTTCGACACATGATCCGTATCAACCTGTTGCCGCACCGCGAGATCAAGCGGAAGGAACGCCGCCAGCAGTTCTACGTCCTTTCCGGGCTGATGATCGTACTGGGCCTGGCGATCGCCTTCGTGGTGCACACCGTGATCGCCGGCTATATCGAGGGCCAGGAGCGCAAGAATCAGATATTCAAGACGGAGATCGCCAAGCTCGACAAGGAGATCGCCGAGATCAAGCGCCTGCGGGAGCAGATCGACGCCTTGTTGGCGCGCAAGCAGGTGATCGAGTCGCTGCAGAGCGATCGTGCTCAAACGGTGCATTTGCTCAATGAAACGGCCAAGCAGATTCCCGAGGGGATCTATCTCAAGTCCATCAAGCAGTCGTCCAAGCGTGTCACCCTGGTCGGCTACGCACAGTCGAACGCGCGCGTTTCCCACTTGATGCGGGCGCTCGATGAGTCGCCCTACCTGACCCAGCCCCAACTGGTCGAAATCAAGGCGGCAACGGTCGATGGTCGCCGTGTCGGCGAGTTCACCCTCAATATCACCATCGAACAGCCGAAGGCGGAAGAAGAGGGTGGCGGCAAGGAGGTGCGGGGATGAAGCCGAATCGAACCCACCGTGGTGCGAAGGGTATCGACTTCAATCGCCTGGCTCAGGATTTCAAGGGGCTGGATACGAATGACCCGGGACAGTGGCCGACCGCGCCGAAGGTCGCTGTGTTCATCGGACTGCTTGTCGCCACTGTGGCGGCGGCATGGTGGTTCGATTGGCGTGAGCAGATCGAGACGCTCGGCCAGCGTGAGGCCGAAGAGGTCACCTTGCGCGAGCAATGGACTTCGAAGAAGCGCCAGGCGGTGAACCTCGACGAGCACAAGCGCCAGTTGGAGGAGATCGACCGGCAGTTCGGTGCCCTGCTGCGGCAGTTGCCCAACCGGGCCGAGATGGACTCGCTGCTCGCCGAGATCAACCAGGCCGGTCTTGGGCGCGGCCTTCAGTTCGAGCTATTCAAGCCCGGCTCGGACGTGGTCAAGGATTTCTACGCCGAAATGCCGATCGATATCCGCGTGCTCGGCGGCTATCACGACCTGGGCGCCTTCGCCGGTGACGTTGCCAAGATGTCGCGTATCGTCACGCTCAACAACATCGCCGTAGAGGGGACGCGGGACGGGCGCTTGAAGCTCGAAGCCAAGGCGGTGACGTATCGCTATCTCGACGAGGCTGAGCTCGCTGCCCGCAGGCAGGCAGAGCAGAAGAAGCCCAGGGGACGCAGATGAGGGGCCGAATGAAACTCACGTCGTCAGTGATTGCGTTGGCTGTCGTGATGCTCGGCGGGTGCACGAGCGAAGAAGAGAACATCCAGGCGTGGATGGCTCAGCAGGCCAAGGGAATGAGGGGCTCGGTCAAACCGCTGCCCGAGATCAAGCCTTTCCCCGTCGTCGAATATGACGCCGAAGCCTTGCTGACTCCGTTCAGCAGCGAGCGCATCGTGCCCGAACAACGCTCCGCGACTGGAGGCGGGAGTGGGATCAAGCCGGATCTGGATCGGCGCCGCGAGCCGCTCGAGGCCTATCCGCTCGAGTCCCTGACGATGGTCGGTGTGATCACGCAGAACAAGCAGGCCGAGGCGCTCATCAAGGTGGACAATGTCATTCATCAGGTGCGGGTCGGCAACTATATGGGTCAGGATTTCGGTGTAGTGACCGCGATTTCCGAAACGGAAGTGACGTTGCGCGAACTCGTCGAAGACGTGAACGGCGACTGGACAGAACGAAGCAGTTCGCTGCTATTGCAGGAGCAGCAGGGGGGTAGGAAATGAAAGGCAGAATCGCGACGCTGCTGCTCGCAGCCATCTTCACAGGGCCGGGCTACTGGGCTGTAGCACATGCACAGAATGCCGCCGAGCAGGCACAGGTGCCAGCCAACAGTATTGAAAACCTGGAGGTTGCGCAGCAAGGCGGGGCCGTTTACGTCAAGCTGACCATGCAACAGCCGCTGGCCGCTGCGCCCGCGAGTTTCAGTGTGGCAAACCCCGCGCGTATCGCCTTCGACTTTCCGGCGACAGCGAATGCGCTTGGACGCAGCGCGCAGGCTATCAATGCCGGCGACTTGGTTAGTGCGAACATCGTTCAGGCCGGGGACCGTACGCGTCTGGTGCTGAATCTGTCACGCATGGCCCCGTACGAAACCCGTTTGGACGGAAACGCTCTGATCATCACCCTCAGTCCGATTCCGCAAGAGGCTGTCGTTCAGGCGACGGCGGAGCAGCCCATCGCCAACTTCGCGGCATCGTCTTCTGCTGCGGCACTGGCAAGCAAGAGCATCCGCGATGTCAATTTCCGAAGAGGAAAGGAAGGCGAAGGGCGAGTCATGGTCGAGTTGTCGAGCCCGGACACGCCGATCGACATCCGCAAGCAGGGTCCGAACCTGATCGTGGAGTTCATCAAGACGTCGTTGCCCGAGCATCTTCGCCGCCGCTCCGACGTGGTGGATTTCGGCACGCCGGTCAGTGCCATCACTGCGCAGCAGCAGGGTGACAATGTTCGTCTCGTGGTAACGCCCTCGGGCCTCTGGGAGCACAACGCCTATCAAAGCGACAACATGTTCGTGCTCGAGGTCAAGCGTGTCACCGAAGATCCGAACAAACTGGTGCAAGGTACTCCGCGTGGCCAGTACGGGGGCGAGCGGCTTTCGCTCAACTTCCAGAACATTGACGTAAGGGCGGTGCTGCAGGTCATCGCCGATTTCACTGACTTCAACATCATTACCAGTGATTCGGTGAGCGGAAACCTCACGCTACGGCTGAAGGATGTGCCCTGGGATCAGGCGCTCGACATCATCCTGCAGTCGAAGGGTCTGGACATGCGCAAGAATGGCAACGTGATCTGGATCGCCCCAAGTGACGAGTTGGCCACCCGCGAGAAGCTGCAACTCGAAGCGCTTGCGCAGATTGGTGACCTCGAGCCGCTGCAAACCGAGAGCTTCCAGATCAACTACCACCGGGCCAAGGAAATCTATGATTTCCTCAAGAGCAAGGATCAGACAATCCTCTCCAAGCGCGGCAGCGTGGTGGTGGACGACCGGAGCAACAAGATCTTCGTGACGGATGTTGCGAGTCGCCTGGGGGATCTGCGTCGATTGATTGGTGAGATAGACCTCGCACCGAAACAGGTCTTGATTGAAGCCCGTATCGTCGAAGCGAACAAGGATTTCGTGCGCGATCTCGGGGTGCGAATGAGTTTCACTGACAACGCAGCAGTCAATCTTGGTGGTGGGACCCGCCTTGGTATGGGGCAAATACCGGGCGTGGGCGGAGCTCTGACAGGGACCGGCGCGCAGAGCGGTGGAGCCACTCCGGTGGCGTCGTTCTCGACACTCAATCTCGCTCTGTTCAATAGCGCGGCTACACGATTCCTGAATCTCGAACTGTCGGCTTTGGAAACCGATGGCAGGGGCAAGATCGTCTCGAGTCCGAGAGTGCTGACTGCAAATCAGGTCGAAGCCGCGATTGAGCAAGGGACGGAGATTGCGTACCGCAAGGAAACGAGTTCCGGGGCAACCAGTGTCGAGTTCAAGAAGGCCGTGCTTTCCTTGAAGGTAAAGCCCATGATTACGCCGGATGGTCGGCTCCAACTGCAGGTCGAGGTCAACAAGGATAGTCCCGTTTTCCCGGCTGGTTTCCTGGAGCCAGCGATCGATACGAAGAATGTGAAGACCGAGGTCTTGGTCGAGAACGGCGGAACGGTAGTGATCGGTGGAATCTACGAAGAATCGGAGACAAATAACGTCGGGCGCGTCCCCGTACTCGGCGAGATTCCGGTCCTCGGTGCGCTGTTCCGAAATACGAAGCGCGAAACCAGCCGCCGTGAATTGCTCGTGTTCATTACTCCGCGTATCGTAAGCGACGTACTGACGCTGCGCTGATCAATCCATTACTGCCAAGACAGGGGCTGGGGTTCCATCTTATTGATGGATCTCCGGCCCCTGTGCTTCCAAACTGTACGACATTTGCGTGGATCGAATCGTTCTGATCGGCATGATGGGCGCCGGTAAAACCACCATCGGACGTGAACTGGCGAGGCGTTGCGACATGCGCTTCGTTGACTGCGATCACGAAATCGAAGCGCGTACCGGCGTTAAGATTCCCACCATTTTCGAGATCGAGGGGGAGGAGGGCTTTCGTCGACGCGAGACCCAGGTCATCGATGAACTGACCCGCGTGAAAGGCGTAGTAATCGCTACTGGCGGAGGTGCGGTACTTGATCCCGCAAATCGTGCCATGCTCGCGGAACGCGGTGTGATCGTATACCTCAACGTACCGCCGCAGGTGCTATGGGAGCGGACCCGCAATGACCGCAACCGGCCCCTGCTTCAGGTGCCGAACCCTCGCGAGCACATTGCCACCTTGTACCGCCAGCGCGATCCCCTATATCGAGAAATCGCCGACATCATCGTAGATGGCGGCCGGGGCAACCCCGGCGGGACGGTGCGGCAGATCCAGAAAGCTCTCGAGACCTGCGAGAAATGACCATGCATACCCTCGATGTCGCGCTCGGCGACCGCAGCTATCCCATTCACATTGGACGCGGCCTGCTCGACGACCCGTCTCTGATCCTCGCCCGGCTCAAGAGCCCGCGGGTGGCCATCGTCACCAACGACCGGGTCGGACCGCTCTATCTCGAGCGCCTTGAACGGGGGCTGCAGGCGAATGGCGTGCGCACCGCTGCAGTGGTGCTGCCCGATGGCGAGGCGTACAAGGATTGGCAGACGCTCAATCTGATATTCGATGCCTTGCTGACTTCGCGTTGCGAACGCTCGACCACGCTGATCGCGTTGGGGGGCGGGGTGGTGGGCGACATGGCCGGGTTCGCCGCGGCCACCTATCAGCGCGGCATGCCATTCATCCAGGTGCCGACGACGCTGCTCTCGCAGGTCGATTCCTCGGTGGGTGGCAAGACTGCCATCAACCACCCGCTGGGCAAAAACATGATCGGCGCCTTCTACCAGCCCCGGCTGGTGATAGCGGACACGGCCACGCTCGACACCCTGCCCGAGCGCGAACTGAAGGCGGGAGTGGCCGAGGTCATCAAGTACGGCCTGATTCGCGACCTCGCCTTCTTCGAATGGCTGGAAGCGAACCTCGAACGCCTCCTCGATCGCGACCCCGCGTCGCTCGCCTACGCCATCGAGCGCTCCTGTCGCAACAAGGCCGAGGTGGTGGCCGCCGACGAAACCGAGCGCGGCGAGCGCGCCCTGCTCAATCTCGGACATACCTTCGGACACGCGATCGAAGCCGGGCTCGGCTATGGCGAATGGCTGCATGGCGAGGCCGTGGCGGCAGGTACGATCATGGCTGCACGCCTGTCGTGCAAGCTCGGCTGGCTGGACGAGGCGGCGTTCGAGCGGGCGGTGGCGCTGTTCCGTCGCGCAGGGCTGCCTGTGCAGGGGCCGGCGCTGGGCGCGGCGCGATACCTCGATCTGATGGCTCATGACAAAAAGGTGGAGGATGGCCGTCTGCGCCTGGTGCTGCTCAAGGGGCTCGGCAGCTCGGTGGTGAGCGACGCGGCCACGAGCGAACAGATTGCCGCCACCATAGAGGCGTGCTGCGCATGAGTGTGCTGGCGCCCTACGCGGTCGATGAGCGCCATTCCCGGGGGCGTGTGCATGCCGAACCGCCGCCTGCCGAGCGCAGCGAGTTCCAGCGCGACCGCGATCGCATCGTGCATTCCACCGCCTTCCGGCGTCTTGAGTACAAGACCCAGGTCTTCGTCAATCACGAAGGCGACCTCTTCCGCACCCGGCTCACCCACAGCATCGAGGTGGCGCAGATCTCGCGCAGCATCGCCCGCATTCTCGGGCTCAACGAGGATCTCGCCGAGGCGATCGCGCTGGCCCACGACCTCGGTCACACTCCCTTCGGTCACGCCGGGCAGGAGGCGCTCAACGCCTGCATGAAGGCGCATGGTGGCTTCGAGCACAACCTGCAGTCGCTGCGCACCGTCGATCTGCTCGAGGAGCACTACGCCGCCTTCGACGGGCTGAACCTCAGCTTCGAGACCCGTGAGGGCATTCTCAAGCACTGCTCGCGCGCCAACGCCGCGCAACTCGGCGAGCTCGGTCAGCGGTTCCTGGACGGCACCCAGCCTTCGCTCGAAGCGCAACTGGCCAACCTTGCGGACGAGATCGCCTACAACAACCACGACGTCGATGACGGGCTGCGTTCCGGTTTGATCACCCTGGAGCAACTCGATGCGGTGCCGGTATTCGCCGACAACCGGCGCGAGGTCGAGCGTGCCTGGCCCGGTCTGGGCGGGCGCAGGCTGATCCACGAGACCATCCGGCGGATGATCAACCAGATGGTGCTAGACCTGATCGCCCGCACCCGCGCAAACATCGCCGCAGCGCAGGTCCGGACGCTTGCCGAGGTCCGCGCCGCGCCGCGGCTGGTGGCCTATTCGGACGAGCTGAGTCCGCGCCTGCACGAGCTGAAGGTCTTCCTGCGCGACAGTCTCTACCACCACTATCAGGTGCTGCGCATGACCGACAAGGCGCGGCGCATCATCGGCGACCTGTTCGGTGCCTTCATGGCCGACCCCCGCCTGCTGCCCCCGCAGTATCAGGTCCGTGCGCGCGATGACAAGCCGCGCGCCATTGCCGACTATATCGCCGGCATGACCGACCGCTACGCCATCAAGGAACATCGTCGCCTGTTCGCGGTGGGCGAAATCCACTGACCGATCATAGATTTGCCGCAGCGCAAAAAAATCTTGAACGATGCAGGGCTGGGGGGTATATTCGTCGACCGCTCTGCAAAAAGTAAGATGCGGGCGCCTGTGTGCGCGACAACAAAAACCGCCGGTGCCCGAGGACCGGCGTTTTTTTGCGCGATGCACTATTTTGGTGCGTTTATTGCTTCGGCTGGCAGCTGCCTGATTCGTGCCGGATTCGTCCGGCGAACGTGTTGTTTCGAGGAAGAACGAGATGGATCTCCCCCAGAAGCAGGGTTTGTACGACCCGGCAAACGAACACGACGCCTGTGGCGTGGGCTTCATTGCCCACATCAAGGGCCGGAAGTCCCACGACATCATCCTGCAGGGCCTCGAAATCCTGAAAAACCTGGATCACCGCGGCGCGGTGGGCGCGGACCCGCTGCAGGGCGACGGTGCCGGCATCCTGATCCAGATCCCGGACCAGCTCTATCGCGAGGAAATGGCGGAGCAGGGCGTCACCCTGCCGGACGCCGGCGAATACGGCGTGGGCATGGTGTTCATGCCCAAGGAGCAGGCCTCGCGCCTGGCCTGTGAAGAAGAGATCGAGCGCGCGGTGCGTGCCGAGGGCCAGGTGGTGCTGGGCTGGCGCGACGTGCCGGTCAACGGCGACATGCCGATGAGCCCGACCGTGAAGGCCAAGGAGCCGGTGATCCGCCAGGTCTTCGTCGGCCGCGGCCCGGACATCATGGTTACCGAGGCGCTGGAGCGCAAGCTGTACGTGGCGCGCCGCCGCGCGGCCAACGCCATCAATGCGCTGCATCTGAAGCACGGGCAGGAGTTCTACATGGTCTCCATGTCCGCGCGCACCGTGAACTACAAGGGCCTGCTGCTCGCCGACCAGGTTGGCGAGTACTACCTCGACCTGGTCGACCCGCGCGCCACTTCGGCGCTGTCGCTGGTGCACCAGCGCTTCTCGACCAACACCTTCCCGAAGTGGAACCTCGCCCACCCGTTCCGCTACATCGCGCACAACGGCGAGATCAACACCCTGCGCGGCAACTACAACTGGATGCGCGCGCGCGAGAAGGGCGTGTCCTCGCCGCTGCTCGGTGCCGACCTCGAGAAGATCTGGCCGCTGATCTACCCCGGCCAGTCCGACTCGGCCGCTTTCGACAATGCGCTTGAGCTGCTGGTGATGAGCGGCTACTCCATGGCCCACGCGGTGATGATGATGATCCCCGAGGCCTGGGAGTCGCACACCCACATGGATGAGCGCCGCCGTGCGTTCTACGAGTACCACGCCGCGATGATGGAGCCGTGGGACGGCCCCGCCGCGGTGGCGTTCACCGACGGCCGCCAGATTGGCGCCACGCTGGACCGCAACGGCCTGCGCCCGGCGCGCTACCTGGTCACCGACGATGACCTCGTGGTGATGGCCTCCGAATCCGGCGTGCTGCCGATTCCCGACAGCAAGATCGTCAAGAAGTGGCGCCTGCAGCCGGGCAAGATGTTCCTGATCGACATGGAGCAGGGCCGCATCATCGACGACAAGGAGCTCAAGGAGTCGCTGGCCACCGCACGTCCTTACTCCGAGTGGCTGAGCCGCATCAACATCAAGCTCGACGGTCTGGATGCGCCCGCCAAGGCGGCCGCACCGGAAAGCGCGGCGAACCTGCTCGACCGTCAGCAGGCCTTCGGCTTCACCCAGGAAGACATCAAGTTCATCCTCGAGCCGATGGGCAAGGCCGGCGAGGAAGCCACCGGTTCGATGGGCAACGACTCGCCGCTGGCGGTGCTGTCCGGCAAGGAAAAGCCGCTCTACAACTACTTCCGCCAGCTCTTCGCGCAGGTCACCAACCCGCCGATCGACCCGATCCGCGAGCAACTGGTGATGTCGCTGGTGTCCTTCATCGGCCCGCGTCCCAACCTGCTCGAGATCAACGAGATCAACCCGCCGTTCCGTCTGGAAGTCTCCCAGCCGGTGCTGGATTTTGCCGACATGGCGAAGATCCGCAACATCGCGCGCTACACCCACAACAAGTTCCGCTCGGCCGAACTGGACATCTGCTATCCGGCCGCCTGGGGCAAGGAAGGCGTCGAAGCGCGCCTGGCCTCGCTGTGCGCCGAAGCCGAAGACGCGGTGCTGCAGGGCTACAACATCCTGGTGGTGTCCGACCGCAAGGTCGATGCCGACAACGTTGCCATCCCGGCACTGCTGGCGCTCTCCGCCATCCACCAGCACCTGGTCACCAAGGGCCTGCGCACCCGCGCCGGCCTGGTGGTCGAGACCGGCACCGCGCGTGAGATCCACCACTTCGCGGTGCTCGCCGGCTACGGTGCCGAGGCGGTGCACCCCTACCTGGCGCTGGAAACCCTGCAGACCCTCGCGGGCGATGCCGAAACGGCCGAAAAGTACGTCAAGCACTTCGTCAAAGCGGTCGGCAAGGGACTGATGAAGGTGATGTCCAAGATGGGCATCTCCACCTACATGTCCTACACCGGCGCGCAGATCTTCGAAGCGGTCGGTCTGCAGCAGGCGCTGCTCGACAAGTACTTCACCGGCACCACCAGCCAGGTCGAAGGCATGGGCGTGTTCGAGGTCATGGAAGAGGCCATCCGCCTGCACAAGAAGGCTTTCAGCCCCGATCCGGTGCTCGCCAACATGCTGGATGCCGGCGGCGACTACGCCTACCGCGTGCGCGGCGACGAGCACATGTGGACCCCGGACGCGATCGCCAAGCTGCAGCACGCCACCCGCTCGGGCAAGGCCGACACCTACAAGGAATACGCCAAGCTGATCAACGACCAGACCAAGCGCCACATGACGCTGCGCGGCCTGTTCGAGATCAAGCCCGCCGCGCCCCCGGTGCCGCTGGACGAGGTCGAGCCGGCCAAGGAGATCGTCAAGCGTTTCGCCACCGGTGCCATGTCGCTGGGCTCCATCTCCACCGAGGCGCACACCACGCTGGCCGTGGCGATGAACCGCATCGGCGGCAAGTCCAACACCGGCGAAGGCGGCGAGGACCCGATGCGCTTCAAGCCCATCGTCAAGGCGATGAAGCTGTCGGAAATCATCGGCCAGGGCCGTATCGAGCGCGACATCGAACTGTCCGCCGGCGACTCGCTGCGTTCGGCCATCAAGCAGGTGGCCTCCGGCCGCTTCGGCGTTACCGCCGAATACCTGGTCAATGCCGACCAGATCCAGATCAAGATGGCCCAGGGCGCCAAGCCCGGTGAAGGCGGCCAGCTGCCGGGCCACAAGGTGTCCGAGTACATCGGCTTCCTGCGCCACTCGGTGCCGGGCGTCGGTCTGATCTCGCCCCCGCCGCACCACGACATCTACTCGATCGAGGATCTGGCGCAGCTCATCCATGACCTGAAGAACGTCAATCCGCTCGCCAGCATCTCGGTGAAGCTGGTGTCCGAGATCGGCGTCGGCACCGTGGCCGCGGGCGTGGCCAAGGCCAAGGCCGACCACATCGTCATCGCCGGCCACGACGGCGGCACCGGCGCTTCGCCGTGGAGCTCGATCAAGCACGCCGGTTCGCCGTGGGAACTGGGCCTCGCCGAGACCCAGCAGACCCTGGTGCTGAACCGCCTGCGCTCCCGCGTGCGCGTGCAGGTCGACGGCCAGATGAAGACCGGCCGCGACGTGGTCATCGGCGCGCTGCTGGGCGCGGATGAATTCGGCTTCGCCACCGCGCCGCTGGTGGTGGAAGGCTGCATCATGATGCGCAAGTGCCACCTCAACACCTGCCCGGTGGGCGTGGCCACCCAGGACCCGGTGCTGCGCGCGCGCTTCCAGGGGCAGCCCGAGCATGTGGTGAACTACTTCTTCTTCGTTGCCGAGGAAGTGCGCGAGCTGATGGCCCAACTGGGCATCCGCAAGTTCGACGACCTGATCGGCCGTGCCGACCTGCTCGACATGAAGAAGGGCATCGAGCACTGGAAGGCTCGCGGTCTCGACTACTCGCGCATCTTCTACCGCCCCAACGTGCCGGCCAGCGTGCCGCGCCTGCACACCGAGAACCAGGACCACGGTCTCGACAAGGCGCTGGACAACCAGCTCATCGAGCTGGCCAGGCCGGCGCTGGAGAAAGGCGAGAAGGTCCATATCGACCTGCCGGTGCGCAACATCAACCGTACCGTGGGCGCCATGCTCTCCGGTCGCGTCGCACAGGCCTACGGCCATGCGGGCCTGCCGGCCGACACCATCCACGTCAAGCTGAACGGTACCGCCGGTCAGGCCTTTGGCGCCTTCCTGGCGCGTGGCGTGACCATGGAGCTGGTCGGCGAAGGTAACGACTACGTCGGCAAGGGCCTCTCCGGCGGCCGTATCGTCGTGCGTCCGCAGGCCGAGTTCCGCGGCACCACCGCCGACAACATCATCGTCGGCAACACCGTGCTGTACGGCGCCACCGAGGGCGAGGTGTACTTCGCCGGCGTGGGCGGCGAGCGCTTCGCGGTGCGCAACTCCGGCGCCACCGCGGTGGTGGAAGGCGTGGGCGACCACGGCTGCGAGTACATGACCGGCGGCACCGTGGTGGTGCTCGGCCAGACCGGCCGCAACTTCGCCGCGGGCATGTCCGGCGGCGTGGCCTACGTGCTGGACGAGGACGGCAGCTTCGAGCAGCGCTGCAACATGGCGCAGGTCGCGCTCGAGCCGCTGCCCGACGAGTTCGAAGCCCGCAAGGGTTCCGAATCGGGCGACGATCTCGAGTCCCACGGCCGGGTGGACATCGACCACCTGACCATGGGCGACGAGCTGATCCTCAAGGGCCTGATCGAGCGCCATGCCCGCTTCACCGGCAGTCCGCGCGCACGCATGATCCTCGACGACTGGGCCACCTGGCGCGGCCGCTTCGTCAAGGTCTTCCCGCATGAATACCGTCGCGCGCTGGCCGAGATGGCCGCGCAAAAGCAACAGCAACTGGAGGCCGCTTGAGATGGGCAAGCCCACCGGATTCCTCGAACACCAGCGCCTCTCCGAGGCATACAAGCCCGCGGCCGAGCGGGTCAAGGACTACCGCGAGTTCACCGTCCGCCTCAATGACGAGCAGGCCGCGGTGCAGGGCGCGCGCTGCATGGACTGCGGCATTCCGTTCTGCAACAACGGCTGCCCGGTGAACAACATCATTCCGGACTGGAACGACCTGGTGTACCGCGGCGACTGGCAGAACGCCATCCAGGTGCTGCACTCCACCAACAACTTCCCGGAGTTCACCGGCCGCATCTGCCCGGCGCCCTGTGAGGCGGCGTGCACCCTCGGCATCAACGTTGATCCGGTCGGCATCAAGTCGATCGAGCGCGCGATCATCGACAAGGCCTGGGAGCAGGGCTGGGTCCAGCCCCAGCCGCCGGCGGCCAAGACCGGCAAGAAGGTTGCCGTGGTCGGCTCCGGCCCCGCGGGCCTGGCCGCCGCGCAGCAGCTGGCGCGCGCCGGCCATGACGTGACCGTGTTCGAGAAGAACGACCGCGTCGGCGGCCTCCTGCGCTACGGCATCCCCGACTTCAAGATGGAGAAGCACCTGATCGACCGCCGCGTCGAGCAGATGGAGGCCGAGGGTGTGACTTTCCGCACCGGCGTGCTGGTGGGCGCCAAGGAAGTTCCGGCAGGCATCATCAACGACGCCACGGAAGTGGTCTCCGCCGAGGAGCTGAAGAAGTCCTTCGACGCGGTCATCCTGGCCGGCGGCGCGGAAGTGCCGCGCGACCTGCCGGTGCCGGGGCGTGAGCTCGCCGGCGTGCATTTCGCGCTGGAGTTCCTCATCCCGCAGAACAAGCAAGTCGCCGGTGGTGCGGCCAACCCGATCTCCGCCAAGGGCAAGCATGTGGTGGTGATCGGCGGTGGCGACACCGGTTCGGACTGCGTCGGTACCTCCAACCGTCACGGCGCGCTGTCGGTCACCCAGCTCGAGCTCATGCCCATGCCGCCGGAGCAGGAGAACAAGGCGCTGACCTGGCCCTACTGGCCGATCAAGCTGCGCACCTCCACCTCGCACCAGGAAGGCTGCGAGCGCGATTTCGCCGTTGCCACCAAGGAGTTCATCGGTGAGAACGGCCAGGTCAAGGCGCTCAAGGTCGTCCGCCTGGAGTGGAAGGACGGCAAGATGAGCGAGGTGCCGGGTTCCGAGTTCGAGCTCAAGGCCGACCTGGTGCTGTTCGCCATGGGTTTCACCAACCCGGTGGGTGGCGTGCTGGAAGGCTTCGGCGTGGAGAAGGACGCCCGCGGCAATGCCAAGGCGACCACCGACGGCGAGGGCTGCTACGCCACCAACGTGGCCGGCGTGTATGCCGCCGGTGACGTGCGTCGCGGGCAATCGCTGGTGGTGTGGGCGATTCGTGAAGGCCGTCAGTGCGCCCGCGAGGTCGATGCCTTCCTGATGGGCGAGAGCGTGCTGCCGCGCTGAGCCTGCCGGATTGAGGCGATAGCGAAGGCGGCCTGCGGGTCGCCTTCGTTTTTTCCGAAGCTGAGGACTATCGTGGGACTCGACCTCGCAGGCTGGATCGTTACCGCGATTGCCATCCTGCTCACCGGCATCTCCAAGTCCGGCCTTGGCGGCGCGCTCGGCGGACTGGCGGTGCCCTTCATGGCGATGTGGATCTCGCCGCGCGATGCGGTGGCGGTGGTGCTGCCGATTCTGATCGCGATGGACTTCGTCGGTATCCGCGCGTGGCGTGGCAAGGCGGCCTGGAGCGAGCTGCGCATGCTGATCCCGGCCGCGCTGCTGGGCATCGGCCTGGGTACGCTGGCCTTCGGCGTCATGCCGGACCGCGTGGTGGTCGGCGTGCTCGGGGCGATCTCGGTGGCGTTTGCCGCCCACCGCCTGCTGTTCCGGCGGGTAAGCGTGAGCGGCGAGGGCAGCCCTGCGCCATCGCCCGCCTGGGCCTGGCTGTGCGGCGCGGGCGCGGGCTTCACCAGCACGCTGGCGCATGCGGGCGGGCCGCCCTTGCTGATCTACCTGCTGGGGCGCGGCCTGCCGCGCGAGCGCTTCGTCGCCACCACGGTGTTCTTCTTCGCGGCGATCAACCTGGCCAAGCTGCCCTTCTACCTCGGCCTCGGGCTGTTCCGCACCGACACTCTGCTGATGTCGGCCGTGCTGCTGCCGCTGGTGCCGCTCGGCGTCTGGCTGGGCATGCATCTGCTCAAGCGTATCCCTGAGCGCCCCTTCTACCTGTTCTCCACCGCGGCGCTGGGCCTGTCGGGCATCAAGCTGTTGTGGGACGCGCTGGTCTGAGCCGAACGTCGGCCGCGGCGGGGGCCGCGGCCGGTTTCATGGAGCTTCAGCGACCGAGCAGCTCCATCGTATAGCGCGCGATCATGCCTTCCTCGTTGGTCGGCACCACTGCCACGGCTACCCGGCTGTCGGCGCTGTCGATGCGCAGTTGTTGCGCATCGTTGGCTGAGACGTCGATGTCCACGCCCAGCCAGGCGGCCATCTCGGCCACCTTGGCGCGCACGGGCGCGGCGTGCTCGCCGATGCCGCCGGTGAACACCAGCGCATCGAGACCGCCGGCCGCCGCGGCCAGCGAACCGAGCTCGCGCGCGATGCGGTAGCAGAACAGATCCACCGCCTCCTTGGCCTCCGGGGCCGGCGAGGCGAGCAGGGTGCGCATGTCCTGGCTGATGCCGGACACGCCCAGCAGGCCGGATTCCTTGTAGAGCAGCTTGGTCAGCGCCTTGGCGTCCATGCCCTTCTGCTCCATCAGGTAGAGCAGAACGCCGGGGTCCAGGCTGCCGGTGCGGGTGCCCATCATCAGGCCCTCGACCGCGGTGAAGCCCATGGTCGAGGCCACGCTCTTGCCGTCGCGCAGCGCGCACATCGACGCACCGTTGCCCAGATGGGCAATCACCACCGCGCCGCTGGCGCGCTCGCCGACCACCTCGGGCAGCTGGCGGGCGACGTAGTCGTAGGACAGCCCGTGGAAGCCGTAGCGTTTGACGCCTTCGGCGCTGATCGCGCGCGGCAGCGCGAAGGCCTGAGCGAGCGCCGGCTGGGTGCGGTGGAAGGCGGTGTCGAAGCAGCCCACCTGCGGGATCTCGGGCAGCAGCGCCGCCACCGCGCGTACCGCACGCAGGTTGTGCGGCTGGTGCAGCGGGGCGAGCGGCACGAACTCGTCGAGTTCGCGCAGCACCGCCTCGCTCAGGCGCACCGGGGCGCTGTAGCGTTCGCCGCCATGCACCACGCGATGGCCGGCGGCGACGATCTCCAGGTCCGGGTTGTGCGCGGCCAGCCAGCGGAACAGATGGGTGAGCGCGTCGCGATGCTGTTCGGCCTGCTCGCCGGTGGTGGTCACCGGCTCCTGGTAGCGCTTGCCGGCGGCGTCGCGGGCGGACAGTTCAGGCGTGGCGCCGATGCCTTCGATCTGCCCGGCCAGCGCCGGCTGCTCGGCCAGGGCCGGCTCGGTGGCGAACAGCGCGAACTTCAGGCTGCTCGATCCGGCGTTGAGAACGAGGATGGCCTTCATCCGAGCATGGCCTCCCGCTTGCGGTGGGCCATCAGCTGGACGATGGCGCAGGATGCCGCGCGCGTCTCAGCGGTGTCGGCGCGGCTGGTCAGCACGATGGGCACGCGCGCGCCCAGCACCACGCCGGCCATCAGTGCATCGGCCAGGTATTCGAGCTGCTTCGCGACCATGTTGCCGGACTCCAGATCCGGCACCACCAGGATGTCGGCGTTGCCGGCGACTGCGGAGCGGATGCCCTTGGTCTTGGCGGCGACCAGCGACACCGCGTTGTCGAAGGCCAGCGGGCCGTCGAGCAGGCCGCCCTTGATCTGGCCACGGTCGGCCATCTTGCACAGCGCGGCCGCCTCGATGGTGGAGCGGATCTTGGGCGTGACGGTCTCCACTGCCGACAGGATGGCCACCTTGGGTTCGGCCAGGCCGAGCACGTGGGCCAGGTCGATGGCGTTCTGGATGATGTCGACCTTGGTTTCCAGCGAGGGCTCGATGTTGATCGCCGCGTCGGTGATCATCAGCGGATGTGGGTAGGTGGGCACGTCGGCCAGGAACACATGGCTGATGCGACGCGCGGTGCGCAGGCCGCCTTCCTTGGAGATCACCGCGCTCATCAGTTCGTCGGTGTGCAGCGAACCCTTCATCAGCGCCTCAGCGCCGCCGTCGCGGCACAGCGCCACGGCGGCCTCGGCCGCGGCATGGCTGTGCGGCACATCGACGATGCGGAAACCGCGGATGTCGATGTCGTGCTCTTCGGCTACCGCGCGGATCTTGGCTTCCGGGCCGACCAGGATGGGCTCGACCAGCCCGGCACGTGCGGCCTGGATGGGGCCGCGCAGGGATTCGGCGTCGCACGGGTGGGCCACCGCGATCGGAATCGGCGACAGGCCCGAACTCACCGACAGCAGATGGCTGTAGCGCAGCTCGCGATCGGAGATGTGCACCTCGGGCAGATTCACCCGCGTGCGCTTGATCTTCTCGGTGGGCGCCAGCACCTCGGCGGTGCCGTCGATCACCTTGAGCCCGTCCTGGTTCACCGCCAGGCAGTCGAACACGATGTGGTGGTTGTGCTCGTACTTCTCGTGGCAGGTCACGGTGATGGTCAGCGTGTCGCCGATGGTGATCGGCCGCCAGAAGTTGAGGCCTTGCGACACGTATACGGTGCCCGGGCCGGGGAACTCGGTGCCGAGCACGGTGGAGATCAGCGTGCTGCCCCACATGCTGTGGCCGACCACCTCGCGGAACTGGCTGGAGCGGGCGAACTCGGGATCGACGTGGGTGGGATTGACGTCACCGGACATCACCGCGAACAGGTGGATGTCCTCGGGCTTGAGGGTGCGGACCAGCTGGGCGAAATCGCCCACCTGGATCTCGTCGAAGGTACGGTTCTGGATGAACTGCTGGACTGCGTGCTCCATGGGGGCTCCGGCTATCTGTAAGCGTTGCGACAGGACGATTCTAACCACGATCAATGACCATCATTAGACAATGGTCAACGAATGTGTGCAGTGCAACATGAACTTCGTGTAACACGTCCGCGCCGGTGCCGGAGGGGGCGATGTTAGAATCGCCGCCGTTTCCCCGACGTCCCCGGAGTTCTCATGGAAGTGGTCGTTCTTGCCGCCGGGCAGGGCAAGCGCATGCGTTCCGCGCTGCCCAAGGTGCTGCAGCCGATCGCCGGGCGCCCGCTGCTGGCGCACGTGCTCGATACCGCGCGCAGCCTGCAGGCCGCGCGCATCTGCGTGGTGTACGGCCACGGCGGCGAAACCGTGCGCGAACGGCTCGACGCCCCCGACCTCGCCTGGGCGCTGCAGGCCGAGCAGCTCGGCACCGGCCACGCGGTGCAGCAGGCGCTGCCGCAGCTTACCGACGGCGACACCGCGCTGGTGCTCTATGGTGACGTACCGCTGATCGGCGCCGCCACGCTGCGCCGGCTGTGCGCTGCGGCAGGCGAGACGCGTCTCGCGCTGCTCACCGTCGAGCTTGACGACCCCACCGGCTATGGCCGCATCCTGCGCGACGCCGACGGGCGTGTCACCCGCATCGTCGAACAGAAGGATGCCAGCGCCGCCGAGCGCGAAGTGCGCGAGGTCAACACCGGCATCCTGGTCGCTCCGGTCGCCCGCCTGCGCGACTGGCTCGGGCGTATCGGCAACGCCAACGCCCAGGGCGAGTACTACCTCACCGACATCATCGGCCTGGCGGTGGCCGACGGCGTCGAGGTGGTCACCGAGCAGCCGGACGCCGTCTGGGAGACCCTGGGCGTGAACAGCAAGCCGCAGCTTGCCGAGCTCGAACGCCTCCATCAGCGCAACATCGCCGACCGCCTGATGGACGAGGGCGTCACCCTGATCGACCCGGCCCGCCTCGACGTGCGCGGCGAACTGGTCTGCGGGCGCGACGTCGAGATCGACGTCAATTGCGTCTTCGAAGGCCGCGTTGAACTGGCCGACGGCGTGCGCATCGGTGCCAACTGCGTGATCCGCGATGCGGTCATCGGGCAGGGCAGCCGCATCGCGCCCTTCTCCCACGTCGAATCCACCCGCATGGGCGAAGCCTGCGTGATCGGCCCCTACGCGCGCACCCGCCCGGGCACCGAGCTGGGCGCGGACGTGCACCTGGGCAACTTCGTCGAAGTGAAGAACAGCCGCATCGCCGACCATTCCAAGGCCAACCACCTGGCCTACGTGGGCGACGCCGACGTCGGCAGCCGGGTGAACATCGGCGCCGGCACCATCACCTGCAACTACGACGGCGCCAACAAGTACCGCACGGTGATTGAGGACGAGGTCTTCATCGGCTCCGATACCCAGCTCGTCGCCCCGGTGCGGGTCGGCCGCGGCGCCACCCTGGGCGCCGGCACCACCCTCACCAAGGACGCGCCGGCCGGGCAGCTCACCGTGTCGCGCGCCAAGCAAGTAAGCCTCGCCGGCTGGCAGCGGCCGGTCAAGAACAAGCAAGGAGCCTGACCATGTGCGGCATCGTCACTGCCATCTCCACCGCCGACATCGTGCCGGTCCTGCTCGAAGGCCTGCGCAAGCTCGAGTACCGCGGCTACGATTCCGCCGGCCTGGCGGTCATCGCCGACGGCCGCCTGCGCCGGCTGCGCTCGGCCGGCCGGGTGGCCGACCTCGCCGCGCTTGCTGCCGGCGACGGCGCCAGCGCCCGCATCGGCATCGCCCACACCCGCTGGGCCACCCACGGCGTGCCCTCCGAGCGCAACGCCCATCCGCACATCTCCGGCGGGCTGGCGGTGGTGCATAACGGCATCATCGAGAACTTCGAGGCCATCAAGGGCGCGCTGCAGGCCAATGGCTACGTGTTCGAGTCCGACACCGACACCGAAGCGATCGCCCACCTGATCCACAGCAAGCTCACCGCCGGCGCAGACCTGTTCGACGCCGTGCGCCAGGCCTCCAACGAGCTCTCCGGTGCCTACGCCATCGGCGTGGTCGCCGAGGCCGAGCCGGATCGCCTGGTGGTCGCGCGCAGTGGCGCACCGCTGCTGCTCGGCGTGGGCGAGGAGGGCATGTACGCCGCCTCCGATACCGCCGCGCTGCTGCAGGTCACCCGCAAGGTGGTCTACCTGGAAGACGGCGACGTGGCCGAACTGCGCCTGGCCGGCTACCGCATCGTGCGCCCGGACGGCAGCGCGGTGGAGCGCGAGGTCCACGTGTCCAGCCTGTCGGCCGACGCGGTGGAGCTGGGCCAGTTCCGCCACTACATGCAGAAGGAAATCTTCGAGCAGCCCCAGGCGCTGGCCAACACGCTGGAAACCATCGCCGGCGGCGGCTCGGTGGCGGCGCAACTCTTTGGCGCCCGTGCGCCGGAAGTGTTCGCCGGGGTGAAGCGCGTGCTGGTCATCGCCTGCGGCACCAGCTATCACGCCGGCCTGGTCGCGCGTTACTGGCTGGAATCGGTCGCCAGGCTGCCCTGCGCGGTGGAAATCGCCAGCGAGTACCGCTACCGCGAGTCCGTGCCCGACCCCGACACCCTGGTGGTGGTCATCTCCCAGTCGGGCGAGACCGCCGACACCCTGGCCGCGCTCAAGCACGCCACCGCGCTCGGCATGAGCCGCACGCTGGCGATCTGCAACGTGCCCGAATCCGCCATCGTGCGCGAAGCCAGCCTGCGCTTCATCACCCGCGCCGGCCCGGAGATCGGCGTGGCCTCCACCAAGGCCTTCACCACCCAGCTCGCCGCGCTCGCGCTGCTCACCCTCACGCTCGCCAAGCTCGCCGGCCGCCTGTCGGCCGAGGACGAGGCGCGCCACCTGCAGGGCCTGCGCCACCTGCCGGTGGCTGTGCAGAAGGTGCTGGAACTCGAACCGGAGATCGAACGCTGGGCGCAGCGCTTCGCCGCCAAGCAGCACGCGCTCTTCCTCGGCCGCGGCCGCCACTGGCCGATCGCCATGGAAGGCGCGCTCAAGCTGAAGGAGATCTCCTACATTCACGCCGAAGCCTACGCCGCCGGCGAACTCAAGCACGGCCCGCTGGCGCTGGTCGACCGCGACATGCCGGTGATCGCCGTCGCCCCGGCCGACGAGCTGCTGGAGAAGCTCAAGTCCAACCTGCAGGAAGTGCGCGCGCGCGGCGGCGAACTCTACGTGTTCGCCGACGCCGGCAGCGAGATCCCGGAATCCGAGGGCGTGCACATCCTGCACATGCCGGAGCACTACGGCATGCTCTCCCCTGTGCTGCACGTCATCCCGCTGCAGCTGCTGTCGTATCACGCGGCGCTGGTGAAGGGGACGGATGTCGACAAGCCGCGCAACCTGGCCAAATCCGTAACGGTGGAGTGAGCCTCGCCCGGCGGAGCGTTCAGGCGTCTTCGCTATCGCATATCGACGACGCCCGGCGATGTGCCGGGCGTTATCGTTGCTAGCGGGCCAGGCAGGGGGGCGGGCACGCCATGCGGATAGCTCCGCCCGGCATCATCCCCTCCAAGACCGCGCCAGCAGCTTCTCCGCGACTGCGGCGTCCCCCAGCAGGCCCGGCACCTGTCCGGCCGGTCGTGCGAACCGGCTGGCGATGAAGGTGTCGGCGACTTCGGCCGGGGCGTGGCGGCGCAGCAGGCAGGCCTGGGTGATCAGGACGAGCTGGCTGGCAATGTTGCGCGCCTGCCATTCCATGTCGCCGATGGACTGCAGCTGGGTGGTGAGCGCATGCAGGGCATGGGTGAGCAGGGGTTCGCCGGCGCAGCCCTGGGCGAGGTCGTGGAGCAGCAGGGCGGCGGAATCCGGTTCGCGGGCGATGGCGCGCAGCACGTCCAGGCACATCACGTTGCCGGAGCCTTCCCAGATGGAGTTCACCGGTGCCTCGCGCAGCAGGCGCGGCATGGGACCGTCCTCGACGTAGCCGTTGCCGCCCCACACTTCCATGCATTCCGCGGTGAAGGCGATGGCGCGCTTGCACACCCAGAACTTGGCTGCGGGGGTGAGGATGCGGCGGCGGGCGCGGGCCAGGGCGAGCCGCTCGCCGTTGTCGCGGTCGGCATCCACGGCAGCGGCCAGATGCATCGCCAGGACGACGGCGGCTTCGCTCTCCAGTGCCAGGTCGGCCAGTACGTTGCGCATCAGCGACTGCGCCTCCAGCGCGCGGCCGAAGGCGTGGCGGTGGCGGGCGTGGTGCAGGGCCTCGACCAGGGCGCGGCGCATCAGCGCGGCGCTGCCGAGCACGCAGTCCAGCCGGGTGTGGGCGGCCATCTCGATCAGCGTGGGGATGCCGCGGCCGGGTTCGCCGACCAGGATGCCCAGCGCGTCGTGGAACTCGACCTCGGCGGAGGCATTGGAGCGGTTGCCGAGCTTGTCCTTGAGGCGCCCGATGTGCACCGCGTTGAGCTGGCCGTCGTCCAGCCAGCGCGGCACGAAAAAGCAGGACAGGCCTTCGTCGGCGCGCGCCAGCACCAGATGCGCGTCGCAACTCGGAGCCGAATAGAACCACTTGTGGCCGCTCAGGGTGTATTCGCCGCCGCGCCCGCCTCCCGCCACCGGCAGTGCGCGCGCGGTGTTGCTGCGCAGGTCCGAGCCGCCCTGGCGCTCGGTGAGGCCCATGCCCAGCGTGGCCGAGCGCTTCTGCGCCAGCGGCAGTTCGCGTGGGTCGTACTCGCGCGCCGCCAGGCGCTCGGCGAGCAGCCCGTAGAGCGCCGGTTCGCGGCGCAGCAGCGGGATGGCGGCAAAGGTCATGGTCACCGGGCACAGCGACCCGGCCTCCACCTGGCCGTGCAGGTAGAAACTGGCTGCGCGGGCCACGTGGGCGCCGTGCTGCGGGGCCATCCATGCCGAGCAGTGCACGCCATCGGCGTACAGCAGGCTCATCAACTGGTTCCAGGCCGGATGGAAGTCGATGCGGTCGATGCGCCTGCCACGGGTGTCGTGGGAGACGTGCTGTGGGGGGTGACGATTGGCCTGTTCGCCCAGCTGCAGCGTGTCCGTACGGCCCAGGGCTTCGCCCTGGGCATGCAGCGCGGCGGCCGCCCAGCCGGCGCCTTCGCGCATGACCGCCTCCTGCAGCGCGGGGTCGCTGGCGTAGAGATTCCAGTCCGCCAGCGGCGGCACCTGGTTGAAGAGGTCACGCGGGTCGTGCACGGCGAGGGCCTGAAGACGTTCATCTCGTGGTCGCCACCCGGGGCGGGCGGGGCGCCGCGCCGGGGAGCGTCTCCCGCAGTGTAGTCAGCCGATGCGGCCATCGCCATGCACGGCCGGCGGCGCGGCTCAGGCGTGGGCGCCGGGCGTGTCGCGCAGGTAGTCCTGCAGCGCCGCGATGGCGTGGCGGACCTTGGCGGGCTGGGCGTCGCGTTGCGGGGTGACCGCGAGGATGGGGATGGCGGGCAGCGTCCAGCCGGGCAGCACCGGCACCAGGCGCCCGCTGCGCAGGTCGTGCTCGATGTCGGGGCGCACCATGGCCGCGATGCCCAGTCCGGCGGCGCACATCTGCTGCAGGCTGAACTGGTTGTTGCTGGTCACGCGCGGGGTGACTTGCACCGCGACGGTGGCGCCGTCCGCGCTACCGAGGGTGAGCGCCACGCCGGCGCCGTCGCGTGGCGAGCCCAGCCAGCGGTGGGACGCCAGCTCGACCGGCGTACGCGGCGTGCCGTGGGCGGCCAGATAGGACGGGCTGGCGCACAGCACCATGTCGAAGGCGCACAGCCGCCGCGCGGTCCACGACGAATCCGGTAGCCGGCCGGCACGCAGCGCGAGGTCGATGCGCGCTTCGACCAGGTCGATCATCTCGTCGGCCACCAGCAGGTGCAGGTCGAGCCCGGGGTGGCGCTCCAGCAGCGGCGCGAGTGCGGGCCCCACGTGGCGGGCGAAGCCGACCGGGGCGGCGATGCGCAACTGGCCGACCGGTGCCTCGTGCGCGAGCTGGAGCTGCGCCTGCGCCTGTTCGGCCGCGCTCACCATGGCCAGGCAGTGCGCGGCGAAGCCTTCCCCGGCGTCGGTGAGGGTGAGCTTGCGGGTGGTGCGATGGACCAGGGTCACGCCGAAGGCCTGTTCCAGCGCGCGCAGATGCTGGCTGACCGCCGAGGTGCTGATGCCCAGCCGTCGGGCGGCCTGGCTGAGGGAGCCGTGGCGGACCACGGCGGCGAACACGGCCATGCGGCGATAGTCGAGCATTGTGAAGTTCATCTTCAAGGTGAAGTCACAGATTAGCGACTGCCGCGCGAATTGTGAAGACCGTATCGTGTGCCCACCTCAATCACAGATGGAGCACGAGATGAACATCGCCCTGATCGGCGGCACCGGCTTTGTCGGCACGGCCGTCCTCGACGAACTGCTGCAGCGCGGCCATGCGGTCACTGCGCTGGCCCGCAACCCGGAGCGCTACGCGGCCCGCGCGGGGCTCACCGTGTTGCGCGCCGACGCGCTGGATGCGTCCCAGGTGGCCGAGGCGGTGCGCGGGCAGGACGCGGTGGTGAGCGCCTATAACCCGGGCTGGGGCGAGGCGCGGATCCACGAGCTGTTCCTGCGCGGCACCGCGGCCATCCTGGCCGGCATCAAGGCGGCCGGTGTGGCCCGCGTGCTGGTGGTGGGCGGCGCCGGCAGCCTGTACGTGGCGCCCGGCGTGCAGCTGGTCGATACCGAAGGCTTCCCGGCGGCCTACAAGGACGGCGCGCTCGCCGCCCGCGAGGCGCTCGAGCGCATCCGCGGCGAGCAGGATCTCGAATGGACCTTCCTGTCGCCGCCCGCGCTGCTCGCGCCGGGCGAGCGCAGCGGTCGCTATCGCGTGGGTGCCGACCAGCTGCTGATGGACGGCGCGCAGCCGGCCGGCATCTCGGTGGCGGACCTGGCGGTGGCGATCGCTGACGAGCTCGAACGGCCGCAGCACCTGCGCCGGCGATTCACCGTGGCGGCGGCCTGACGAAGCCGCGGGCGCTGCTCAGAAGCCCGAGCCGGGTTGGCTGAGGAACTCGGCTTCTTCGGCGGTGGAGCGGCGGCCCAGTGCAGCGTTGCGATGCGGAAAGCGCCCGAAGCGTTCGATGATGGCCTGGTGGCGGCGCGCGTAGTCTAGGTAGTCGTCGAAGTGGTGGCGCAGGCGCGGCGGCACGCAGCCGGCCAGTGCGGCGAACAGGCGCACCGCCTCGGCCTGGTCGGCGAGGTCCTCGGAGTGTTCCAGCGGCAGGTAGAGGAAGACGCGCTCGACCGGGCGGCAGGCCTGGTCGGCGCCGCTGCGGATGGCCTGCAGCGCCCAGCGCCGCGCCAGGTTGTCGAAGGCAAAGGCGGCCGCGCTGCCGCGCCAGATGTTGCGCGGGAACTGGTCGGTGAGCAGGATCAGCGCGAGCCGGCCGTGAAGCGAGGCGAGCCAGTCGTCGTGCGCGCCGGCGGCCGCCTGGCCTACCAGCGGTGCGAAGCGGCGGCCGATCTCGGCGTCCACCTCGGGGTGCTTCTTCCACCACAGTGCCGACTGGCGGGCGATGACCTCGCCGTCGTCGGCGTAGCCGCCAAACCAGAATGCGTGGATGGTCTCCGCGGTTTCCATGGCTGCTCCCCCTGCGGCGGGCGACCTGCGCCCGGGTGTCGGTGCAGCCTAGTGTAGCGCGCCCCGCGCCCGGCATCCCCGGTAGGAGCGGCCTTGGCCGCGATTGCGGCGTCCGTTTTCTCACCGCCGAATCGCGGCCAAGGCCGCTCCTACATGGCGTTCGGCCGGATCATGCGGCTCAGCGCAGGTAGTCGGTCAGCAGCTGCCAGCGTCCTTCGCGGATCTGCGCCAGCCGGCCGTGACGGTTGCCGAGGTGGTCGTCCGGGGTGAAGCGATAGACCGGACCGCCGAAGATGTCCGGCGTGCTGTGCAGTTGCTCCAGCGCGCCGACGAAGCGCTCTGTATTCAGCTCGGAGCCGGCCTGCTGGGCGGCCTGCACGAAGAGGTCGGCCACGGTGTAGCCCATCACGCTCCACACGTTGGGGGCAGTGCCGAAGCGCTCACGGTAGCGCTCGATCCACGCGGCGAGCGCCGGGCTGGCCCCGTCCACGTAGGGGTGGGGCAGCACCGAGACGCCGTAAAGGCCCTCGACCGCGGCGCCACCGAGCTCGTGGGTCTGCGCCGAATAGCCCGAGGCGGTGACCAGCATGTCCACCTTCCAGCCCAGCTTGCGCGCTTCGCTCATCGCCGCGACCGTCTCGCGCACCACGGTGGCCAGCACCACCAGCTCGCAGTCGGCTGCGCGCAGGCGGGCGATCTGGCTGGAGAAGTCGGTGGCGCCGCGCTTGTAGCTGGTGCGCTCGGCGAGCGGCTTGCCGAGCTTCTGCAGGGCGGCTTCCACGCCCTTCATCACTTCCAGGCCGTAGTCGTCGTCCTGGTAGAGCAGGCAGCTGCGCGCATAGCCCTTGGATTCCACCATGTGGCGAGTGGCGGCTTCCATGTAGTCCTGGTAGGGCGCGAACATCTGGAACTTGAGCGGGTGTAGCGGCGCGTAGGTCGATTCGTGCGGCGAGAAGGGGAAGAGGTGCGGGCGTCCGGCCTCGACGATCATCGGCATGGTGGCCATTACCACCGGGGTGCCGAGGTTGGCGAGAAAGGCGAACACGTTCTCGCGCTGGACCAGCTTGCGCGCGGCCAGCACCGCCTTCTTGGGGTCGTAGCCGGCGTCTTCGACCGCCAGGCGCAGCTTGCGGCCGTGGACGCCGCCAGCGGCGTTGGCGTCCTCGAAGCGCAGCAGCATGCCGTCGCGTACCGGCGCGCCGAGCATGGCGATGGGGCCGGACAGGTCCTGGATGCTGCCGACGACGATCTCGTCGCGGCTCACTCCGGGCGTCTGGGCCGTGGCGGACAGTGCCAGCAGGCCCAGGGCGGCGACGAATAGGGAACGGAAACGGATCATGGCGGACCTCGACGTGTTTCTACACCGAAGGTCGTATTATCCAGTAATTCATAATTATGACTAGCGCCGGCATGCCCGCGCGGGGCGGAAGGCTAGCTGTCCGCCAGTCCCTGCGGGCGCCACAGCACCACCGCCACCAGCACCGCGCCGAACAGCAGCAACTCCAGCCCCGCGGTGGCGGCCAGGCCGGCGGGCAGCACGTCGCGCAGCACGGCGATCACCTGCGGGATGGCGACGATCACCAGCGCGCCCCACAGCGCGCCGGCCAAGTGGCGGGCGCCACCGATGAAGGCCAGCATCAGCAGTTCGAAGGACAGCATCAGGCCGAACTGCTCCGGGCTGAGGAAGCCGATCCAATGCGCGTAAAGCGCGCCGGCCAGCCCCGACAGGCCGCCGCCGATGGCGAAGGCCGCGCTCTTGGCGCGCATGCAGTCGATGCCGCTGGCCGCGGCCGCGCCCTCGTCGGCGCGCACCGCCCGCCAGGCGCGGCCCAGGCGCGAACCCACCCAGCGCCGGCAGGCGAACCAGGCCAGCGCCAGCGCGAGCGCGCTGACCAGCGCCTCGCCCGCAGCGTTGTCTGCAGCGAGCGGGCCGAGGGCCAGCGTGGGCACGGTGACGCCCGCGGCGCCGCCGGTCAGTGCGCTCCAGCGCACCAGCGTTTCCTCGACGATGAGCGCGAAGGCCAGCGTGCTCATGGCGAAGTACAGCCCGCCCAGGCGACGCGCCGGCAGGCTGGCGAGCCAGCCGCCACCGGCGGCCACCGCCACCGCGAGCGGCAGCGACAGCGGTGCAGGCACGCCCTGGCGGGCGAGCAGGCCCTGGGTGTAGGCGCCCAGAGCGAGCAGCGCGCCCTGGCCCAGGGAAATCTGCCCCGCCTGGCCGACGATCAGCACCACCCCGAGGCCGGCGATGGCGAAAGTGGCGACGAAGGCGAACTGGCCCAGGGTGTAGTCCGCGCCCATGGTCGCCGCCAGCCCGGCCGTGGCGGCCAGCAGGAGTGCGGCGCGGGTGCGGCGGGAGAGATGGGGCAGGCGGAAGCCCGGGTTCATCCGCGCAGTCTCCCGAGCGCCGCGCCGAGGCCGCCAGGAAAGAGCAGCAGCGCGGCCATCAGCAGCAGGTAGGGCACCATGTCCTTGACGCCCTCGGGCAGCACCAGGCCGGCAAGGGCCTCGGCCACGCCGAGGAAGATGCCGGCGACCAGCGCGCCCGGCAGACTGGTCAGCCCACCCAGCACCGCGGCCGGAAAGGCCTTGAGGGCGATCAGCCCCATGCCCAGGTGAACAAAGGTGACCGGCGCCAGCAGCAGGCCGGCGAAGGCTGCCAGCCCGGCGCCCAGCGCCCAGGCCAGGGTGTGCATGGCGGCAACCGGCACGCCCATCAGCGCGGCGGCGCGGGCGTCCTCCGAACAGGCGCGCAGCGCGAGGCCCACGCGGGTGTGGCGGAAGAACAGGGGCAGCGCGACCGAAACCGCCAGGGTGGCGGCGATGACCGTCAGATGGGCCGGCGCCAGGGCCAGGCTGCCCAGACGCAGCGGCTCCTCGCCGAAGGGCAGGGCGAGACGGTGCATGGAGTGGCTGGCCTCGGGGATCGTGGTCACCGCACCGCGCAGCATCAGGCCGATGCCGAAGGTCAGCAGGACCGCGGTGAGATGCGGCTGGCCGAGCGCGCGGCGCAGCACGCTGCGCTCCAGCCCGGCCCCCAGGGCGACCATGCCGGCCAGGCCGACGGGCACGGCGAGCGCCAGCGGCCAGCCGGCGCCGACCTTGAGCGCCAGCACCGCGAAGGCGCCGAGCATCAGCAGTTCGCCCTGCATGAAGCTCACCGTTTCGGTGGCCTTGTAGATCAGCACGAAGGACAGCGCCACCAGCCCGTAGATGCAGCCGATGGCGATACCGCTGGTGAGAACCTGGAGGAAGCTGAGCATGAGGCCGAAGGATAGCCGATCCCGCGCGTGCGGGATCGGCAGGAGCGGCGCCCCGCAGGGATTCAGGCCACTGCGGCGCTGGGCGGCAGGGCGCAGGCGGTGCGGTATTCGGCGGCCAGGCGGCCGACCAGCTCGGCCACCGGCGGCACGTCGTGGATGGTGGCCACGCCGTGACCGGCGCTCCACACGTCGCGCCAGGCGCGCGCCTCGTCGGCAATGCCGTGGATCTTGCCCTTGCCGAAGCCCACCGACAGCTGTTCGCGGTCGAAGCCGGCGCGCTCCAGGCTGGGCCACAGGAAGTTGGCGTTGGTGCCGGAGATCGCGTCGGTGTAGACCACGTCGCTCGCGCCGCTGTCGACCAGCATGGTCTTGTAGGCATCCTGCGCCATCGATTCGCGGGTGGCGATGAAGCGCGTGCCCATGTAGGCGAAGTCCGCGCCCATGACCTCGGCGGCGCGCACGCTGGCGCCGTCGGAGATGCTGCCGGCGAGCACCAGCGCGCCGTCCCAGAATTCGCGGATCTCGCGGATCAGGCTGAACGGGCTCTGGGTGCCGGCGTGCCCGCCTGCGCCGCCCGCGACCGCGATGATCCCGTCCACCCCGGCTGCGGCGGCCTTCTTGGCATGGTAGGCGTGGATGATGTCGGAGAACACCAGCCCGCCGTAGGCGTGCACGGTCTTCACCACCTCGCCGGGGTGGCCGAGGCTGGTGATCACGAAAGGCACGCGATGCTTGGCCAGCAGCGCGAGGTCCTCCGGCAGGCGCTCGTTGCTCGGGTGGAGGATGAGGTTCACGCCGTAGGGGGCCACCGGGGCGCCGGGGTGGGCGGCGCGATGGGCTTCCAGTTCCGAGTTGATGCGCCCGAGCCATTCGTCCAGCTGGGCGGCGGGGCGGGCGTTGAGCGACGGGAAGGTGCCGGCGACGCCGGCCTTGCAGGCCTCGATCACCAGGTCGGGGCCGGACACCAGGAACATCGGCGCGGCGATCACCGGCACGCGCAGGTTGCCGCGGAAAGCGTTCGGTACGGACATGCTGTCTCCTCGTTGTCAGTGGCGGGCTTGTCGGCTGCGCCCGCATCGGAGCCGACTCTAGCACGCCGCGGGAACAAGTCAAACGATCGTTTGAATTGTGCTGCCGGGCGAACCGTGCCGCTTCCGGGAGGCGGTGCTATGCTCCCGCGGCATGTCGATCTCGCTCACGACCCTGATCTACGGCATCGGCCTCGCCGGTGTGGCGGTGAACGCCGCGGCCGGCGTGCTCGAGGCCGGACGCAAGCCCTTCGACCTGTTCGGCATGGTGGTGGTGGCGCTCGCCGCGGCGCTGGGCGGCGGCAGCCTGCGCGACATGCTGCTCGACCGCACGGTGTTCTGGGTTGCCGACCAGAGCTATCTGCTGGCGGCCATGCTCGCCGGGCTGGCGACCTTTGCGCTGGTGCGCGTGGTGCGCCTGCCGCCGCGGCTCTTCCTGCTGCCGGATGCGGTCGGCCTGGCGCTGTTCACGGTGAGCGGCACCCAGGCCGCGCTGGCGCTCGATGCGCCCTGGCTGGTGGCCAGCCTGATGGGGGTGATCACCGGTGTGTTCGGCGGCATCGTGCGCGACGTGCTGTGCAACGAGGTGCCGCTGGTGTTCACCGGCGAGCTCTACGCCACCGCCTCGTGGCTGGGCGCCCTGCTGCTGGTGGCGCTGCACGCCGCAGGGGTGTCCGCCGGCTGGTCGGCGCTGGCCGCCGCCGCGCTGGTGCTGACGATCCGCCTGCTGGCAATCCGCTTCCGCTGGCGCCTGCCGGTATTCACCGCGAGGTTGTGAGGCGCCAGCGTAGCGGTGCGCGATTGGCGGCGCTTGAGTTGGCCGCCTCGGCGTGTTCCGGCGGCCCTGCGCTCAGGAGGAGCGTAGGAGCGGCCTTGGCCGCGATGCGGCGAGCGGGAAAACGTACATCGCAATCGCGGCCAAGGCCGCTCCTACAGGGGATGCCGTGCGCGTCGGCGTGCAGGGTGCGTTCCGATGCGCGCCAATCTCCAGCTTCCCGACTTGCCGGGAACAACCTGTTGCAACTCAACACCTAGGGCAGGCGGAGCAGGACGCGCAGCCCGTCGGTGGTTTCGTTGTCGGGCAGGTAGCCGATGGCCGTGGGAATGCCGGCGACCCAGCGGCGCAGTTCGGCGCCGTCGGCTGCCTCGCGCGGCGGCAGCGCGCGGCCGGAGAACACCTGGCGCGACCACCATGCCCGGATCTGCCCGGCGTTCTTGCCGGTGAGCAGCAGATAGAAGCGGTCGCGCGGGGCGCCGGCGGGCAGGTCGATCAGGGTGGCGGGGCTGCCGTCGGGCAGGGTGTTGCGCCGCCCGAGATAGAGCTGCTGCGCTTCTTCGCGACTCAGGCTGCCGATCGGCCCGTCCGGGTGGCCGACGACGACGAACTCGGCATGTGCGGCGGCGCACAGCAGGAATCCGCCCAGTAGTGCGAGAAGCGCTGCGGGCATGGCGATGCGCCTCAAAACACCAGGTCCACGGAGATGCCCAGCAGGTGCACGGTGCGCCCGCCCGGCGCCTCCTGGCCGCGCGGGAAGAAGCTGCCCCAGGCGTCGCGGGCGACGCGCACGCGGCTGAACTCCGTCTTGAGGGCCGCATTGCGGGCGAAGTCCCAGCGCAGGCCGACGGTAACGCTGCGCTGCGCGCCGCTGCGCGAGGCGAGGTAGGCGTCGAAGCCGGCAGCGAGCGTGGGGTCGGCGATGACGGCCTGTGCGACCGGGCGCTCTTCGGTCTGGCGTGCGAGGGTGAGGAAGGGCGTGAACGCGCCGATGCGCCGGCCCGCGGTGAGCTGCCATGCACGGGCGCTGTTCACATAGCGGTCGGCGCGCCTGCGGACGATCTCGCCGATTGCCAGCCATTCGCCGTTGTCCCACTGCAGGCCGGCGGCGCTGAAGCTGGCGCGGCCTCTCCGCCCGGACAAACGTGCGGGCAGGGCGGCGAGCTCGCCTCCCGCGAGCCCCAGGCCCGCCACCAGCGTCCGGTGACCGCTGTCGCCCCAGCGGACCTGCAGGCGCCCCTCGCCATGGCCGAGGTAGAGGTTCAGTTCGTCCTTGAGCAGGTTCACGGTGAGGCCGCGCACGTCGCGCAGGCGGGCGCTGCCGCCGTCGGCCACGTCGATCCGACCGCTGCCGAAATAGGGGCGGAACTCCAGATCCGCGCCGTTCAGCGGCACGCGCACCAGCAGGTCGGCGCCGTCGATCTCGCTGAACGGATTGAGCCCGTAGACCTCCTGGGGAGGACGGATCCACGGGTTGGCGTAGTTCACGTAGAGCGAGTCGGAGTGCATGAAGAAGGGCACGCGCAGGCGTCCGACACGCAGGGTCAGCGCGGCGTTGGGGTTGTAGCGCCAGAACGCCCAGCTGACCCGCGGATCGTAGTCGCCGCGCGGGGTCTCGCTCGCCATGATCTGCAGCGTGAAGTCGCTGCTGTCCCCCAGGCGCAGGCTGCCTTGCACCCCCGCCAGCGTGTCGGTGCCCAGGTCCACGCGGTTCTTGCCCGGCGCGTTGACGCCCGAGCGGTAGAACCACAGGTCGCTGCGGTCGGGGACCAGCGCGCCCAGGGTGGCGAAACCGGACAGCTGCACCGGCGGCGGCGTCTGGGCAGCGGCCGGAACGACGAGCGCCAGCATTGCGGCGACGCCGGCGAGGGTGGCGAGCAGGCGCGCGCTCATCGGGTGTCTTCCTCCAGCGGCGGGATGTCGTGCAGCAAGGCTTCCATGGCGTCGGCGCCGAGCGGGCGGGCGTACAGGTAGCCCTGGCCGAAGTCGCAGCCCATGGCCTGCAGCAGCGTGTGCTGCTCTTCGGTCTCGATGCACTCGGCGACCACGTTGATGCCGAGATCGTGGGCCAGCTCGATGCTGCGGCGGACGATCGCGCCCAGCCGGGCGTCGCCCGCCAGCGTACGCACGAAGGAGCCGTCGAGCTTGAGTGTGTCGCAGGGAATGGTGTGCAGGTAGCCGAGCGCCGAGTAGCCGGTGCCGAAATCGTCGATCAGGATCTTGATGCCGGCGCGCTGCAGTCGTGCGAGGGTGGCCGGAGCAGGGCTGTCCGGCGTGGCCGCCGCGCTCTCGGTGACCTCCACGCGGATGGCGCCCGGTGGCAGGCCGTGGCGGGCCAGCGTGTCCAGGAGTTGCTGCGGCAGGTCGGGCACGAGGAGCTGGCGCGCCGAGAGGTTGACGCTGACCGGCACGACGCCTCCGTCCGCCTGCCAGCGTACGATGTCGGCGCAGCAGCGCTCGAGAACCTGCATGCCGAGATCGTGGATCAGCCCCAGGGTTTCGGCCAGCGGCACGAAGGACTGCGGACCGAGCAGGCCGTGCTCGGGGTGGGGCCAGCGCACCAGCGCCTCGAGGCTGGCGATCCGCCGGTCGGACAGCCTGACCACCGGCTGGTAGTGCACCGCCAGGGCGCCGGCCTGCAGGGCCGCCCTGAGGTCGGACTCGAGCCGCAGGGTGTGCAGGGTCTGGGTATGCATGCCCGCTTCGAAGATCGTCACCGCTTCGTCGCTGCTGCGCCGCGCGCGATGCAGGGCGTTGTCGGCATCGCGCAGGATGGCCTCGGCGTCGTCGCGGTAGTCGTCGGACAGGGCCACGCCGATGCGCACGTGCGGATGCACGGTGTGGCCGGCCAGCGCCGCCGGGCGTGCGAGTTGTTCGCGCAGGTCCGCGGCAAAGCGCGGTGCGTCGGTGCGCGCCTGGATGCCGTTGAGCAGGATGGCGAACTGGTCGCCGCCGATGCGTGCCGCCACGTCGCCGCCACGCAGGCGCTGGGCGATGCGCTCGGCCACGCGCCTGAGCAGTTCGTCGCCGGCGACATGCCCGAAGCTGTCGTTGATCAGGCGGAAGCGCTCGAGGTTGATGGTGAGCACCGCAAAGCGGTGCTGGTCGTTGCGCCGCCGCTGGCCAAGCGCGCTCTTCAGGTGCTCGATGAACAGCGCGCGGTTGGGCAGGCCGGTCAGGCCGTCGTGCAGTGCGTCGTGGGTCAGCCGCTGCTGGGCCTGGCGGCGGGCATGGACGTCGGCCATCGAACCTGCCATGCGGTAGGCTCGCCCGTCCGCATCGCGCAGCGCGACCCCGCGGGTCAGCACCCAGCGATAGCTGCCGTCGGGCAGCCGGATGCGGTGCTCGAGCATGAGCTGCGCGCTCTCGCCCTTGAGATGCTCGCGCAGCTGGTCCTGGTAGCGGCCGGCGTCGTCCGGGTGCAGGTAGCGCGGGATGTCGGCCGGGGTGATGTCGAGGCCGCTCATGTCGCGGCCGGCGATCTCCGAGAAGCGCGGCGACAGGTACAGGGTGTCGGCCACGATGTCCCAGTCCCAGATCCCGTCGTTGGCCCCGCGCATGGCCAGGGTGTAGCGCTCCTCGCTGGCGTGCAGGCGGGCGGCGGTGTCCTCCAGTTCGCCGATGCGTGCCTGCAAGCGCTCGGCCATCAGGTTGAAGCGCTGCGCCAGGCTGGCCAGTTCGTCCAGGCCGTCCTCGGGCAGGCGGTGATGGAGTTGCCCTTCGGCCAGCGCCTGGCTGCCAGCCAGCAGGTGGCCCAGCTTGCGGGTCAGCAGGTAGCCGATCGCCGACAGCAGGATGAAGGTCAGCACGATCTCGGCCAGTGCGATCACGCCGCCCTGTTCGAGGATCGCGCGGCGGGCGGCGGTGAGGACCGACACCGAGACGCCGAACTGCAGGAAGCCGACCTCGTTGCGATCGAGCAGCAGCGGGCGGCGCACGTGGATCAGGTCATCGCCGGGCGTGGCCTGCGGGCGCCCGTCGGCGTCGGTGTACGGCGGCGGCAGCGCCTGCATGGTGGGCAATCCGGCGCTCACCAGCAGGCTGCCGTCCGGGCGGCCGATGCGCACGTACACCAGCCCTTCGTCCGCATCGGCGAGCAGTTCGCCGAGCACATCCTGCAGGGTGACGTAGTCGTCGTGCTGGCCGTAGGCCGCCGCCACGGTGTGCAGCATCACCGCATTCTGCGTGACCAGGGTGTCCAGGCTGGCCGAGGCGGCGTTGTCCATCAGCCTTACGCTGTTGGCCAGCAGCAGGGTAAGGAGGACGACCTGCACCACCGTGCTGGCGAGCAGCAGGCGGATGCGGATGGAGTGTAGGCCGAACGGCTGTCGTCGCAAGCGATAAGCCCCTGTCGGTGAGTCGTTCCGGCGGGGCGCCGGCTTGCGCTCAACCCGTGGTCATGTGGCGCAGATAGTGCCGCATCGCGTGCGCCATGACCAGCATGTAGGCGTATTACCTACGTATCGAGGGCGTGTTTGTTGCGTCGAAGCCGCTGCGGCGTTCCGTTCAGCGACGCGCCAGGCGCTTGACCGCGGTGGCTGCGTCGATCCGTCCCTCGCTGGCAAATGATTCCAGGTTGTCCTCGATGCGGTCCGGGTCGTAGAGGTAGTTCACCATCAAGCCCCAGGACTGTTCCAGGCCCTTGGCCGAAGTGTCGGCCAGCCAGTTGAGCCGTTCGACGCGCGCGCCGTTGCCAAGGTGGAAGCGCGCCACCGGGTCCACCGGCTTGCCCTCGCGCCGCGCATTGAGCAGATAGTCGGCCGCCACGCGAGAGAGCGGTGCCTGCAGCGCGCGGGCCAGGGCTTCGTCATCCTGCCAGCCCGGCTTGCCGCCGAGCACTTCGCGCAGTCGCGGCGACTCGGGGCCGTCGACCCCGGCGGCGGCCAGGCGCTTCCAATCGGCATCGGTGAAGGCCGCGGCCACCTCCGCGGGATGTTTGCTCGCCCAGCGCGCCAGCCCCGGGATCGGCGACAGGGTGGCGAAGGTCTTCAGCTTGGGGAAATCGCGCTTGAGGTCGTCCACCACCCGCTTGAGCAGGAAGTTGCCGAAGGACACGCCGCGCAGGCCGCTCTGGGTATTGCTGATGGAATAGAAGATCGCGGTGCTGGCGCGCGAGGCGTCGAGCACCGGGGCGTGTTCGTCGAGCAGCTGCTGGACGTTGTCGGCCAGCTCCTCGACCAGTGCGACCTCTACGAAGATCAGCGGCTCCAGCGGCATGCGCGGATGGAAGAAGCCGTAGCAGCGGCGATCCGAATCGAGCCGGTTCTTGAGATCGGTCCACGAGCGGATCTCGTGCACCGCCTCGTACTCCACCAGCTTTTCCAGCAGCGCGGCGGGCGAATGCCAGGTGATGCGCGCGAGTTCCAGGAAGCCGACGTCGAACCAGGCCGACAGCCGCGCTTCGAGCTCGCGGTCGAGCGACTGCAGCTCCTTGTCTCCCGGCAGGAAGCGCAGCAGGTCGGCGCGCAGGTCGACCAGGAACTTGACCCCCTGGGGGATGGCGTTGAACTGGGTGAGGATGCGGATGCGCGCCGAGCGCATCGCGGCGCGCAGCTGCGCCTCGGCGTCCCATTGATGCGGGGTGCCCACCGCCGCCTGGTAGGCCTCGTGCGCGCGGGCGATGCGCTTGGGCTCGGGGCCGAACTCCAGCGCGATGATGCGCAGGAAGGCGTGGCGCCCGGCGTCGTCGAGGCCGAGATAGGTGTCCGCCAGGCGCGCCGCGCGCTGGCGGGTCGATACCTCGCCGCCGCGCCCCTCGGCGCATTCGTGCAACTGCCGGCGGATGCGCTCCAGGGTCTTCTCGGAGGGTTCGTCCTTGCGTCCGGTGGCGCTCGCCACGATCTCGCGCATCTTGTCGAGGCTGCGTGACATCAGTCCTGGGGCCATGCGTGCTTCCTGCGGGTTGGGGATGTGCCGATCATACCGCGCCTGCGGGTTCTGGTCGGCCGGCAAGGCGAGTAAGATTGACGTTCGCGTATGCGGTCATCCCTTTTCCATACGGTCTGCCCATGCCCCACAGTCCCCCGCCGAACGTGCCCCGCCCCGGCCGCCTGGCCCTGGGCATCGCGCTGCTCTACGCGGCGCTGGCCACCGCGTGGATCATCTACTCGGACCGCCTGCTGGCGGTGTGGGTACAGGACCCGGCGCGCATCACCGAGCTGCAGACCTGGAAGGGTCTGTTCTTCGTGCTGTCGACCGCCGCGCTGGTGTGGTTGATGATCCGGATCGGTTTCTCCTCGCTGTGGGGCCTGCAGCAACGCCTGGCCGAGCGCGAGGCGGCCTTCCGGGTCGCCCTGCATGCGACCCGGCTGGGCTTGTGGGACTACCGTATCGACAGCGGCGAGGTGGCCACCGACGAGGCGGTGGCGCGCATGCTGGGGTATTCGCCCGAGGGTTTCCACGAGACGGTCGAGGCCTGGGTCGGACGCCTGCATCCGGACGACCACGACGAGGCGCGCAGCCGATTCCGCAACTACCTGGACGGACTGCGGCGCGACTACATCAGTGAGTACCGCATGCGCATGGCCGACGGCAGCTACCGCTGGTTCCGCGCCTCGGGCGAAGTCGTGGCGCGCGACCCCAACGGACGTCCCACGCGGGTGATCGGCACCTACCTGGACATCCACGAGCAGGTGGAGGCCTATCGCAAGCTCGCAGAAAGCGAGGCGCGCGCCCGCCTGTACCTGGAACGCATGCCGATCGGCTGCATCGTCACCGACACCGACTGGCGCATCGTCGACTGCAATCCGGCCTTCGAGCAGATCTTCGGTTTCCAGGCCGCGGAGCTGATCGGCCGCAGCACCTTCGACACCATCATTCCCGAGACCGAGCGCGGCCAGACCGAGATGGTGCTGGCCCGCCTGCGCAATGGCACCTTCGACGCGCACAACGTCAACGAAAACCGCACCCGCGACGGGCGCCGCATCCTGTGCGAGTGGTTCAACACGCCGATCCGCGACGCCGACGGCAAGGTGGTGCAGCTGCTGGCGATGGCCATCGACATCACCGCGCGCCAGGCCACCGACAAGGCGCTGGCCGACAGCCATCGCCATCTGTCCGACCTGTCGGCGCGGCTGATGCAGATCCAGGAAGAGGAGCGCGGCCGCCTGGCGCGCGAGCTGCACGACGAGATCGGCCAGCAGCTCACCGCGGCCAAGTTCAACCTGCATGCGATCGGTCAGGATGCGCTGCAGGAGGCCTCGCGGCTGCGCCTGGACGAGTGCATGCAGATCATGGACCAGACCATAGGCCGCATCCGCGACCGGGCGCTCGACCTGCGTCCGTCCATGCTCGACGACCTCGGGCTGGGGCCCGCGCTGGCCTGGTACTGCCAGGGGCAGGCCGAACGCACCGGCGTTGCGGTGGACCTGTGCGGTGCCGACGGCCTGCCGCGCTTTGCCGAGCCGGCGGAGACCGCGGCCTTCCGCATCGTCCAGGAATCGGTGAACAACGCCCTGCGCCACGGCGGTCCGACGCGCATCGAAGTGCGGGTCGAGCACAGCGACGGGCTGCTGGAATTGCGGGTCAATGACGACGGCTGCGGCTTCGACCCGGGCGCGCAGCCCGACGGGCGGGCCAGCCTGGGCCTGGTGGGCATGCGTGAGCGGGCGGAGCTTGCGGGCGGGCGCTTCGAGCTGGCCTCCGCGCCGGGCGAAGGCACCCGCGTGCTGGCCTGCCTGCCGGTATTGCCGCGCAGGGAGGCCTGATGCCGCGGAGCGACAAGCGCGTGCTGCTGGTCGACGACCATGCCCTGGTGCGCGGCGGCCTGCGTGCGCTGATCGGCGGTTTTACCGGCTTCACCGTGGTGGGCGAGGCGGCCGATGGTCGCGAGGCGCTGGCCCGCGTGGCCGAATTGACGCCCGACATCGTGGTCATGGACCTGTCCATGCCCGGCCTCAACGGGCTGGACGCCACCGCACGCATTCACGCGGAGCACCCGGACTGTGCGGTGCTGGCGCTGTCCATGCACACCGCGGCGCACTACGTCGGCGAGGCCTTGCGCGCCGGCGCCGCCGGCTATCTGATCAAGGACTCGGCCCCCAAGGAGCTCGAGCATGGCCTGAGGGCGGTGGCAGCGGGGCAGCGCTATCTGTCGCCGCAGGTCGCCGGCCAGCCGCCTGCCGCCGGCGGCGCGCCGTCCGGCGCGGAGCCGCTCACCGCGCGGCAGCGCGAGATTCTCCAGCTCATCGCCGAGGGACGCAGCACGCGGGAGATCGCCACGCGGCTGTTCATCAGCGTCAAGACGGTGGAAACGCACCGGGCGCAGATCATGCAGAGGCTGGGTATCTTCGATGTGGCGGGGCTCACCCGTCACGCGATCCGCATCGGCCTGGTGTCGTCCGAGGAGTGATGCGGCGGGCCTGCCGGGCGGAAGCATGTCACGGCAGGATGCGAATCAGGGATTCCCTGATGTCATTTACGCCATGATTGAGGCATTATCCCGGCATACCTCGAAGTGGTGTATGTCGATGATCCCGCAAGCCGTTCCTGCCGCGCAGTCAGCCGTACGTTCCAGCGATGCTCGTGGCGCATCCGCCCTGCGCGTGCTGCTGGCCGCGCCCACGGATGTGCGCAGCGGGCGGCTGGAGGCCCTGCTGACCGAATCGGCCGATGTCGAACTGGCCGGCTGGACCGACAGCGAGAGCCGCGCAATGCAGCTCTTCTTCCTGCTCACCCCGGATGTCACCGTGCTCGACTGGCGGGTGTCGGTGTCCGAGCCGGCGCGCTTCGTCGGCCTGCTCAAGCGCGTGGCGCCCTATGCGCGCATCGTCTCCGTGGTGCCTGCCCACGATTCCATGCCGGCGCGCGCGGCGCGCGCCCTGGGGGCGGATGCGGTGGTCACCAGCGATGAACTGCCCGCCATGCTGCAGGCCCTCGCCGCCGATCGCGGCAACACGCCTTAAGGCGTCCTGCGGGAAGCAAACAGCAGCCAGACGCCTGCCGCCATCATCGGCACGCACAGCCATTGCGCGGTGGACAGGCCGAGCGACAGGGTGCCGAAGATGCCCGGGTCCGGCGTGCGGAAGAACTCCGCGGCGAAGCGCAACACCCCGTAGCCCAGCAGGAAGGCGCCTGATACCGCGCGCAGCGGGCGCGGACGGGCGGCGAACAGCCACAGGATGACGAACAGCAGCAGGCCTTCGCCGAGCGCCTGGTAGATCTGCGAGGGATGGCGCGGCAGCGCGTCCACCCACGGGAAAACCATCGCCCAGGGCAGGTCCGGGTCGGCCGGGCGGCCCCACAGCTCACCGTTGATGAAGTTGCCGATGCGCCCTGCCGCCAGGCCGGTGGGCACCAGCGGGGCGATGAAGTCGGTGACCTGCCAGAACCCCTTGCCGCTGCGCCGGCCATACAGCCACATCGCCACCAGCACGCCCAGGAAGCCGCCGTGGAAGCTCATGCCGCCCTTCCAGATGGCGGGGATTTCCAGCGGGTGGCTGAAGTAGTAGCCGGGCTGGAAGAACAGCACCTCGCCCAGCCGGCCGCCGATCACCACGCCGAGCACGCCGTAGAGCAGCAGATCGTCGACCTGCGGGCCGTTCCACCCCAGTTCGGGGCGGCGTCTGGCGTGCACGCGGCCGAGCACCATGAAGAGGGTGAAGGCGAGCAGGTACATCAGGCCGTACCAGTGCACCGAGACCGGGCCGAGCGAGACGGCGACCGGGTCGAACTGCGGATGGGTGAGCATGGGTGGTGGGGGTGTCCGTGTCGGGGCTTACTCGAACTGCGCGCGGAACTTCTCGAACTCGCCGCGCAGCCAGTCCACTTCCTGGCGCAGACGGCGCACCTCCTCTTCGAGTTCCGTCATCCGTCCGCGCGCCGCTCCGCCGCCACCGGCGTCCGCGCTGCTGGCTTCGGCCTGCATCGCCAGGCCTTCGGTGCCGCCCAGCAGGTGAGCCCAGCGCGCTTCCTTGGTGCCCGGCGCGCGCGGCAGGGCCACGGCCATCGGCGGATACTTCTCGGCCAGGTGCTCCAGCACCGCCTCGACCTCGGCGATCTCGCCGAAACGGTGCATGCGCTCGCAGCGCTGGCGGATCTCGCCAGCGGTCTGCGCGCCGCGCAGCAGCAGGGTGGCCAGCACCGCCTGCTCGCCCGGCGGCAAGGAATGGCGCAGGCGCACCAGGTGCTCGTACTTGGCTACCCGCGCGCTGGCCTGGTCGCGGCGCGACACCAGGCGGCGCTCCATCAGGCTGTCGACCGCGCCCTGCACCGCCTCCTCGGACAAGTCCATCACCGGCTCGCGCCCGGTGAGTTGGTTGCAGCCGGCCATCAGCGCGTTGATCGACAGGGGGTAGCTGTCGGGCGTGACGAAGCTCTTCTCGATCAGTACGCCGAGTACGCGCAGCTCGAAGGGATCGAGGTCGAAGCCCGGTTCGTCGGGGTGCTGGTCCTGTGAGTCCATGGGTGGGGGCCGAGGTTGCTGTGGAGGGGCGATGATAGCGCAGCATGCCGCACGCGCCGCGGCGGGTTCGACGCTATAGTACGAGGGCATTTCCTCTTTCCCGCCCCGCATTGCAGCGGGGCCGCCGGAGTGCCCGCGATGCTGCGAACCGTGAAGTTCCGCGTACATGTGGTCGCCACCTTCCTGCTGGCGACCTTCGTCATCACGCTGGTCGCCGCCTTCCTGCTCTCGGCCTTGGGGCGCTTCGAGCGCATGGCGGAGGAGAGCGCGCAGGCCATCTTCGACCAGATGGCCGTGGCCAATGCCCGCCAGCTCGAGGCCCTGGTGCACTCGGCCGGCCGCGTGGTGGAAGCCGGCGCCCGCCTGGCGCCCGCGGCCTATGCGGCAGATGGACGGGTCAGCGAGAGCCTGCGCGAGTACCTGCTGGCCACGGTCGACGTCCAGCCCCCGCTCTACGGTCTGTACTTCGGTCTCGACAGCGGCGAGTTCTTCCAGGTCATCGGCGTGCGCGGCGACGAGGCGGTGCGCAAGGCGCTGGATGCACCGCAGGGGGCCGCATTCGCGCTGCGCACCATTGCAGCCGCCGCGGACGGGCGCATCGAGCACTGGTGCTTCGTCGGCCGGGATGGAAGCCTGCTGGGCGAGCGCAGCAGGGCGGCGATCTACGATCCGGTGCGGCGGGGCTGGTACGGGCGCGCCCGCGAGCGCGACGAAACCGTACTGGTCGAGCCCTACCTGTTCGAGTCCTCCGGGCAGCTGGGCGTCACCCTGGCCCGCCGCATCGCCGGCGTGGATGGCGTGATGGGCGCCGACCTGTCGCTGGCCTCGCTGGCCGACTTCGTGGCCGCCTCCACCGCAGGCCAGCCGGGCGGGGTGGTGGTACTCGACGCCCAGGACCGGGTGCTGGCCTTTTCCGGTGCCGAAGCGGTGCGCGCCGCCGGGGCGGTGGAACTGCTGGCCCCGCTTGCCGCGGCGCGCAACCCGTACCTCGCCGCGCTGGCCGGTGCGCTGGCCGGGCAGGCACCGCAGAGCGGCAGTCTCGCCCTGGCCGGCGAACCGCACGTGCTGGCCCTGCGCGCCGTCGAGGTGGCGCCCGGCGTGGCCTACCGGGTGGCAGCCTTCGCGCCGCTCTCGGCCTTCTCCACCCACATCGTGCGTGCGCGCGACCAGGTGGTGCTGATCTCCCTGCTGGTGCTGGGCATCTCGGTGCCGGCGGCCTATCTGATGTCGCGTCGCGCATCCCGCGCGCTGGCCAACCTGGCGAGCGACTCCGAGCGGGTCAAGGCGATGGACTTCAGCGGCGAGGTGCGGGTCGATTCGATGTTCTACGAACTCGATGTGCTCGGCGAGGCGCACCGCACCATGAAGCAGTCGATCCGCGAGCGCACCGAGGCGCTGCGGCAGGCCCGCGACAAGCTCGAGAGCCTGGTGGAGATCGGGCTGGCGCTGTCCTCGCTGCGCGAGCGCGACCCCTTGCTGCGGCAGATCCTCGCCAGCGCCACCCGCCTGGCCAGCGCCGGGCGGGCGACCCTGCTGCTGACCACCGAGGCGGACACGCTGCGCCCCGCGGCCGATACCGACGACATGGCGCAGGAGGCGGAGCTCGCCCTGCGAGCGGCCGACGGCGGCGCCTCGCGCTCGGCGCATCCGGCGGTGCGGGCGGTGCACGAGCGCCATACGGTATGCAGCGACGGCATGTTCGCCGACGCGGGCGGCCGCTTCCGCCCGTCCATGCTGGCGGTGCCGCTGATCACCGCGTCCGGCGAGGTGCTCGGTGTGCTGCAGCTGGCCGACGCCCATGACCCGGCCGACGGGCGCGCCGTGCCCTTCGATCCGGAGATCATTCCCTTCGTCGAGGCGCTGGCGGCGCAGGCGGCGCTGGCGCTCGACAACCAGAACCTGGTCGAGGGCCAGCGGGTGATGCTCGACGCGGTGATCCGCCTGGTGGCCGGCGCGATCGACGCCAAGAGCGCCTACACCGGCGGGCACTGCGAGCGCGTCCCGGAGCTGGCCCTGATGTTGGCCGAGGCTGCCTGCGCGGTGGACGAAGGCCCGCTGGCCGGCTTCCGCTTCCGCGACGAGGACGAGTGGCGCGAGTTCCGCATCGGCGCCTGGCTGCACGACTGCGGCAAGGTCACCACCCCGGAATACGTGGTGGACAAGGCCACCAAGCTGGAGACCCTGTACAACCGCATCCACGAGATCCGCATGCGCTTCGAGGTGCTCTTGCGCGACGCCGAGATCGCGCGCCTGCGCGCCGTGCAGGAGGGCGCCGACGCGGCCGCCGCACAGGCCGCCTTCGAGGCGCGGCGCGCGCAGCTGCAGGAGGACTTCGCCTTCGTCGCCGAGTGCAATATCGGTGGCGAGTTCATGGCCGACGAGCACATCGAGCGGCTCGCGCGCATCGCCGGGGAAACCTGGCTGCGCCACTTCGACGACCGCCTCGGCCTGTCGCACGAGGAACTGCGCCGGCGCGACGCCACCGAACTCGAAGACCTGCCGGCGGCGGAAGCGCTGCTGGCCGACAAGCCCTGGCACCGCGTGCCGCGCACCGAGCAACAGCAATACGAGGCGCGCCACGGCATCCGCATGAAGGTGCCGGAGCTGCTGTACGACTTCGGCGAACTCCACAATCTCACGATCCGCCGCGGCACGCTCAGCGACGAGGAGCGCTTCAAGATCAACGAACACATCATCCAGACCATCATCATGCTCGACCAGATTCCGCTGCCGCGCCAGCTGCGCCGCGTGCCGGAGTACGCCGGCACTCACCACGAGACCCTCACCGGCAGCGGCTACCCGCGCGGGCTCACCGAGGAGCAGCTATCGGTGCCGGCGCGCATCATGGCGGTGGCCGACATCTTCGAGGCGCTGACCGCCGCCGACCGGCCCTACAAGCGGGCCAAGACGCTGTCCGAATCGGTCGCCATCCTGGCGCGCTTCCGCGACGACCGCCACATCGACGCCGACATCTTCGAGCTCTTCCTGCGCAGCGGGGTGTACCGGCGCTATGCCGAGCGTTTCCTGCGTCCGGAGCAGATCGACGAGCTCGACATCGAGTCTTACCTGCGCTGAGCCCTTGCGTCTGCCGACGCGGCGTCGACGGCGTTACAATCGACTTCTTTCCCTCGCAGCATCCGCGGAGTCAGTCATGCCCCAGTACCGTTCCCGTACCTCCACCGCCGGCCGCAACATGGCGGGTGCGCGCGCCCTGTGGCGCGCCACCGGCATGAAGGACGCCGACTTCGAGAAGCCGATCATCGCCATCGCCAACAGCTTCACCCAGTTCGTCCCCGGCCATGTGCACCTGAAGGACCTCGGCCAGCTGGTCGCGCGCGAGATCGAGGCCGCCGGCGGCGTGGCCAAGGAATTCAACACCATCGCGGTGGACGACGGCATCGCCATGGGCCACGGCGGCATGCTCTATTCGCTGCCCAGCCGCGAGCTGATCGCCGATAGCGTCGAGTACATGGTCAATGCCCACACGGCGGATGCGCTGGTGTGCATCTCCAACTGCGACAAGATCACCCCGGGCATGCTGATGGCCGCGCTGCGCCTCAACATCCCGGCGATCTTCGTCTCCGGCGGACCGATGGAAGCCGGCAAGGTGAAGTGGGAAGCCAAGGTGATCCCGCTCGACCTGGTCGACGCCATGGTCAAGGCCGCCGACAAGAACTGCTCGGACGAGGAAGTGGACGCCATCGAGCGCTCGGCCTGTCCGACCTGCGGCTCGTGCTCGGGGATGTTCACCGCCAACTCGATGAACTGCCTGACCGAGGCGCTCGGCCTGTCGCTGCCGGGCAACGGCACCACGCTGGCCACCCACGCCGATCGCGAGAAGCTGTTCAAGGAAGCCGGCCGGCGCATCGTCGATCTGGCCAAGCGCTACTACGAGCAGGACGATGCCTCGGTGCTGCCGCGCTCGATCGCCAGCTTCCAGGCCTTCGAGAACGCCATCAGCCTGGACGTGGCGATGGGCGGCTCCACCAATACCGTGCTGCACCTGCTGGCTGCGGCGCGCGAGGGCGGTGTCGACTTCACCATGAAGGACATCGACCGCATCAGCCGCCGCGTGCCCTGCCTGTCCAAGGTCGCGCCGGCGGTGCCGGACGTGCATATCGAGGACGTCCATCGTGCCGGCGGCATCATGGCCATCCTCGGCGAACTCGACCGCGCCGGCCTGCTGCACCGCGACGTGCCCACCGTGCACAGCAAGACCCTGGGCGAGGCGCTGAGCCGCTGGGACATCATGCAGGCGCACGACAAGTCGGTGTTCGACTTCTTCCTGGCCGCGCCGGGCGGCGTGCCCACCCAGGTGGCCTTCTCGCAGAACCGCCGCTGGAACGAGCTCGACATGGACCGCGTGCACGGCGTGATCCGCAACAAGGCCAATGCCTTCACTGCCGACGGCGGCCTCGCAGTGCTCTACGGCAACATCGCCGAGAAGGGTTGCATCGTGAAGACCGCCGGGGTGGACGAGTCCATCTGGCAATTCACCGGCAAGGCGCGGGTGTACGAGAGCCAGGAAGACGCGGTCGAAGGCATCCTCGGCGAACAGGTGCAGGCCGGCGACGTGGTGGTGATCCGCTACGAAGGCCCCAAGGGCGGCCCCGGCATGCAGGAGATGCTCTACCCGACCTCCTACCTCAAGAGCCGCGGCCTGGGCGCGCAGTGCGCCCTGCTCACCGACGGGCGCTTCTCCGGCGGCACCTCCGGCCTGTCCATCGGCCATGCCTCGCCGGAAGCGGCGATGGGCGGGGCGATCGCGCTGGTCGAGGACGGCGACACCATCGAGATCGACATCCCCAAGCGCCGCATCCATCTCGCGGTGAGCGACGAGGAACTCGCCCGCCGCCGCGCGGCGATGGAAGCCAGGGGCGCCGCGGCCTGGAAGCCGGTCAACCGCCAGCGCGCGGTGTCGGCCGCGCTGCAGGCCTACGCTGCGCTCACCACCAGCGCCGACACCGGCGCGGTGCGCGACGTCAGCCAGGTGCAGCGCTAGGTCCCGACCTCGCCGGCCGCCTTGGTGCGGCCGGCCGTGCTCATCGACGGGCGTCCCGCGGGGGCGCCCGTTTTCGTTTCGGCGCCGATGCCATACACGGCCATCGCCAGGCCGGCCACCAGGTCGGTGCACGCACTGTCGCGATCCCAGGGCAGCAGCACCGCCGCCTGCGGCATGCCCAGGCTGGCCAGCTGGTGCGGCACGCCCCAGCCGTGGCGCAGGTGGCCGCTGCCGATGATGCCCACCACCAGGGCCTCAGGCCGGGTGTGGCGTGCGGCGACGATGGCTTCGGCCATGGCGCGGTCCCAGACCAGCTGCGCTTCGACGAAGCGGCGCCGGGCCTGCTCGCCGCCGTCGGCTCCTTGCGGGTGATGGGCGCGCTGGATGGCGTGCAGCCAGTCGGCGTAGGCCGGTGAGGGTTCCGCGGGGCGGCCCACGCCTTCGCGCTCGTTCTCGGGTACCGCGTCATAGCCGGCGCGGCTCACTGCCCGGGTCAGGCCCTGGTCCACGTTGAGCGCCTGCAGCGGGATGCGGTGGTTGCGGGCGAAGCGGAAGATGTCCATGTAGAGCGCGGCATCCATGCGCCACACCTTCGCCCAGTCGCTGCGCGCGAGGAACTCGTCTTCGTCGAGCTCGCCGCGCACCCAGGCGTCCAGGGCCGGCTGCACCCGGCGGGGGAACATCTCCAGGCCGATCACCATGTCCGGCTGGCGCGCGTAAAGCGCGGCCAGGGTGTCGAGCTGCCAGCGGTGGTGCGCCATGCTGTCGTGGCGTTCGCCGAGCAGGACCACGCCGTTGCGCGCCAGGCCGTCGAGCAGCAGTCCGTGGTCCAGCTGGCCGCCGCCCGGGGCGACCCAGGCGGCGTCGGGTACGCAGGCCGCGCCGCGTATCGTGGCGTCGTCGGTGGGTACGGCGCTCATGCAGGCGGTCGCGAGCAGCAGGGGGACGAGCAGGATCGCTTTCATCGGCACTCCTCGCCGCCGCAGGCGCGCGTCATGGTGACGTGGTCGAGTCCGGCGGTGCGGCACTGTCCGGGGCGTGTGCCCGGTTCGTAATGTCTCGGAGTCCGGTGCGGGCGATCGGTTCCGCCTGCCGGCGCCGCTGCCGGCTCTTGCGCACTGCGGCAAAAGGGACGATGCTCGCGGGATCGTGGCGTCCGCGGGACGCCTCATGCATTTCCGAGGAGTTGCATCATGAGCTGGAGCCTGTGGGTCGCCTTTCTGGTCGCCGCCATCGTCATCGCGGTGAGCCCCGGACCGGGCGCCGTGCTGTCCATGGCCACCGGCCTGCGCCATGGCTACCTGGCGGCGCTGCGTTCCATCCTCGGCCTGGAGCTGGCCCTGCTGGTGCAGCTGGCCGTGGTGGCGCTGGGTCTGGGGGCGGTGCTGGCGACCTCGGCGACCGCCTTCCTGGCGCTGAAGATCGTCGGTGCCGCCTATCTGATATGGCTGGGGGTGCAGAAATGGCGCGCGCGCCCCGAGCCGCTGGACACGCCCGCCGAGGATGGCGCCATGCGCAAGCGCGGCGGGCTGGTGCTGCAGGGCCTGCTGGTGAACCTGACCAACCCCAAGGCGATCATCTTCATGGCGGCGCTGGTGCCGCAGTTCATCGACCCGCGCGCGGCCCAGCTGCCGCAGTTCCTGATCATTGGCGCCACCATGGTGGCGGTCGATACCGTGGTGATGTCCTGCTACGCGGGCCTGGCCACCCGCTTCCGGCCGCTGCTGCGCGACCCGCGCGCGCTGCGCCTGCAGAACCGGGTGTTCGGCGGCCTGTTCGTCGGCGCCGGGGCGGCGCTGGCGGCCTCGTCGAAGTAACTCAGTCGGCCGTGAGGCCGCCGAGCAGGGTGGCGAGGTTGTGGCGCATCATCGCCACGTAGCTGGGGGCCGGGCCGTCCGCGGCCGACAGCGCGTCGGAATACAGCGTGCCGCCCAGCCTGGCGCCGCTCTCGCTGCGGATGCGCTCGACCAGGCGCTGGTCCGTCACGTTCTCCAGAAAGGCCGCCGGGACTTTCTCCGCGCGGATCTGGCGGATCAGCCGGGCGATGCCCTTGGCGCTCGGTTCGGCCTCGGTGGCCACGCCCTGCGCGGCGAGGAAGCGCACGTCATAGGCCCGGCCGAAGTAGGCGAAGGCGTCGTGCGAGGTGATCAGCTTGCGCCGTTCGGCCGGCAGCGCGGCAAGTGCGCTGCGGATCTCGGCATCGAGCGCCTGCAGTTCGGCGACATAGCGCTCGGCGTTGGCGCGATAGCTGGCCGCGGCGTCCGGGTCGGCCGCCGAGAGCCCTTCAGCGATGTTGCGTACATAGACGATGGTGTTGGCCACGTCCTGCCAGGCATGCGGATCCACCCCGTGCGCGTGCTTGTGCCCATGGTCATGGTCGTGTGCCGACCCGTGATCGTTCCTGAGCTCGTGGATGCCCCGCGAGGCGACCAGCACCGGACGCTGGTGGCCGGCGGAGCGCGCCAGCCGCTCCATCCAGCTGTCGAAGCCCAGGCCGTTGGCCACCACCAGGGTGGCCGCGCCGATCCGGCGTGCGTCCGACGGGCGCGGCTGGAAGCCGTGCGCGTCCTCGTCCGGGCCGACCAGGGCATGCACGCTGACATGCTCGCCGCCGACTTCCGCAACCAGATCGGCGAGGATGGAGAAGCTGGCCACCACCTCCATCTTGCCGGCCTGGGCCGCGTGCGGTGTGCCGGCGAGAAGCATGGCGGACAGGGCGATGAAGCTGAAGAACTTGCGCATTGGACGACTCGGAGGGATCAGGATTCGAGATGGCTGCGCGCCGGCAGGCGGGCGGCGAGCATGCCGTCCGGGGCGAGCAGCAGCGAGGCGAGGTAGGCCAGACCGCACATCAGCACGATGGCCGGGCCGGCCGGCACGTCGGCATGGAAGGACAGCAGGAGACCGCTGGCTGCGCTGGCGAAGGCGACGGTCGATGCGGTGGCGAGCAGCGGCCCCAGGCGCCGGCTCCACAGCCGCGCGGCCGCCGCCGGCAGGATCATGATGCCCACCGCCATCAGCGTGCCCAGTGCATGGAAGCCGGCCACCAGGTTGAATACCACCAGCGCCAGGAAGCCATAGTGCGCCACCGGCGACAGCCGGCTCACCCCGCGCAGGAAGGCCGGGTCGAAGCATTCGAGGGCCAGCGGGCGCAGCAGCAGGGCGAGGCCGAACACGGTCACGCTGGCGATCGCGGCGATCAGCAGCAGCGAGGCGTCGTCCAGCGCCAGCACCGAGCCGAACAGCACGTGCAGCAGGTCGAGGTTGTTGCCGCGCAGCGAGACGATCATCACCCCGGCGGCCAGCGACAGCAGGTAGAAGGTGGCGAGGCTGGCATCCTCCTTGAGCACCGAGCTGCGCGTGACCAGGCCGGCAAGCAGCACCACAGTGAGGCCAGCGAGGATGCCGCCCACCGTCATCGCGCCGAGCGACAGGCCGAAGGCGAGATAGCCGAGCGCGGCGCCCGGCAGGATGGCGTGACTCATCGCGTCGCCCATCAGGCTCATGCGGCGCAGCATCAGGAACACGCCCACCGGCGTGGCGCCGAGGGCGAGCGCCAGGCAGCCGGCGAGCGCGCGGCGCATGAACTCGAAGTCGACAAAGGGCATGACCAGGAAGTCGATCATGCGTGCACCTCGTCGGCGTGGGCGTGCTCGTCGCGGTGGCACACCGCGGCCTGCTCGTCGAAGGCCTCGGAGAGTTGCCGTGCGCGGGTGAGCAGCGGTTCGGTGAGCACCTCGGCGGTGGGGCCGTAGGCCACCGGCTCGCGGGCCAGCAGCAGGCAGGTGGGGAAGTGGCGGCGTACCTGGTCGAGGTCGTGCACCACGGTGAGGATGGTGCGCCCCTCGCGATGCCAGGAGAGGATCAACTGCATCAGGTCGGCCACGGTGCGCGCGTCGAGCGCGGCAAAGGGTTCGTCGAGCAGGATCAGCGGCGCGTCCTGCAGGATCAGGCGGGCAAAGCGCACGCGCTGCATCTGCCCGCCGGACAGCGAGCCGATCGGCCGGGACTCGAAGCCGGACAGGCTCACCGCGGCGAGCGCCCGCTCGATGCGGTGCACATGCGATGCGCGAACGCGGCCGAAGGCGCCGATCTCGTGCCACAGGCCCATGGCCACCATCTCGAACACCGATACCGGAAAGCTGGTGTCCAGCTCGCCGCGCTGCGGCAGGTAGGCGATGCGGGCGTCGGGCTCGCCGCTTCGCCGGATATGGCCGCCGAGCGCGCGCAGTTCTCCGGCCACGCCCTTGAGCAGGGTGGATTTGCCGGCGCCGTTGGGGCCGACCACGGCGACCAGCGCGCCGGCAGGGACATCCACGTTCAGGTGGTGCACCGCCGGATGGCGGTCGTAGCCGAGGGTGAGATCTTCCAGGCGGAGCATCGGTGGCCTTATCGCGACAGTGCCCAGAACACCGCTGCCCACAGCAATGCGCTGGCGGCCGCGGCGATCGCCAGGCGCTGCGCCAGGCCGGTGCCGAGCAGGTTGCCGCGGGGAATGTGGTGGTGATGTTTCATCGCGTCGACGGGTGGTGGAACGTGAAAAGGAGGTGCAACAGTGTTGCGAACTGGCTGTGCCTCAGCGCGCGGCCCGACCGTCGTTGCACGCCGGACAGGCGCCGTGCAGCACCAGTTCGGCCTGGTCCAGGCGGTAGCCCGCCGGCAGTGCCACGGCAATGGCGGGTTCGATGGTCTCGAGGCACAGTACGCGACCGCAGGCGTCGCAATGGAAATGGGCATGGCGATGGCCGTCATGCCTGACCGCCTCGAATTTCCATGCGCGGTCCTTGCCCGGCACGCGGGTCGCGATGCCCCTGTCGACCAGCCAGTCGAGCGCGCGATAGACGGTGACGCGGTCGTGGTGCTCGCCGCTGGCGGCGAGATCGGCGGCGATCTGGTCGTGGTTCAGCGGCTGGTGGCTGGCCAGCAGGCATTCCAGCACCGCCACGCGGGTGCGCGTGACGCGGCCGTGCGCTGCGATGGTCGTTTGCGCCGCGCTGGTGGCGCCCGATGCTGGGGGAGGCTGGAGACTGCTTGATGCCATGGCGAAGGTGTTTGCCGGATTCAAGTGCAACATTGTAGCATCTTGTCCGATCGACGAAACGCCGGCTGCGCACAGCGTGGCGTACCGGAACCATACGTAGGGAGTGAGCAGCATGAGGAAACTGGCGGCGGCCCTGGTGGGCCTGGGCATCACCTTTACGGCCTTCGCGCAGGGTGGGCATGAGCACGGGGTCGCGCGCCTGCAGGTCGCCATCGACGGCGGGCTGCTGGCCGTCGAGTTGCAGAGCCCGCTGGACAATCTCGTCGGCTTCGAGCACGAACCGAGTACCGAGGCGCAACGTCGCGCACTCGCCGACGCGGAGGCCAGGCTGCGCGACTTCGGCGCGCTGTTCGTCCTGCCGGCCGGCGCGGGCTGCGTGCTCTCCGAGGTCGAACTGGAGTCGCCATGGCATGCCGGGCATGATGAGGCCCACGACCACGACCACGACCACGACCACGACCACGACCACGAGCACGAGCACGAACAAGATCACGAGCACGATCATGACCACGAAGAGGCTCACGGCGAAATGCATGTCCGTTACCTGCTGAACTGCGCCACCCCGGAGGCGCTGACCGGCATGACCGTCAAGCTGGCCGAGGCCTTCCCGCGCACCGCCCGCATCCGTGCCGAGACCGCCACCCCGCGCGGCCAGAATGCCCTGACGCTGACCCGCGGCAAGGACAAGCTGCCGCTGTGATCGAGGTGGACGCAGCCGCGGCGGTGCCGGCAGTTTCCCTCGAAGGGTTGCGCTTCGCCTGGCCCGCAGCGGACGTGCCTTGCGTGGCCATGGAACGCTTTGCCGTGGCTGCCGGCGAGCGCGTGTTCCTGTGCGGCCCCAGCGGCAGCGGCAAGACCACCCTGCTGTCGCTGATCGGGGGCGTGCTCGAAGCGCAGGCCGGCCGGGTGGTGGTGTGCGGGCAGGACCTCGGCGCCCTGCGTGCCGGTGCGCGCGACCGCTTCCGCGCGGACCACATCGGCTTCGTGTTCCAGCTCTTCAACCTCATCCCCTACCTCTCCGCGCGCGACAACATCCTGCTGCCCTGCCGCTTCTCGGCGCTGCGCAGCCGGCGGGTGCGCGAGGCGGGCCGCAGTCCGGAGGCGGAAGCCGAGCGGCTCGCCGCGCACCTGGACCTCGATCGCGGGCTGCTCGACCGGCCGGCCGCCGAACTGTCGGTGGGCCAGCAGCAGCGCGTGGCCGCCGCGCGCGCGCTGATCGGCCGGCCGCCGCTGGTGATCGCCGACGAGCCGACCTCGGCGCTGGATGCCGACCGCCAGCGCGGCTTCCTCGAACTGCTGCTGGGCGAATGCGCGGCGGCCGGCGCGGCGCTGCTCTTCGTCAGCCACGACGCGCGGCTGGCCGCGCACTTCGACCGGGTGGTGGCGCTGGACGAGATCAATCGTGCCACCGGGGGAGGTGGGGCATGAAGGCGCCGCTGTGGCACCTGACCTGGCGCAGCATCGCCAACCGCCGGCTCACCGCGCTGCTCACGGTGATCTCGGTGGCGCTCGCGGTGGCCCTGCTGCTGGGTGTGGAGCGCCTGCGCCATGACGCGCGTGCCGGTTTCGCCGCCACCATCTCCGGCACCGACCTGGTGGTCGGCGCGCGCAGCGGGCCGGTGCAGCTGCTGCTGTACTCGGTGTTCCATATCGGCAACGCCACCAACAACGTGTCCTGGCAGAGCGTCGAGGCCATCGCCGCGCTGCCGGATGTCGACTGGCTGGTGCCGCTGTCGCTCGGTGATTCGCACCGCGGCTTCCGCGTGGTCGGCACCACGGCGGGCTTCTTCGAGCATTACCGCCACGGGCGCGACCAGGCGCTGGCGATGGCCGCCGGCCGCCCGTTCGGCGAGGTGTTCGAGGCGGTGGTCGGTGCCGAGGTGGCCGAACGCCTCGGTTATCGCGTCGGCCAGTCCATCGTGGTCAGCCACGGCAGCGGCGAGGTGAGCTTTGCCGAGCACGACGACAAGCCCTTCACCGTGGTCGGCGTGCTGGCGCGCACCGGCACGCCGGTGGACCGCTCGGTGCTGGTGAGCCTGGAGGGCATCGAGGCCATCCATGTCGACTGGGCTGGCGGCGCCCGCCTGCCGGGCGTGCGGATCGCCGCCGAGCATGTGCGCAAGTTCGACCTGTCGCCCAAGAGCGTGACCGCCGCGCTGGTCGGGCTGAAGTCGCGGGTCGCGGTGTTCCGCGTGCAGCGCCGGATCAACGACTGGCCCGCCGAGCCTCTGCTGGCGGTGCTGCCCGGCGCCACCCTGCAGGAGTTGTGGGGCGTGGTGGCGGTTGCCGAGCGCGCCTTGCTGGCGGTGTCGGCGCTGGTGGTGGCGGTGGGGCTGGCCGGGTTGGTGGCGGTGGTGGTCGCCAGCCTGGGCGAACGCCGGCGCGAACTGGCCATCCTGCGCGCGCTGGGCGCCAGCCCGGGGCAGGTGTTCCGCCTGCTCGCGCTGGAGAGCCTGATGCTCAGCCTGGCCGGCTGCGTCCTCGGTATCATGCTGCTTTCCGCCGCGGTGGCCGTCGTCGGGCCGTGGCTGGGGGCGCACTACGGTCTGCCGCTGTCCGCCGGCTGGCCCTCGGTTGCGGAGTGGCGCCTGCTGGGCGCGGTGCTCGCCGTGGCCTTGCTGGCCAGCCTGGTGCCGGGCTGGCGCGCCTACCGTTACTCGCTTGCCGACGGCATGACCATCAGGATCTGACATGCGTTTCCCGCGCCTTGCCCTTGCCGCCTTGCTCACCCTCTGCGCCGCCATGTCTGCCGCTCACGCGCAGAAGGCCGCCGGCCAGCCCGGTTATCAGGTCGGTGACCGCCTGGCGCCGGCCGCGGGCGCCGACAAGGCCGGCTTCACCGAGATCGAATGGGACGACCTGCTGCCCGCCGACTGGAATCCGCAGGCCCTGTTCGACGATGTGAACCTTGACGCCATGGAGGACAACGATCCGCGCGCCATCGACCTGATGCGCCGGCTGCGCGAGGAGTGGGACCGCGCCCCGGTGGTGCAGGCCATGAACGGCCGGCGCATCCGGCTGCCCGGTTTCGTCGTGCCGCTGGAAGGCGACGGCAAGACGGTGCGCGAGTTCCTGCTGGTGCCCTATTTCGGCGCCTGCATCCACGTGCCGCCCCCACCGGCCAACCAGCTCATCCACGTGATGCCGGACCAGCCGATCCCGGGCGAGTGGAACATGGTGCCGGTGTGGGTCAGCGGCGTGCTCACCGTGGCGCGCATCGAATCGGAACTGGGTAACGCGGGCTATCAGCTGCGCGCGATCAAGGTGGAGGAGTACGTCGAGCCGGCGGCGAAAGCCAGATAGGAGTCCCAGCGGGTGACCGTGGTGCAACGGCAGGCAGGGTCATGTAGGAGCGGCCTTGGCCGCGATACGGCCGATGACGAAACGACGCCGCAATCGCGGCCAAGGCCGCTCCTACATGAGGTGTCGCGCCAAGGATCGGCGGCCCGCCTTAGCCTTGTCGCAACCCCCGCAGGATGCTGCGCACCGGCGTCGGCAGCGGCGCCTCGTCCAGGGCGTCCAGCGCCTGCCAGTGCAGGCTGCCGTCGGCGGCCAGGGGCGGTGTGCCGGGCAAGTCCACCAGCCAGGGGCGGATCTCCAGCACGAAGTGGGTGAAGGCGTGGGTCAGCGGGGGCAGTTCGCTTCCGCCCGCCACCTCGCCGAAACGCTGCGCCACCCAGGCCGCGGCGCCGTCCTCGCCGGCTTCCGGCAAGGCCAGCAGGCCGCCCCAGATGCCCGCGGGCGGGCGGCGTTCGAGCAGCACGGCGTCGCCCGCGCGCACCACCACGACCTGAGCACTGCGCCGTGGCGGCGTCTTGCGCGGGCGGGCGGCGGGCAGTTCGGCAGTGCGTTCCTCCCGGCGGGCCACGCAGTCGTCGGCCAGCGGGCAACGTCCGCAGGCCGGGCGGGTGCGGGTGCATACCGTGGCACCCAGGTCCATCTGCGCCTGGATGTAGGTGTCTACCCCGCTCTCCGGCAGCAACTCCGCGGCCAGCGACCACAGGCGCTGCTCGACTGCGCGCTCGCCCGGGAAGCCGTCGACGCCGAAGGCCCGGCACAGCACGCGCTTAACGTTGCCGTCGAGGATGGGCACGCGCTCGCCGAAGCAGAATGCGGCGATCGCCGCCGCGGTGGAGCGGCCGATGCCGGGCAGGCGGGCGATGTCCTCGGCGCGGCGCGGGAACTGCCCGCCGTGCTCGGCCATCACCACCTGCGCGGCCTTGTGCAGGTTGCGCGCGCGGGCGTAGTAGCCCAGCCCGCTCCACAGGCCCAGTACCGCCTCCTGCGGTGCGCCGGCGAGGTCGGCGAGCGCGGGAAAGCGCGTCAGGAAGCGCAGGTAGTAGGGGATCACGGTGTCCACCTGCGTCTGCTGCAGCATGATCTCGGACAGCCACACCCGGTAAGGCTCGCGGCTGTGCTGCCAGGGCAGGTCGTGGCGGCCGTGGCCGGCCTGCCAGGCAATCAGGCGCCCGGCAAAGTCTTGCTTGGACAAGGGTTTGGTCCTGTTTTCCGGGCTGCACGCGGGGTCGACGGAAGTCGTCCGCGCAGCCATAATCCGTCGATTGTCCAGACCGGTGCCGGGCGTATCGCCCCGTGCCGCACACCCGAAGGCCATGTCCGCACAGAACTATTACACGCACGAAGACTTCACCCGCAATTTCCGCAATGCCCTGGGCATGTTCGCCACCGGCATCACCGTGGTCACCACCCGCGCCGCCAATGGCGCGCCGGTGGGGCTGACGGTGAACTCCTTCAACTCGGTCTCGCTCGATCCGCCGCTGGTGCTGTGGAGCCTGTCGGCCAACCTGCCCAGCGTGCCGGTGTTCGAAGCCTGCGAATACTACGCCATCAACGTGCTGGCGGAAGACCAGCAGGAACTCTCGCAATTGTTCGCCAGCCGCTCCGACGACAAGTTCGCCGGCCTGGAATTCGACGAAGGCCTGGGCGGCGCGCCGCTGCTGCGCGGCTGTTGCGCGCGCTTCGAGTGCCGCAACACCCACCGCTACCCGGGCGGCGACCACATCCTGTTCGTCAGCGAAGTCGCCAACTTCGACCGCGAGGACCGTCCGCCGCTGCTCTTCCACGGCGGCGCCTACCGCCGCCTGGCGCCCTGATCCGGGCGCTCCGGTAAACGCAAAAGAGGTGGCCTCGGCCACCTCTTTTGCTTGATGCGGCCGTTCAGGCGCCGAGGAAGACCGCGCCCGCGCCGGCGATCAGCGCGCCGGCAGCGCGCTGCAGGCGCTGTGCCCACAAGCTTTGCGGCAGCCAGCGGCCGACCAGATAGCCCGCAGCGTGCAGCGCCGCGGTGGCCAGCGCAAAACCGGCCGCGTAGGCGGCCAGCGTGCCGTCGCCCATCTCGGCATGGTGGGCGTGGCCGTGGAACAGCGCGAAGGCCGCCACCAGCGGCAGCGCGGCGGCTACCGGCAGGCGCGCGGCGAAGGCGATCAGCAGGCCGAGCACCAGCACCGAGGCGGCGATGCCGGCTTCCACCGCGGGCAGCATGATGCCCAGCGCGCCCAGCCCGGCGCCGGCGAGCATCGCCAGCACGAAGCTTGCAGGCAGCGCCCAGCGCTGGCGGCCGGCCTGGCGCGCGGCGTAGAGGCCTACCGCGAGCATGGCCAGCAGGTGGTCGGCGCCGCCCAGCGGGTGGCCGAGGCCGGAGAAGAAGCTGGCCGATTCGTGGCCCGGATGAGCCAGCGCGGAGCCGCTGGCGAGGACGAGGCCGAGGGTGGTCAGCGCGCGGTTCGGGTGCATGGTGCCTCCTGGGATTCCGGATGTGGATGGATGTTCGGTAGGAGCGGGCTTGCCCGCGACGCGGCCTGCGGGAGAACTGCCGCCGCATCGCGGCCAAGGCCGCTCCTACAAATACCTTGTCGACGATGGCAGGGTGCAATCAAGTTGCGTGCCAGTCCGTTGCACGCGCCGGGAGGCGGTATGTGCATCGGGTGCTGGTCGCGTTCCTGCCGGCAGCGCATGCGCAGTGGTCAGTCGCTGACCGGTAGCTCGATCACCAGCTCGGCGCCGCCGGCCGGGTGGTTGCGGGCGGAGAGCTGGCCGCCGTGGCGCTCGACGATGCCGTAGCTGATCGACAGCCCCAGGCCGGTGCCCTTGCCCACCGGCTTGGTGGTGAAGAAGGGGTCGAAGACGTGCGCCAGGTGCTGCTCGGCGATGCCCGGGCCGTTGTCGTGGAAGCGGATGGTGGCGCGCGTGCCTTCCACCTTGCCTTCGATGTCGAGCCAGGGTTCGGGCAAGTCGCTGGTGGCGTCCCAGGCGTTCTGCACCAGGTTCATCATCACCTGCTGCATCTGCCCGGGCGAGCCTCGCACCGGGATCTGCGCCGGCAGGCGGACCTGCACGCGGAAGCCCTCGCGGGTGGCCTTGCACACCCAGCGCACCGCGCGCTCGATCACTTCCGTAAGGTTGAAGGACTGCTGCTCGTCGCGGTCTATGGCGGAGAAGCGCTTCAGGCCGTCCACGATGTCGCGGGTGCGCTCGGCGCCCTCGATCGTGCCTTCGATCAGTGGCGGCAGGTCGGCGAGGATCCGGTCGATGCGCAGCTCTGCGCGCAGTTCTGCCAGCCTTGCGGGCGCTTCCCCGGCGTGCAGTGCGGCCAGGTAGGACTCCAGCCGCCCGGCGTAGCGCTGCAGCGCATGCACGTTGCCGAGGATGAAGCTGATCGGGTTGTTCAGCTCGTGTGCCACCCCGGCCACCAGGCGGCCGAGCGAGGCCATCTTCTCGGAGTGCAGCAGTTGCTGCTGGGTGCGCTTGAGGTCCTCGTGGGCCTGCCGCAAGGCCTGGTAGGCGCGGCGCAGCTCGCCCACCGGACGGCCGGTGACCACCATGCCGAGCGACTTGCCCACGGCGTTGTAGCGAGGCGTGCAGTTGAGCGACACCGGCACCGCCGAGCCGTCGCGCGCGCGCAGGGGCAGCTCGCAGTCGTGCACGCTTTCCTCGCCGTACAGGGTGAGCAGGTGGCGGGCCTGGGTGCGTGCCACGTCGTCGGCGAACAGCTCGAACACCGTGGTGCCGCGCAGCTCGTCCAGCTCCTTGCCGGTGAAGTCGAGCAGGGAGCGGTTCACGTCCTCGATGTTTCCATTGCGGTCGCACACCACCAGGATGTCGGACATCGAGGTGAGCACCGAGAGGATGAACTGTTGCGACTCCTCCAGCTTGGCGTTCTTCTGTTCGAGGGCGACCTCGTACTGCAGCAGGTCGGAATACACCTCGTCCATCTTGTGGATGACGTCCATCCACACGTCCTCGCCCACGCCCACCAGTTCGCCGGGGTGGCCGGTGTGCTGCAGGGGAAGGTTGGGCTTGGGCTGGTCGCTCATGGTGGGGCCGGAGTGTACGCCGCTCAATGCACGGTGCATACCATGCAGGGGTCGAAGGAGCGCACCACGTGCTGCACCGCGAGCGGCACGCGGGCGTCGTCCGCAGGCAGGCCGACCAGGGCCTGTTCCAGCGCGCCGGGGGTGCCGGCGGCGTCGCGCGGGGAGAAGTTCCAGGTGGTGGGCGCGATGATCTGGTAGCCGGCGATGCGCCCGTGGCGGATCACCAGCCAGTGGCCCAGCGCGCCGCGCGCAGCTTCGACCAGGCCGCAGCCCATGGCCTCGTCGGGCAGTGCGCCCTGGGCGCAGAAGGGCTCGCCGGGCTGCAGGGCCTGCACCCAGGCCTCCATGGCGGGGACTACGCGGGCCAGTTCCAGCAAGCGGCACACTACGCGTGCCAGCACGCTGGCGCCATCGCGTGCGACCAGGTTGCGCGCCAGCGGATGGCCGTCCACCACCTGACGGGCCAGCGCACCGCATTCGACCACCCGGCCGGCGAGGCGCGGGGCCTTGCACCAGGAGTAGGCGCCGTCCTTGTCTGCGTCCGGCTCGGTCAGCCCGCGCCACGGGTGACGGGCCTCGCCCTGCATCCAGGCGTGGCTCAGATCCTCGCGGATCTCGTCCGGATCGAAGGCAGCGACCGTAGCGGTTTCCGGCTGCCAGACCCCGCGTGCAAACAGCGGCGTGCCGGCCAGCGGATAGGCGCCGTGGCTGATGAAGCGGTCTGTGGCGCGGCCGATGCGGGCCAGCCCGAGATCGTCGGCGATCTCCAGGAACAGGCGCAGGTCGGAGCTGGCCGGCGCGCGCGCTGCGGCCCAGGCGGCCAGCGCGTCGGCCGAGTCGAGCGCCGCGATCGTCTCCAGCGTATCGCCGAAGGTGTGGCGCTCCAGCCAGCGGCGGAACTCACGCAGCAGCGCGTACAGGCGGATCTTCTCCGCCGCACTGACCGCGCGCGCCGAGCCACCCGGCTGCAGCGAGAGCGTATGCGGCCACTTGCCGGCGAGGATGCCGGTGAGCTGCAGGAAGGCCGCGCGCGCCGGCACGGCCTCTGCCGCGGCGCTGCCGTGCACGGCCTTGAAGCGCGCGCGTGCGGCGTCGAACCACGGCCGCCCGGCATAGGCCTCGCGGGCGAAGTCCGGCATGAAGAAGAGGTAGAAATGGGTGAAGTGGTCGGCCAGGTTCTCCGCCGCCAGCACCAGGTTGCCGGCCAGCTCGCCGTTGGCTGGCACCGCCAAGCCCATGGCCTCGCGCAGCGCGGCGGCGGCGGCCGCCGACTGCGACACCGAGCAGATGCCGCAGATGCGAGGCACCAGCACCAGCGCGTCGCGCGGGTCCTTGCCACGCAGGATCTGCTCGAAGCCGCGGAACAGCGGGGAGTTCACATAGGCTGCTGCCACCCGCCCGTCGGCCACCTCCAACTGCACTTCGAGGTCGCCTTCGACGCGGTTGAAGGGGCCGAGAACGATGCGCTCGCCCATGCTCACTTCAGCCCGGTACGGCGGATCGCCGGCGTGACCGCAAGGTGGTCGGCCACCGCGTTGTCGCGCACCCGGCGCGGGGTGGCGGATTTGGACAGCGCGGCGAGCGCCACGAACCAGGCCTTGGGCATGTCCGAGGGCAGGCCGATCGGGATGCCGGCCACCTTGGGGGTCTGCACGAAGGGGTGGCCGGGCTCCTCGAAACCCGGCTCGGTACAGGAGATGCACGCATAGCCGCCGCGGGTGCACGAGCCGCTGCCGTTCCACGGCCGCAGGTTGCAGTCGGCGTGGGCCTGGGTACCCTTGCAGCCCATGTTTTCCATCAGGCAGCCCTGGTCGGAGGGCTTCTCGGCGCTGGCCTTGAATTCGTAGTATTCGTTGCGGGCGCAGCCGTGGTGCACCAGCTGGTCGGCGTAGAAGCGCGGGCGGGCCAGGGCGTCCAGCGCGTCGCCGTCGAACTGGCCCAGCGCCAGCGCCATCAAGGTTTCGACCACCCAGCCGGGGTGGGTGGGGCAGCCGGCGACGTTGATCACCGGCAGGCCGGCGGCCGAGCGGTAGTCGGCGCCGAGCAGGCCGCCCGCGGCTTCGCCGTCGTATTGCAGGCCGCAGGCGCCGGCCGGGTTGGGGCCGGCGGCGGTCACCCCGCCCCAGGCCGCGCAGGAGCCGATCGCCAGCGTGTAGCGTGCGCGTGCGGCGAGTTCCTGCACCCAGGCGATCATCGGCCGTCCGCTACCGCCCAGCATGTGGAAGCGCCCGCTGCCGTCCGGCCCGCGCAGCAGCGATCCCTCGACGCACAGCAGGTCCACCGGGAGGTCGCCGGCCGCACAGGCGGCCAGCAGGTCGAGCGCCTCGGCGCCGCTTTCCTCGGACAGCGAGGGGTGCCACAGGATGCGGATGCCGGCGTCGGCGAGGCTGCCGAGCAGGTCGCTGGAATCGGCGCACAGCAGCGACATGGTGCAGCCGCCGCAACCGCCGGACTGGAGCCAGAGCAGGTTCATGGGCGTATTGAACCACCGCGGCGCGCAAAAGGCGATGCGCGGGGATCAGCTGCGGTGGTCGTTGCGCCGGCGGCGTGGCACGGCATCGTTGCCGAACAGGGTCAGGCGCGCTGCTTCCTGCATGGCCAGCATGGCCGGATGGGCGATGCGGCGTTCGGTGGTGATCAGGAAGATCTGCGCGGTGACCTCCGCGATCTGTCCCAGGCAGGCCACGCCGTACTGGCGGCAGATGGTGTCGGCCAGCGCGTGCGGCGCGACGAACACGCCTTCGCCTTCCTGGCCGAGCGCCTTCAGCAGGGCCATGTCGTCGCATTCCGCGACGATGCGCGGCGCCAGCCGGCGGTCGGCCAGCCAGCGCGCCAGGGGGGCGTGGAAGGCAACGTCTTCGCCGGGCATCAGGAAGGGCGCTCCGTCGAGCAGGGCGGGAAATTCGCCCGTGAGGCGGTCGCGCAAGGCCGGTGCGCAGAAGGCCGCCAGCGGGCTACTGCCCAGCAGGTGGCTGTAGGCGCGCACGCTGGTGTCCGGCGGCATCGGGCGATCGGCGACCACCGCTTCCAGGCGGTGGATGGACAGCTCGGCGAGCAGGGCGGCCAGCCGGCCTTCGCGGCATTCCAGGCGCGGCGGCTGGTCCAGCTGCAGCACCGCGCGCAGCAGCTGTGTGGCCACCGACTTGGGCACCGAATCGGTCACCCCTATTGCGAAACGGCGGGCCTGGCGGGCGTCCGGCCGGCGCAGCATGTCCAGCGCCTCGTCGCCCAGCGCGAAAATGTCGTCGGCGTACTCGAGCAGGCGGTGCCCGGCGTCGGTGAGCACCAGGCGGCGCCCGCGGCGTTCGATGAGCTGTACGCCGAGCGTCGCCTCGAACTGGCGCAGCTGGCCGCTGATGGCGTGTGCGCTCAGGTGCAGGGCTTCCGCGGCGCGGGCGGCGCTGCCCAGGCGGGCGACGGTCCAGAAGTAGCGCAGGTGCTTGTAGTTGAGCGCGGGCATGGTCCTTGATCCTCGAGAAAATCGATTGCTTACGGGCAGACATTCGATTTTTCTGCCGGTTTCAGGCGGGCTAGGATCAGCTCCACATTCACAGCCACAAAGGAAGGAGACCCAGCATGCGCCAATACGTGGAAGACAGCGGCCCCGCGGTGGCCCGTGTCCTGTCCCTTGCGCTGATGGCCGACGGCGCCATCGACGCGAGCGAGCTCGATTGCCTCCGGCGCCGTCAGGTGCTGGAGCGCTTCGGTCTCGAGGAAGCGGACTTTGATCGCGTGATGCGGGAGTTCTGCGAGGACCTGAATCTCAGCCTGGGCTACTTCGATGCGCTGCAGTGCCGGCTGCACACCGAACTGGTCGACGCCATGCTCGACGAGATCAAGGACCCGGCGCGCCGCCGCGCGCTGCTCGACGCGATGATGGCGATCACCTGCGCCGACGGTGCGCTGGGCGAAGGCGAGCGCCTGCTGCTGGCGCGTGCGGCGCTGCGCTGGGAAGACGAGAACGACTGGCCGGTGCGCATCCGTCCGGCGACGGACGATGCCTGACGGACCGACTGCGGGCGCTCAGGCGGCGGCCAGGCAGCTGCGGTTGCGGCCGGTGCGCTTGGCGCGGTAGAGCGCCTCGTCGGCTGCGGCCACCAGGGCGCCGGGCGTGCTGCCCGGTTGCGGGATGGCAGTGGCCACGCCGATGCTCAGCGTCACGCAGTCGGTGACGTCCGATGCACAGTGCGGGATGGCCAGCGCCCGCACCGCCTGGCAGATGCGCTCGGCCACCGCGTGGCCGCCGTCGGGTTCGGTGCTGGGCATGATCACCGCGAACTCCTCGCCGCCATAGCGCGCCGCCAGGTCGGCCGGGCGATACACCGCGCCGCTGATCGCCTCGGCCACCGAGCGCAGGCATTCGTCGCCCTTCTGGTGACCGTAGGTGTCGTTGTAGCGCTTGAAATGATCCACGTCGGCGAGCATGAAGGTGATCGGCGACGCGGTGCGCTGGCCGCGCGCCCATTCGGCGTTCAGGCGCTCGTCCAGCGAACGGCGGTTGGCCACGCCGGTGAGGCCGTCGCGGGTGGCGAGGTTGTGCAGGGCGATCTCGGCCTGCTTCTGCGCGGTCATGTCGCGCAGGGTCTCGACCACCGCGACCAGCTTGCCCTGGTCGTCGAAGATGGGGCCGGCGTCCACCGCGAGGTAGAGGCGCTCGCCCAGGCGGGGCATGGTGCACCAGTTCTCGGCGCGCAGGCCGAGGCCGAATTCGCCCGGTTCGGCATGGGCGGAGTAGAGCGTTTCGAGCTGGTCGGGCTTGTTCAGGGCGACGACGTCGGCCAGGCAGTGGCGTTCGTGGTTGTAGAAGGCCTGCCAGTGATTGCGCGTGCCTATCATCTCGCTGGCCGGGCAGCCGGTGAGGCGTTCGCAGGCCTTGTTCCAGATCGCCACGCGACGCTCGGTATCGAGCACGAAGGTGGGCACGACAAGGTGCTGCATCAGCCGGACGGCCATGCTGTGGCCGCCATCGAGCATGGGCAATCGATGGTCTAGAACGGACTCCACGCGCGTCTCCTCAGCGAGTTCTTGTTGTTGCGCAGGGGTGGCAAGGTGGAATCTTAGTGGGGTGATGCGCCTGTTACAAGATGTTTGCGTATGACGACTTGCGTATGACCAAGGGCATGGCGGCGGATGCTCGCCCGGCGGCAGTGCTCAGCCGCCGTCCAGCCCGTAGCGCGCCAGCTTGGCACGCAGGCCGACCCGCGACAGGCCCAGTTCCTGCGCGGCGCGGGTCTTGTTCCAGCGCAGGCGGATCAGCGCCTCCTTGAGGATGCGCGCCTCCAGCGCGTCCAGCCGGGTCTTGAGATCGCCCTGCAGGCCGTCGATCAGTTCCAGCGCCGCCTCCTGTTCGCTCTCCGCAGCGCGCAGCACGCGCGCGCTGAGGTGGGCGGCGGAGAGCGTGTCGCCGTCGGCCAGTGCCGCCATGCGCAGTACCTCGTTGCGCAGTTCGCGCACGTTGCCCGGCCAGCGCCAGGCGGTGAGGCAAGCGACCAGCTCGCGCGACAGCGGGGCGAAGCGGCGGCCGAGGGCGGCGCCGGTTTCGTCGGCCAGGCTCTGCGCGATCAGCGGAATGTCCATCGGCCGCTCGCGCAGCGGCGGCACATGCAGGGTGAAGGCGGCGAGGCGGTAGTAGAGATCCTCGCGGAAGCGCCCGGCGCGTACTTCGGCTTCCAGGTCGCGGTTGGTGGCGGCCACCACGCGCACGTCCACCGCCTGGGTGCGGCTGCTGCCCAGCGGGCGGATCTCGCCTTCCTGCAGGGTGCGCAAGAGCTTCACCTGGAAGGCGGCGGAGGTCTCGCCGATCTCGTCGAGCAGCATGGTGCCGCCGTCGGCCTGCCTGAACAGGCCCACGCGGTCCTCGAAAGCGCCGGTGAAGGCGCCGCGCTTGTGGCCGAAGAGCTCGGATTCGAGCAACTGGTCGGGCAGCGCGCCGCAGTTCTCCACCACGAAGGCCTGTTCGGCGCGCGGGCTGTCGTAGTGCAGCGCGCGGGCGAGTAGTTCCTTGCCGGTGCCGGATTCGCCGGTGAGCAGCACCGGGATGTCGAGCGCGGCGAGGCGCTCGACCATGGCGCACAGCGCGTTCATCGGCGAATCGGGCGCGCGCACCAGGCGATCGAGGGCATAGCGTTGCGCCAGCTGGCCGCGGCGTTCGCCGGCGCGTGCGGCGAGCACCGGCGCGGAAGCCTTGAGGTCCACCGCCAGGCGCTGGTTCTCGGCCTGCAGGCGCGAGAGTTCGGCCGCGCCGCGCAGGGTGAGCAGCAGCTGCTCGGGCTGCCAGGGCTTGAGCAGGTACTGGTAGATGCCGGCCTCGTTGACCCCGGCGATGATGTCCTCGGAGTCGGTGTAGCCGGAGATGATGATGCGCACCGCGTCCGGCCAGCGCTCGCGCACCTGGCGCAGCAGGGCCACGCCCGAGGTGCCGGGCATGCGCTGGTCGGTGAGCACGATCTGTATCCACTCGCGCTCCAGGATCGCCAGCGCCTCGTCGGCGCCCGAGGCGGTGAACACCTCGAAGTCCTCGTCCAGCGTGCGACGCAGCGCTTCCTGCGAGCGCACCTCGTCGTCGACCACCAGTACGGTGGGCAGGCGCTTGATCATGCGGCCTCCGGGGTGGCGACGCGCCAGCCGGGTTCGCGGTGGCGGGCGAGGTGGCGGGGGGTCCAGGAATGCGGCGTCTTCATGACGAAATGGTAGCGGGCGACATGGTAGCTGGGGTCGAAGCCGTAGAAGTTGCGCCGCATTGCGGCGAGCTCCTCGGTGCGGTAGGCGGAAAGCGGCTTGTCGGCCTCGTCGGCGGCGCGCTCTGCGGCCTTGGCGGCGATGCGGTCTTCGATGGCGGTGGCGGCGAGATCATCGGCATGGCGCTGCAGTTCGGCTTCGAAGGCGTCGACCGTGGCGCCGAACACGCGGTCGACGAGGCCGCGTTCGGCCGCCAGGCGGGCGGTGAGCGGCAGGCGCTCGCGCATGATGCGCGCCGCACCCTCGTCGCCGACCCGGCGTGGCAGCAGATAGGTCCAGTATTCAGAGCCGAACAGGTTGCCCATGTTCTTGTAGTGCGGGTTCATCACCACACCGTCGCGCGCCCACACCTCATCGCAGGCCAGCGCCAGGAAGCAGCCGCCGGCGCCGGCGTTGCCGCGCAGCGCGGCCACGGTCAGGCGGTCCGTGGTCTCCAGCAGCGCGAGGCAGAGGTCGTCCATGGCGTTGATGTTGCGCCAGGATTCGTCGGCTGGCGATGCGGCGGCCTCGATGCGGCCGAGGTGGATGCCGTTGGACCAGAAGTCGTGCCCGCCAGTGAGCACCAGCACCTGGGTGGGGCGGGCGCGTGCGGCGTGCACCGCGGCGGTGAGACGTTCGCATTCGGGCGTGCCCATGGCGCCGTTGTAGAAGTCGAAGGCGAGGAAGCCGATGCGCCCGTCGGCCGATTCGCGGTAGGCGATGTCCGGGCAGGCGGGCTGCGCATCGTCCAGTTCGGGCAGGCCGGCGGCCTCCGCGGCGAAGGCCAGCGCGGCCGGCAGCTTGAAGGGGTGGGCGTGGTCGGCGCGGCGCACATGGCCGATCCATACGCTGGCATCCCGGGTGGCGCGCAGCAGCGCGTCGTGGCGGCGACCGACCACCGTGCCGGGCGTGGCGTCCGGGACGCAGGGGCCGGGGTGGGCGTCGAACAGCCGGCAGGGCAGGCCGAACAGGGTGTCGAGCACGCCGGGAAAGCCGTCGGCGGCGTGCATGCGGGCGAGGATTTCGCAGGTCGACATGGCGGCCCAGTCGAGGGCGCGGTCGGCTTGGGTCATCGGTGCATGCGGGCGGCCGCGTACCGCCGGGTCGGCGTAGTCCTGCGCGCGCGGCTGCCAGCGCCCGGCGCGCCAGTCGGGGTAACGCGCCAGCGCCTCGCGCACCGCGGTCAGTGCGGCGGTGGTGACTTCGTTGCGGTAGGTGCTCGCCTTGGTGGCGCCTGCGCGCAGGGGGAATTCGGCATGCCCCCACACCGGACCGGCGTCCATCTCGGCCTCGGCCTGCAGCACGGTCACGCCCCAGTCGGCGAGCCCCTGCTGGATGGCGTGGTCGAGCGCGGCCGGGCCGCGGTCGCCGACGATGCCGGGGTGCACGATCAGCGTCGGCACGCGGCGCCACACCGATTCCGGCACCGCGCGCTTGAGGAAGCTGGCCAGCACCAGGTCCGGGGCGAACAGCGCCACCGCCTCTTCGGTGACGCTGTCGGCGATGTCGAACTCCACCGACAGCTCGTGGCCGTCGGCGATGAGTTCCGCATGCAGGCGCTGGGTCAGGCTGTTGAAGCTGTGGGTGAGGAGCAGGATGCGCATGGTCACCGCCTTGCCGGGCGTAGGGGAAGGAATGCGGTCCGCGCAGCTGTAGGAGCGGCCTTGGCCGCGATCGCGGCTTTCGTTCCGCCGATCGGACGTATCGCGGCCAAGGCCGCTCCTACAGGGGGCGGCACGGGGCAGCGGGGCGGGTAAGCCTCGGTCACGTCCATCCTCCTCAGCAGATGCGCGGCAGCGGTTCGCCGGACAGCCAGTCGAGCATGCGCTGGCCGCCGAAGGCGGTGCGCACCTGGACGAAGTGATGCGGGTCGGCGGTGGCGCTGCCGATGCGTGCGGCGGCGCCCCCGAGCGGGTGGGCACGCAGCGCGGCGAGCGCGGCCTCGGCGTCCTCCGGCGCACAGACGACCACCAGCTTGCCTTCATTGGCGAGATACAAGGGGTCCAGGCCGAGTAGCTCGCAGGCCGCGGCGACCTGGCGGTTCACCGGAATAGCCGCCTCATCGAGCTGCATGCCGACGCCCGACTGGCGGGCGATCTCGTTGAGCGTGGTGGCCAGCCCGCCGCGGGTGGGGTCGCGCAGCACGCGCACGCCGGGCACCGCGGCGAGCAGGGCGTCGATCAGGCCGTGCAGCGCGGCGCTGTCGGAGACGATCTCGGACTCGAAGGCGAGCGATTCGCGCTGCGCCAGGATGGCCATGCCGTGGTCGCCCATGCTGCCCGAGACCAGCACCGCGTCGCCCGGGCGGGCGAGTGCGCCGCCCAGCTCGCGCCCGGCGGGCAGCGCGCCCAGGCCGGTGGTGGAGATGAACACGCCGTCGCCCTTGCCCTGCTCGACCACCTTGGTGTCGCCGGTGACCACCGGCACGCCGGCAGTGCGTGCGGCAGCGGCCATCGATTGCACGATGCGGGCGAGATCGGCGAGCGGGAAGCCTTCCTCGAGGATGAAGCTGGCGGTCAGGTACAGCGGGCGTGCGCCCATCACCGCGACGTCGTTCACCGTGCCGTGCACCGCCAGGCTGCCGATGTCGCCGCCGGGGAAGAACAGCGGGGTCACCACATGGGCGTCGGTGGCCATCACCAGGCGCTCGCCTGGCGCGGGGGCGGGCAGCACCGCGCCGTCGTTGCCCTGGCCGAGATAGTCGTTGGCGAAGGCGCGCGCGAAGAGCTCCTCGATCAGCTGTGCCATGGCACGGCCGCCGGCGCCATGGTTGAGGTCGACCCGGCCGTTGCGCAGATCGAGGGGGCGGACGTAGTTCGGTTTCATGGATTGAGGCGGAAGAGGTCGGGTTGCGACTGGCGGTAGACGCGCAGCCAGTTGAGGGTGAGCGGCGCTAGCTCGCGTACCGCCACCCATACGGTCAGCGGCCCGGCGCTGCCGGCGGCGAGCTCCCGGCCGAGTTCCTGCCAGCGCGCCCAGTCGATCTCGGCGATGGTGCTGCGCGCGCTGTCCGGCAACTCGCCGGCGGCCTGGGCGATGGCCTTCAGGCGCTTGACGGTCTCGGCGTGGGTCAGGCGGCTGCGGAAGAAAGCCGCCTCGTCGACCTCCTCGGTGAGGGTGAGGATCTCGGTACAGGCTTCGTCGATCAGGCCGAGCAGGGCGGCTTGCAGCATGGGAGCGTCTCTGGACGGTTGCGGGAGCCCGGCGCAGTCGCGGCCAAGGCCGCTCCTACGGGGGCTGGGGGGAACTCCGGACGCCGCATCGCGGCCAAGGCCGCTCCTACAGGGGGGCGCGGGGTTTGGTAGGAGCGGCCTTGGCCGCGATGCGGCGCTGTTGGCAGGCACATCGCGTTCATGCCGCCGCATGGTCGCGGAAGCGGCCGTAGTTGTAGTGCGCGGCGCAGGCGCCTTCCGAGGACACCATGCACGAGCCCATCGGGTTCTCCGGCGTGCACACCGTGCCGAACAGCTTGCAGTCGGTGGGGCGCTTCACCCCGCGCAGGATGGCGCCGCATTCGCAGGCCTTGTGGTCCGGCACCGAGCGGTAGTCGAGGCCGTACTTGGCCTCGGCGTCCCAGGCCGCAAAAGGCGCGCGGATCCGCAGCGCGGAGTAGGGCACTTGGCCGAGGCCACGCCACTCGAAGGCGCGGCGCAACTCGAAGACCTCGGAGACCAGCGCCTGCGCCTTGAGGTTGCCCTCGCGGCTCACCGCGCGGGTGAATTCGTTCTCCACCTCGGCGCGCGATTCGTTCACCTGGCGGATCAGCATGCGGATGGCCTGCATCACGTCGAGCGGCTCGAAGCCGGCGATCACCACGGGTTTGCGGTATTCCTCGGCAAAGAACTCGTAGGGCCGGCTGCCGATGATGGTGGACACGTGCGCCGGGCCGATGAAGCCGTCCAGCGGCACGGTGCCCAGCTGGCGCACCTCGGGGCTTTCCAGAATGGTCTGGATGGCCGAGGGGGTGAGCACGTGGTTGCACATCACGCTGAAGTTGGCCAGCCCCAGCGCGCGCGCCTGCTGTAGCACCAGCGCGGTGGGCGGCGTGGTGGTCTCGAAGCCGATGGCGAAGAACACCACCTCGCGCGCCGGTTCGCGCTGCGCCAGGGCGAGCGCGTCGGCCGCCGAATACACCATGCGGATGTCCGCGCCGCGCGCCTTGGCTTTCAGCATCGACAGCCCGTTGGAGGCCGGTACGCGCAGGCAGTCGCCGTAGGTCAGCACGGTGACGCCGCGCTCCAGCGCAAGCTGGATCGCGAGGTCGATGCGGCCGATCGGCAGCACGCACACCGGGCAGCCGGGGCCGTGGATCATGCGCACGTTGGCGGGCAAGAGATCGGTGACGCCGTAGCGCGAGATGGCGTGGGTGTGGCCGCCGCAGAACTCCATGAAGGCGTAGCGCCGCGTGGGGTCGGCTTCGGCGCGGATGGCCGCGGCCAGCCCGCGGGCGACTTCGCCATCGCGGAATTCGTCGACGTACTTCATGCGGCCCCCTCGCCGCCGGCGGGCTGGAGCAGTTCGCCGGCCTCGCGGAACAGCGCCAGCGTGGCTTCCGCCTCTTCGGGGTCGAGGCGGGAAAGCGCGTAGCCGACATGCACGATGACGTAGTCGCCCAGCTCGACGCCGTCGACCAGCGCCAGCGAGACCTGCTTGCGCACGCCGCCCAGGTCCACGACGGCCTGGTCGTCGGCGGCGAACTCCACCACGCGGGCGGGGATGGCGAGGCACATGGTTCAGTTTCCTTCGAGGATGCGTTGCGCGACCCAGGCCTGGCCGGCGGCCAGCCCGGCGTCGCCCGGCGGCAGGCGTTCGGGGCGCAGCACGACGAGGCCGGCGGCGGCGAGGTGTTCGAGTAGTGCGGCGGTGAGCAGGCGGTTGTGGAAGCAGCCGCCGCCCAAGGCCACGGTGCGAATGCGCTGCGCGGTGGCGGCAGCGGCGAGCCAGTCGGCGCAGGCGGCGGCCAGCGTGGCGTGAAAGCGTGCGGCGCCGCGGGCGGCGTCGGTCTCGTCGGCGAGGCGCACGAGCAGCGGCAGCAGGTTCAGCGTGCCGTCGGCGGTGACGCGCCATGCGTCCGACTCGGGCGCCACCGGGCCGTGAGCGCGCGCGGCCGACTCCAGCGCGATGGCGGCCTGCGCGCCGGTCTCATTCACCTCGCACAGGCCGAGCAGCGCGGCGGCGGCGTCGAAGTGGCGGCCCAGGCTGGTGGAGGGCGGCGACAGGTGCGGGCGGTCGATGATCTGCACAAGCTGCGCGGCGGCGCCGTGCCGGGCGAAGCGCGCTGCGATCTCCTCGCCGCGCCCGGCCAGCTGGAGCGCCGCGGCGGCCATGCGCCAGGGCTCGCGCGCGGCGCGGTCGCCGCCGGGCAGCGGCAACGCACGCAGGTGGCCCAGCCGGGTACAGGCGGCGCCATCGACCAGCAGCAGTTCGCCGCCCCAGGCGGCGCCGTCATCGCCCAGACCGACACCGTCGGCGGCGATGCCGAGCGCCGGGCCGGGGTGGCCATGTTCGGCCAGCACCGCGGCAAGATGCGCGTGGTGGTGCTGCACGGCGATGGCCGGCACCTGCAGGCGCTCGGCCAAGGCGCGGGCGGCGCGGGTGGATTGAAAGTCCGGGTGCAGGTCGTGGGCGATGGCCCGCGGCGGCTCGCCGGGCAGTTCCAGCAGGGCGTCGAGCGCGGCGTCGAAGCGCCGGCAGGCTTCGGCATCGATCAGGTCGCCGGCGCTGGCCGCACGGTGCAGCCGGTCGCCGGCCACCCGCGCCGGGGTGCTCTCGAACCAGGCGCCGGTCGCCAGAACCGGCGGGCCGGGCAGGGCGAGCGGGCGGTCCGCGACGGCTGGGGAGGCGGTGCAGGCCTGCATCGTTATCTCAGGCTTTCTGTGCCTGCGCTACGCCGGTCCTGATCCAGCCCAGCCAGTCGTCGAAGCCCTCGCCGCTGGTGGCCGAGCAGCGGATCACCTGCAGCTTCGGGTTCACCCGCCGTGCGAAATCGATGGCGCGTTCGGCGTCGAAGTTCAGGTGCGGCAGCAGGTCGACCTTGGAGAGCAGCATCAGGTCGGCGGCGGCGAACATGTCCGGGTACTTGAGCGGCTTGTCCTCGCCTTCGGTGACCGAGAGGATCACCACCTTGTGCGCTTCGCCGAGGTCGAAGGCGGCCGGGCACACCAGGTTGCCGACGTTCTCGATCAGCAGCAGGCCGCGTTCGGGCAGCGGCAGTTCGCGCAAGGCGCGGCCGACCATGTGGGCGTCCAGGTGGCAGCCCTTGCCGGTGTTGATCTGCAGCGCGGGGGCGCCGGTGGCGCGGATGCGCTCGGCGTCGAACTCGGTCTGCTGGTCGCCCTCGATCACCGCCACCGGCATGCTGCCGGCGAGCCGGCGGATGGTCTCGACCAGCAGCGTGGTCTTGCCCGAGCCGGGGCTCGAGACGAGGTTGAGGGCGAACACGCCCAGGTTGGCCAGATGCTTGCGGTTGGCCGCGGCAAAGGCATCGTTCTTGCCGAGGATGTCCTGCTCGATACGCAGCATCTCGGTCTGCGACAGCCCCGGGGCGTGCGCATGCGCCGGGCCGTGGCCGAAATGCAGGTGGCCGGGCGCGGCGGTCGGTTCGGTGTCCGGCGTCGCTTCACCCAGGCGCGGGGCGTCGGGGGCGGGCGCACGCCAAGTGTGGGTGGCCGCCTTGGCGCGTGCCTTGGCCGGCGCGCGCATCGGCATCGCCTGGCCGTTGATCCTCAGTTCTCCGCTACCGCAACCGCACACCGTGCACATCTCGTCTACTCCAGTTCCAGTTCCTTGACCCGCATCTCGGTGCCGCCGGTGGGCTGCACCTGGTAGCTGCCGCACTGCGGGCAGGCGTCGTACAGTGCCGCCACCGGCACCGTGGCGGCGCACTGCATGCACCAGCCGGTGCCGGGCACCGCCTCGACGTCGATGCGCGCGCCTTCGGCCACGGTGCCGCGCAGCACCACTTCCAGGCAGAAGGTGAGCGCCTCGACCTCGACTGCGGCGAGTTCGCCGATCTCCAGCACCACCGCGCCGACCCGGCGCCCCTCATGCGCGCGGGCGGCGTCCTCGACGATGCCGCGCACCCCTTCGGCGAGCGACATCTCATGCATGGCCAGACTCCGTGAGCTTCACTTCGAAGGGCACGCACGGGTTGAGCCCGAGCACCAGCGCGGTGAGGTGGCGGCGCGCGCTCTCCAGGTCCGGTGCCTGCCAGCCGCTGCCTTCCAGTGCAAAGGCGCCGGCCGGATGGAAGTTCCATTCGGTGGGGGCGACGATGGCGTACTCGGCCACGGTGTCGCCGTCGAGCCGTACGGCATGGACCAGCACCCCGCGCGCGGTCTCGCAGCGCGCCAGGCCCGCGCCCTCGCCCAGCGGGGCGGCGTCGAGCACTACCGGCATGTCCTCGGCGAGCGGATGGCGCAGGCGGCTGGCCCAGTCGGACAGATCCACCACCTCGGCAAACAGGCGGGCGGCCACCGGGTGGCCGCGCTGCACCAGCAGGCGGACCAGCATCGAATCCTGGTGGCGGGCCAGTGCCCCGGTCTCGGCCGGCGCGCCCTGCCAGGTGGGGGCGCGGCAGAAATCCTCGTCCGGCACGCCGGCAAGTGCCGCCGCCCACTCGGCGGCGCTGGCGCAGGGCAGCAGCGTCGCCATGCCGCGCGGCGGGGCGTAGGTGCCCATCTCCAGCAGGTCGCCGAGCGCGGCGCCCACCGAGCCGCCACGCCGTGCGCGGCTGGCGAACTCGGCCAGGCTGGAGGGTTCGCGCGCCACGGTGAAGAAGCCGGCCAGCAGCTCCGCGGCCACCAGGTCGAGGATCTGCCCGCCCACGTCGCGCGCGCTGTCGGGGCCGTTGCCGGCCACGCGGGCGAGTTGGCGGTGCAGTTCGGCGAAGCGTCCGCGGCGCGGTTCGTAGCCGAACAGCGCCGGCCAGTCGAGCAGCAGGCGCCACAAGTGCTCCTGCGCGGCCTCCGCGGCGATCGCGCGCTCGGCGGCGATGCGCGCGGCCTCGTCCGGCGCCGCTTCGCCGCGCGCCGCGGCCACTACGGCCTGGGCGGTGAGCGCCTGGGCGCGCCCGCACAGCGAGAACAGCGCCGGCACCAGGGCCAGCGCCTCATCGACCGTGCGCCCGACCAGCAGCCTGGCGGCCTGCGGGCGGCTGTTGAGCGCGCGGGCGACGGGGACGCCGCGACCGTCCCACTCGGCTTCGATGAGCAGCTGGCCGGCAGGGTTCATCGTCCACCTCCGAAGGGGCCGCCGCGCAGGAAGTCGCGCCGCGAGAGCGGCTGGGCGATGGCCGAGCCGCCAGCGAGATGCGCGCCCTCTGCGCTGGCGGGCGGCTGCGGCGGGGCGGCCAGCAGGGCATCGAAGGCGGCCAGCGCAAAGGCTTCCGCATCCGCCTGGGTAGGGAAGTCGAAGGCCGGCGAGGCCAGCGAACAGCTCTGGTAGTGGCCCAGGCCGTCCTCGCGGTTGCCGAGGAATTCGTAGCGCCCGGAGGGGAAGTCCCACCACTGCGCGCCGCCCACCTCGATGGCGCGGAAGCGCCCGCCGGGGCCGGGCAGGATGACCAGGTTCACCGCCCACGGGGTGACCAGCACGCCCAGCCATTCGCCCAGCCAGGCCTGCATCGCCGGCACCGCCACGCTGAGCGCGGGGTTCACCACCGGCAGCCCGGCCATGCGGGTGGCGGCGATACAGGCGAAGCGCTCGGCCAGCTGCTGCTGCGGGTTGCGGGCGTGAGGCGGACAGGCTGTTGCGGACACTAGTCGTTGACCACCAGGAACTTGTGCTTGGGGGCGTCGCAGTTCGGGCAGGTCCAGTCGGCGGGCAGGCGGGAGAAGGGCGTGCCGGGCGGCACCTGGCCGAGCTCGTCGCCTTCGGCCGGGTCGTACACCCACCAGCAGATGCCGCATTCGAGCCGTGCATCGTCGGTCAGCGCGTCGTCCCTGCCCAGGTAGCTGCCTTCAAACATCGTCCGCCCCGTCCGCCAGACCTTCCCGCAGCGTAGCGACCCATTCGGTCAGCCGCAACAGGCTGTCGGCGAAATCCTCCGTGGCGGCCAGCGCCACCTCCGGGATGTCGGTGACTTCGACGGTGTCGAGGATCAGCTTGTCGTCGTTGTTGAAGTACTGCACCCGCCAGGTGGCCGGCAGGCCGGTGGCGGTGATGCGGCAGTTGCCATAGCCGCGCGACAGCACGGTGGCCGGGCCGTCGCCGAGCGCCGCGCCCAGCCAGGCGAGGTCGGCCGGGGTCATCGGCAGCAGGCTGAGGTTGACCACGTGGGCGGCGTCGCCCGGGCGGTGGGCGCGGGCGGCGGCGAAGAGCTCGAAGAGCACCGGCTGGGCGTTCATCACGCCGTCGATCAGCGGCGGCTGGGCGCTGTCGCTGGCGGGGTGCGCAGCGGTGGCTGCGGCGGCCGGCACCGCTGCGGGGATGGCGCCGGCCTCCAGCATGTCGGAGAGCAGGCGGCCGTCGGCGTCCACCGCCTGGACGCGCCACAGGCCGGCGAACACGGTCTCCTGGATGTGCAGTGCCGGGCTGCCGCGCACGATGGCGGAGACCTCGCCCTGGCCGAGGGCGTCATTCACCACCGCCAGCGCATCGGCGTCCAGGGCGGAAAGGTCGAACAGCGGATTGCTGCCTTCGCCGAAGCGCCAGCCCTGCAGGCCGGCGAGCACGGTTTCCAGCGCGGCGATGGCCGCGGCGGTGGCCGCCGGGTCGGTGGCCTCGGGCATGCGTGGCAGGTCGAAGGTGTGCATGCCGGACGGCAGCGGCAGGTAGTCGAAGCCGTCCTCTTCGGCCGGCTGGGAGTCACGGCCGACCCGTGCGGAGATGGCGTCGAGCGAGACGAGCGGGATGGGAAAGACCTTCATGATCTCGGGCTCCGTCAGTGGCAGGAGGAGGTGGTGGCGGCGCGCACCGGGATGCCGATGCCGGGACGGCGCGCGGTGGGGGCGGCGAGCATGGCGCCGAGCGCGGCCACCAGGCGCTCCCACTCGAACATGCCTTCCAGCTTGCCCACCCAGGCGCCGTCGCGCTGGAAGAGCATGGCCGGCAGCTGGCCGGCGCCGAAGCGCGCGGCGATCTCGCGGCTGGCGGCCGGGTCGGCCACGCCGGGGCGGAAGCGCCCCGGCCAGGCCTTGAGCGCCTCGGGCAGCACCAGGGCCATGTCCCAGGCCTCGGGGCAGGTCTGCGGCTCGTCGGTCAGCAGCAGCAGGCTGTCGCCGGTGGCGGCGAAGGCGTCTACCTCGTCGGCGGCGAGGCGCAGGAAGCCGTGGCGGGTTTCCAGGCGTTCGAGCTGGGTGGCGAAGGGCGTGCTCATGGGGTGGTGTCCTTGCGCAGGAAGTCGGGCAGTTGCGGGCCGCGCTCGATCAGGTCGGCGAAGGCGGCGTCGATGTCGGTGCTGCGTCCGGAGAGCAGGTCGCCGAGTGCATCCACCGCGGCGCCGATCTGCGCGGCGCGTTCGGGGTCGAGCACTTCGCGCGCGGCGCCGAGGAAGGTCAGCAGCCAGGTGCCGGGCGGCTGGGCGCCGGTGAGCAGCAGGTCGATCCAGGTTTCGCTGCCGTCACGGCCGCGGCACAGCGCGCGGGTGTCGTCACCGCGCACGACCTGCATGGGGATGCCGACGCACATCAGCGCAGCGCGTCCGGATGGAAGCGCAGGTCGCCCATGCGCCAGGCTTCGTCGGCGGCCGGGCGGCCGGCTTCGTAGCCGTCCAGCGCCAGCGCGTGGTCGTTGAGCACCGCGGTGGGGGTTTCGGCAGGGAGCAACTCCACGCCCCAGTCACGCAGGCGCTGCGCGGCCAGCTCGAGGGCCTCGGGTACGCGCGCGCGTACCGCCGGGCGCAGGCTGCCGCCATAGTCGTCCAGTTCGGCGGGCTGCACGCCGATCAGCAGCATCTCCTCCGGCAGCTGGCCGAGCAGCTCGGCCGAGGCCAGCACCTCCTGGAAGCCGGTCTGGTGCAGGCTCATCTTCTTGACGCCCATGAAGCGCGGTACCTCGGCGTTCTCGACCCGCCGCAGGGTGCCGGCCGGCAGGCCGTAGTCGATGGCGTCGAAGATGATCAGGCGGCGTGCGGCGGCCAGGTAGGGCAGCAGGTACAGGCCCTGGGTGCCGCCGTCCATCACGGTGACGTGCTCGGGTACCTTCCAGCGCGCGCTGAAGGCCTCGACGCAGCGCACGCCGAAGCCTTCGTCGGCCCACAGCAGGTTGCCGATGCCGAGGAGCAGGATGGGGTCGGGCTGAGTGTTCATGGCGGCGCTCGGGGTCGGGACGGTCGAAGTTCAGCAGGGACCGTGCCAGTGCGCCGTGGGTGGAAATGCAGCGGCGGATCAGGGGGTTGCGGGTGTCAGTGCATAAGGTTGGCGGATGAAGTGGAAATTAACATTCCAGAGTGGAAAGTCGGTATCCGCCTCCGGCCAGGTGCGTACGCCGGAGATTTCGGGTGTAGGAGCGGGCTTGCCCGCGATGCAGTCCGGGATGAAACGAACGCCGCATCGCGGCCAAGGCCGCTCCTACATTGGCAGCTGCTGGCGCATCGATCGGGGGCGGCATACGGCAACGGCCCGGTAAATGCGCCGGGCCGTTCGGAGGACGGGCGGGCGTCAGTCCTTGAACATCCGCCAGCCGCTGATCATGGTGCTAATCAGGCTCTGGCGGCTCATGATGTCCTCGCGGATCGCGGCATACACATGCACGATGACGAAGCACAGCGTCACCCACATGCCCAGGCGGTGCAGGCTGTGCACCTGCATGCTGTTGCCGCCCAGCACCGCGATCACCCAGCCGAACATCTCGTCCGCCCAGCTACCCGCGCCCAGGCCTTCGCCGTAGAGCGCGAAGCCGGTGAGGATCATGTACACCGCGCCGACGGTGAAGAACAGGAACATCATCAGCTGCGCCAGCGGGTTGTGGCCGACGTACTTCTTCGGCTCCTTGACCAGGAAGAGGTACCAGCGCAGCTCGTAGAACACTTCGCCCCACCAGTTGGGGTTGAAGATCGGCAGCAGGAAGAGCTGGCGGGCGTGGTGGTTGCCGACGAAGGCCCAGTAGATGCGGCCGAGGAAACCGATGGCGAAGATGTAGGCCGCCGAGAAGTGCAGGAAACGGATCCAGCCCATCAGGTACTGCGCGCTGGTGTCGCCCGACAGCGCCGGCAGCGGCTTGCCGATGAAGTAGCCGGTAACCGCCAGCACCACGATGGCGAGCGCATTGACCCAGTGCCACAGGCGCAGGGGTGCTTCATAGACGTACACCGCCTTGACCATGCGCGCGCTGCGCTCGGCTTCGAAGGCATCCTGTTCAGCAAGCATGATGTTCTCCAGTTATCCAGGTTCGGCGCGGCGAGCGGGTGAAAGCGCTTCGGTTCGCCTGCGCCCTCCCCTTCAAGGGGAGGGTCGGGGTGGGGATGGGGTTGTCTCCCCGAACCGAAACCCATCCCCCACCTGTCCTCCCCCTTGAAGGGGGAGGGACGCCGGGTGCACCGGCTATGGGTCTGTCAGCGGCAGGGCGGCGGGGCGCGTCGAAGGAGAAAACCGGCCGCCGCCCTGCCGTGACAGAACTCGCGCTTCAGCGCACCTTCACCTGCGTCATTTCCTGGCCGTCCGGGCTCATCACGTGCGTCGAGCAGGCCAGGCAGGGGTCGAAGGAGTGCAGGGTGCGCAGGATCTCCAGCGGCTCGTCCGCCTTCGCCAGCGGCGTGTCGAGCAGGCTGGCCTCGAAGGCGCCGATCTGGCCCTTGTGGTCGCGCGGGCTGCCGTTCCAGGTGGTGGGCACCACCGCCTGGTAGTTGTCGATCTTGCCGTCCTTGATCTTGATCCAGTGGCCCAGCGCGCCGCGTGGCGCCTCGGTGAAGCCGGCGCCCTTGGCCTCCTTCGGCCAGGTCTCCGGCTCCCACTTGTCGATGTTGGCGGTGGTCAGGTCGCCGGCCTTGAGGTTGGCCATCAGCTTGTCGAACTGCTCGACCTGCAGGTTGGCGCAGTACAGCGTCTCGATGCCGCGCGCCGCGGTGCGGCCCAGGGTGGAGAACAGCGCCTGCACCGGCACGTCGAGCTTGCCGAGCACCGCGTCGATGGTGTCCTTGATGAAGGGGTACTGCTGCGGCTGCAGGTAGCCCAGCACCATGCGAGACAGGCAGCCGACTTCCATGGCGTGGCCGCGCCAGCGCGGGGCCTTGATCCACGAGTACTTGCCTTCCTCGTCGAGCGACTCGATCGCGGTCTTGCTGCCCTTGGTGTTCTTGCCGAGCACGAAGTTGGGCTCGGTGACACCGTCCCAGGGGTGCAGGCCTTTCGTTTCGTCGGCGTACTTGTACCAGGAGTGGGAGACGAACTCCTGCACCTGCTCGGGGTCCTTGATGTCCACCTCGTGGATCTTGGACAGGTCGCCGTTGATGATCGCGCCGCGCGGCAGCAGCAGGTTGGGCGCGGTGTAGTCGTTGGCGCGTTGCGGGATGTCGCCGTAGGACAGCATGGCCTGCGAGGACAGGCCGCCGCCGTGCAGCCAGCCCTTGTAGAAGGAGGCGATAGCCAGCAGGTCGGGGATATAGACCTGCTCGATGAACTCCTTGGTCTGGTCGATGATGCTCTTGACCAGGTTCAGGCGCTCCATGTTGATCGCGCCCACCGCGCCCACGCCGTCGAGGTTGATCGCGCACGGCATGCCGCCCACCAGCCAGTTGGGGTGCGGGTTCTTGCCGCCGAAGATGGTGTGCACCTTGACGATTTCCTTCTGGAAATCGAGCGCTTCCAGGTAGTGGGCGACCGCCATCAGGTTGGCTTCCGGCGGCAGCTTGTAGGCCGGGTTGCCCCAGTAGCCGTTCATGAAGGGGCCGAGCTGGCCGCTCTCGACGAACTTCTTCAGGCGGTTCTGCAGGTCGCGGAAGTAGCCCGGCGAGGACTTCGGCCAGCTGGAGATGCTTTGCGCGAGCGCCGAGGTGGCCTTGGGGTCGGCCTTGAGCGCGCTGACCACGTCCACCCAGTCGAGCGCGTGCAGGTGGTAGAAGTGCACCAGATGGTCGTGAACGTAGAGGTTCAGCTGCATCAGGTTGCGGATGGTGTTGGCGTTCTCGGGGATGGCGATGCCCAGCGCGTCCTCGACCGCGCGCACGCTGGTCAGCGCGTGGGTGCCGGTGCACACCCCGCAGATGCGCTCGGTGAAGGCCCAGGCGTCGCGCGGGTCGCGGCCGCGCAGGATGACTTCCAGGCCGCGCCACATGGTGCCGGTGGACACCGCGTTGCGGATCACGTTGTTCTCGTCGAGGTTCACCTCGACCCGCATGTGGCCCTCGATGCGGGTCACCGGGTCGACGACGACGCGCTTGCCGGTGTTGTCGAGCTTGAAGCCCTGGGTTTCGTACACGCCCATGATCAGTTGTCCCCTTGCTTGACGTCGATGCCGGTCTTGTTGCGCGCGCGCGCCAGGGCGGTCACCGCGGCGTGCGCCGCGACGCTGGCGCCGACGATGCCGGCAGCGGTGGCGCCCACCTTGTCGGCGTTGGATTCGATGCCGAACTGCTTGATGTCGGTGACCCGGCTGTAGAAGCTGCCCTTGTCCCAGAAGCCGTCTTCCGAGCAGCCGATGCAGCCGTGGCCGGACTGGATGGGGAAGGACACGCCCTCGTTCCAGCGCACCGTGGAACAGGCGTTGTAGGTGGTCGGGCCCTTGCAGCCCATCTTGTAGAGGCAGTAGCCCTTGCGCGCGCCCTCGTCGTCCCAGCTCTCGGCGAACTGGCCGGCGTCGAAGTGCGGGCGGCGGTAGCACTTGTCGTGGATGCGCTGGCCGTAGAACATCGCCGGGCGGCCCATGCGGTCCAGCGTGGGCAGGCGGTCGAAGCTCAGCATGTAGGTGACCACCGCGGTCATCACCTCGGGGATGGGCGGGCAGCCCGGCACCTTGATCACCGGCTTGTCGGTGATCACCTTGTGCACCGGGGTGGCGCGCGTCGGGTTGGGCTTGGCGGCCTGCACGCAGCCCCAGGAGGCACAGGAGCCCCAGGCGATGATGGCCTTGCAGTCGGCGGCCATGTCCTTGAGTTTCTCGACGAAGGGGCGCCCGCCCTGGAAGCAGTACATGCCGTCCTCGTTGAGCGGCGGGTTGCCTTCCACCGCGAGGATGTACTGGCCCTTGTACTTGCGCTTGACCTCTTCGAGGATGGCCTCGGCCTGGTGGCCGGCGGCGGCCATCAGGGTGTCGTCGTAGTCGAGGGAGAGCATCGACAGGATGACGTCCTTGGTCAGCGGGTGCGCAGAGCGGATGAAGGACTCGGTACAGCAGGTGCATTCCAGCCCGTGCAGCCACACCACCGGGGTGCGCGGCTTGGTCTCCAGCGCGTGAGCGATGCGCGGCGCGGCAGCCGAGCCCAGGCCCAGCGAAGTCGCGGTGAGACTGCAGAACTTGAGGAAGCTGCGCCGGGTAATGCCCTGGCGGCGCAGCACGTCGTAGAAGGTTTCGATCATCGAGGCGTCTCCCCTGTCGCGGATGCCGTCGGCCCCGGGCGGGGCGGGCATGGTGGGAGGGCCTCTACAACTTCCGTGCCAGGGGCGTCAGGGCGCGCAAACCCCTTGCCGGCTCAGGGGATTGCGCGCGCCGTTCAAGCGCACTGCGTGGGCAGGGTGAAAAGCGATCTTCCGGATTGCCGGGGAGGTGGAAGCGGCTTGTCCGGCGCCGCCTCAGGCGCCGGCGGCGGCCGCTTGCGGCGTGCTGCAGCCGTCCTGGGCGACTTCGCCGGCCGGCTTGATTCGGCGCGAGATCTTCACCGGCGACATCGCCGCGATCGCATCGGCCTGCAGCTCCGGGCTGAGGTAGGGCTTCAGGCCCTGCGGCTGGCGCGGATGGGGGGCAAAGTTCTGCTTGGCCGCTTCCAGCTGTTCCTTGTTGGCGCTGAAGTAGCGCGCGGCCTGGATGACGCGCGGCAGGTTCTTGACCACGTGCCACAGGCTCCAGCGGTGCTGCCAGAGCTTCTTGCTGAAGCGCCGGCGGTAGGCCTTGCTGTCGTAGTAGCGGCGCACATGCCAGTTGTAGAGCGCGTCCATCTCCTCGCGCGACTCGAAGCCGGCCGGCTTGTAGACGAAGTTCAGGCAGTTCATCAGCCGCCAGTCCTCGATGAAGTCGCCTTCCTTGCCGGAGACGCACTCGTCCCAGATCGGCGCGCCGTACATCGGGCTGAACTTGGTCATGTTCATCTCGTCGAGGTCCAGCGACAGGATGAAGTCGCTGGTGGCCTTCACCGTCTCGGGCGTCTCGCCCGGCAGCCCGAAGATGAACAGGCCCTTGGCGCGTAGCCCGGCGGCGTGGATCTGCTCCACGGTCTTCTTCACCGCCTCCAGGGTCACCCCGGTCTTGTGGCGCTCCATCATGCCCGGGTCGGCGGATTCGATGCCCATCGACACCATCAGCGCGCCGGCGCGCTTGAGCAGCGCCAGCATCTCGTCCGAGGTGTGGCCGGTGCGGATCGCGCAGTTGAAATCCACCCCCAGCGGCTTGGCGATCAAGAGTTCGCACAGCTCGTGGATGCGCTTCTTGTGCGCGGTGAAGAGGTCGTCGTAGATGTTGATGTGGTGCACGCCGAAGCTGTCGCGCAGGTGGCGGATGTGGTCGTGCACGTACTGCGGCGAGTTGTACTTGTAGAGGCGCTCGTACACCGTGCGGTCGCAGAAGGAGCAGGTGTAGGGGCAGCCGCGCGAGGTGATCATGGTCGCGCCCCAGCGCTTCTCGTAGGAGAACAGCGGCAGGTGGTAGCCGTGCGGGAAGCCGGCGAGCTTCTCGTAGGCCGGGAAGGGCAGTTCGTCGAGATCCAGGATGCGCGCGCGGCGCGGGTTGATCACCGGGTTGCCGCCGCCGTCGCGGTAGATGATGTTGGCGACGTCCTTGTCGGCCATGCCTTCGGCGATGTCCAGCATCGCCCCTTCGCCCTCGCCGATGCACAGGTAGTCGATCTCGGGGAAGTGGTCCAGCAGCGGTGCGCCGATCGAGGACACATGCACGTTGCCGAAGAAGATCTTCACATGCGGGCGCTTGGCCTTGATGTAGGCGGCGATGTCCACCGCGTCCATGAAGCCCGAGGTGGTGGCGGAGAAGCCGACCAGCTCAGGGTCGGTGGCCAGCACCTGCTCGGCGTTGGCCTCCAGCGAGGCCGGTGCGTAGGGGCCGAGGCAGTCGTGCACCTGCGTCGGGTGGCCGTGCTTCTCCAGCCAGGAGGCGAGCTGCAGGATGCCGATCGGCGCCATGCGGTTGGCCAGCACGGAGAAATCCGGCTGGCCGGGCACGAAGTTGAAACCGGCGGGATGGACCAGGGTGACGCGCATGGCGGGCTCTCTCTGCGGGTTCGTCGCGTTTTTTGGGCCCGATTGTGCGGGAAAACCTCGGTCTGTGTAAGGGCAAAAGCCCGCATCGCTGCCCGTCGGCGGCTCAGTTGCCGCCCCACAGGGGGTCGCCGCCGGCCTCCAGGTGGCTCAGATACACCCGCAGGTCGAACTCAAGCTGGTGGTAGTTCGGCTCCATGTGGCAGCACAGCTGGTAGAAGGCCTTGTCGTGGTCCGGTTCCTTCAGGTGGGCCAGCTCGTGCACCACGATCATGCGCAGGAAGTCTTCCGGCATGTCGCGGAACACCGTGGCGACGCGGATCTCGCGCTTGGCCTTGAGCCGCCCGCCCTGCACCCGCGAGATGCGCGCATGGGTGCCGAGCGCGTTGCGCAGCTCCTGCAGCTTGCCGTCGTAGGCCACGCGGGAGAGCGGGGCGGCGTTGCGCAGGTAGTCGCTCTTCATCGCCTGCACGTAGTCGTACAGCGCCTTGTCGGTGCGCACCGTGTGCGCCTGCGGGTACTTCTTGCGCAGCAGCGCGCCCATCTTGCCGGCGGCGATCAGCGCGTCGACCTGGGCGGTGAGTTCGGCGGGATAGCCGGCGAGATAGGCGGTGCGGGGTTTCGGTTGCATGGTCGAAGGGCGGGTGGCTCGGCGCGATTGTGGTCGAGGGGAAGGAGCCAGGGCAAGCGCGCGCGGCGGGAAGCGACGGCGTGCCCCTTGTAGGAGCGGCCTTGGCCGCGATTCGGCCGTCGTTCTCCCGCACGTGGCATCGCGGCCAAGGCCGCTCCTACAAGGGCCGGTCGAGCCGATGTCGAAGCGGGCCGGGTCGAAACGACTATGTTGGAGAGGCGGACCGGCCCGCCTCGCCCGCAACCGCCAGGAGACTCCGCATGAAGATCACCCAACGCATCACCCCCTGCCTGTGGTTCGACGACCAGGCCGAAGTGGCCGCGGCCTTCTACACCGGCATCTTCCCCAACTCGCGCATTGTCGAGCTGTCGCGCTACGGCGAGGCCGGCTTCGAGCACCACGGCAAGCCCAAGGGCTCGGTGCTGACCGTGGCCTTCGAGCTCGACGGCCAGCGCTTCACCGCGCTCAACGGCGGACCGGCGTTCACCTTCAACGAGGCGGTCTCGCTGCAGGTGAACTGCGACACCCAGGACGAGGTGGATCATTACTGGGACTGCCTGTCGGCCCGCGGCGAGCCGCGCGCGCAGCAATGCGGCTGGCTCAAGGACCAGTTCGGCCTGTCCTGGCAGATCGTGCCGGCGGTGCTGATCGAGCTGCTCACCGACCCGGACTACGAGGCTTCGCAGCGCGCCATGAAGGCCATGCTGCAGATGAAAAAGCTCGACATCGCCGCGCTCCAGCGCGCCCACGCCGGCGGCTGAGCCCCGGCCCTCAGTCGCGGTAGCCGGGCGATACACGGTCCAGGCGGCGCAGCAGCGCAGGCCAGGCGATCAGCCCGCCCTGGCCGTGGGTGACCTTGCTCCATTGGTCCTGCGCGCCGGCCACGATGCCCGTGCCGATGCGGGTCAGCTCGCCGCCGCCGGCCTGCGCGCGCACCTGGATCATGCAGCTGGTTTCCAGGAAGTACATCGCCACGAAGGCGTCGGCCACCGTGACGCCCACGGTCAGCAGGCCGTGGTTGCGCAGCATCAGGTAGCGCTTGTCGCCCAGGTCGCGCACCAGGCGCGGCTTCTCGTCGGCATTGAGCGCCACGCCCTCGTAGTCGTGATAGGCGAGCGAGGACAGCACGAAGATCGAATGCTGGGACAGCGGCAGCAGCCCCTCGCGCTGGGCGGACACGGCGATGCCGTTAACGCTGTGTACATGGAGCACGCAGACCGCGTCCTCGCGCGCGGCGTGGATGGCGCTATGGATGGTGAAGCCGGCCGGGTTCACCGGGTGCGGGCTGTCGAGCACCTTGCGCCCGTCCAGGCCCACCTTCACCAGGCTGGAGGCGCTGATCTCCTCGAACAGCATGCCGTAGGGGTTGATCAGGAAGTGGTGTTCCGGTCCCGGCACGCGCGCCGAGATGTGGGTGAACACCAGGTCGTCCCAGCCGTACAGGGCGACCAGGCGGTAGCAGGCGGCCAGCGCGACGCGCTGCGCCCATTCGTCTTCGCCGACCTGCGCGCGTAGCGCGGGGCCATCGGTCGATTGCGGTGCGTTCATGGCAGCCTCCGCGGCGTGCATGCCGGTTCACCCTTCATAGACCCGCGCGGAGTGCCGGACAAGCACTGTCGTGATCGCTTGCCGACGAGGTCATGTGGGCCGCTTGGCGATCGGATATCGAAAATGTTCGATTTACATATCGATAACAAACGATCTATAGTTCGATCGAACTCGATATTAAATTCGTGCGCTGTCGATGTGTCTATCGGCTGTGCGCGATATTTCTGTGGCAGACCGACATGGATCTCGACGAAGTCATCAAGGCGCTCGCCCACCCGGTGCGGCGCGAAATCCTGCAGTGGCTCAAGGAGCCGGAGAAACACTTCGCCGACCAGGAGCATCCGCTGGAAGTCGGCGTGTGCGCCGGCAAGTTCGAGCGCTGCGGGCTGTCGCAATCCACCGTCTCCACCCACCTGGCGGTGCTTGCGCGCGCCGGCCTGGTCAGTACCCGGCGCATCGGCCAGTGGGTGTTCTACAAGCGCAACGAAGAGACCATCGCCGAGTTCCTGCGCCAGATCGGCCACGAACTCTGAAGCCTGTCCTCCCAACCTCCGGAGACCAACCCCATGACCACCCTGTTCGACCCCCTCGTCGCCGGCGAACTGAAGCTCGCCAACCGCATCGCCATGGCCCCGCTCACCCGCAACCGCGCGCCCGGCGCGGTGCCGGCGGCGATGACTGCCACCTACTACGCGCAGCGCGCCAGCGCCGGCCTGCTGATCACCGAAGCGACCGCGATCAGCGCGCAGGGCCAGGGCTATTCCGACGTGCCCGGCCTCTACGCGCCCGAGCAGGTCGCCGGCTGGCGGCGGGTCACCGACGCGGTGCATGCCGCCGGCGGCACCATCGTCACCCAGCTCTGGCATGTGGGCCGGGTGTCGCACACCGCGCTGCAACCCGGTGGCGCGGCGCCGGTGGCGCCCTCGGCGATCACCGCCAAGGCCAAGACCTATCTGGTCAATGCGGACGGCAGCGGCAGCTTCGTGCCCACTTCCGAACCGCGGGCGCTGGACATCGACGAGATTCCCGGCATCGTCGAGGACTACCGCCGTGCCGCGCGCGCGGCCATCGAGGCCGGTTTCGACGGCATCGAGGTGCATGCGGCCAACGGTTACCTGATCGACCAGTTCCTGCGTTCGGGCAGCAACCAGCGCACCGACGCCTACGGCGGCAGCATCGCCAATCGCGCCCGCCTGCTGGTGGAAGTGATGGAGGCGGTCACCTCCGAGATCGGCGCCGGCCGCGTGGGCATCCGCATCTCGCCGGTCACCCCGGCCAACGACGCGTCCGACCCCGACCCGCAGCCGCTGTTCACCCATGTGGTCGAGCAGCTGGCGCGCTGGACGCTGGCCTATGTGCACATCATCGAAGGCGCCACCGGCGGGCCGCGCGACTTCCAGCAGGGCGACGCACCCTTCGACTACGCCGCGCTGCGCGCCGCCTATGCCAAGGTCGGCGGCCGTGGCGCGTGGATGGTGAACAACGGCTACGACCGCGACCTTGCGATGGCCGCGGTGGCCGAAGGGCGAGCGGACATCGTCGCCTTCGGCAAGGCCTTCATCGCCAACCCGGACCTGGTGCTGCGCCTGCGCGAGAACGCACCGCTCAACGCCTGGGACAGCAAGACCTTCTACGGCGGCGGCGAACGCGGCTACCTGGACTATCCGGTGCTGGAAACCGCCTGACCCGCCTCAGCCGCGCTGCAGGAAGTCCTCCAGCGCGGCGGCCACCGCGTCCGGGCGGTCGTGCTGCAGGTTGTGGCCGGTGTCCGCCATGCGGATCACGCGCACGTCCGCAAAGCAGCTCAGGCGGCGCCGGTATTCGTCCGCATCCTCATCGAAGCGCTGGCTGACGAAGCCGTCGCCGGCCTCCAGCATCAGCACCGGGGCGGCGATGCGCTGCCAGGCGGCCATTGCGTCATCCACCCGGTAGAGGAAGGGCGAGGGCACCTTGTGCCAGGGGTCGCAGGCCATCTCCACCTGGCCGTCGGCGCGCACACGGCCGACATGGCGGGCGAGGAAGTCGGCGCGCTCCTCGGTGAGCCGCGGGTTGGCCGCGCTCAGCCGGCGGGCCAGCGTGGCATGGTCGGGGTAGGCGCGCAGGCGCGGGCTGTCGCTCTGCGCGTCCAGCCAGGCGAGCAGATGGTCGGCAGGGTTCTCGTCGGCCGGCGGCTTGAGGCCGAGGAAGTCGAGCATCGCCAGGCGCGCCACGCGCTGCGGACGCAGGCCGGCATACACCGCGGCGATGCTCGCCCCCATGCTGTGGCCCACCAGCTGCGCGGGCGCGTCCGGCGAATAGTGGGCGAGCAGCGCGTCGAGGTCGGCGTAGTAGTCGGGGAACCAGTAGGCCCGCCCCAGCCAGTCGGTGCCGCCGTAGCCGCGCCAGTCCGGCGCGATCACCTGCCAGTCCTGCGCCAGCGCCTCGACCACGAACTGGAAGGTGGCCGAGGCGTCCATCCAGCCGTGCAGCATGAACACCCGCGGCGCCTCCGCCGGCCCCCAGCGGCGCACGTTGTAGCGCAGGCCGCGGATGGTGAGTTGTTCGGTGGTGGAGTGGGCGGGGTGCATGGGTGGCGCCAGGGGGGTGGGGGACAGGCATTCTATCCCCTGCCCGCGATGCGGTCGCCTTGCTGCCGGCGCTGCAGTCGCGGCCAAGGCCGCTCCTGCGGGAGCCGGTCAGGCGGGTCGCGGCTACGTCGCCGTTGCGCCTTGGCACGAACACCCGCAGCGCATCCGCCGGTCGGCGTGTCGCGGCCGGTAGGAGCGGGCTTGCCCGCGATGCGGTCGCCTTGTTGCCCACGTCGCAATCGCGGCCGAGGCCGCTCCTACGGAAACCGGCTCAGCCGGCCAGCGGGTAGGTGCCCGGCACCAGGATCTCGCGCCCCACCTTGCGGATGTCGGTGTGGCCGCAGAAGGCCATGGTGATGTCCATCTCGCGGTGGATCAGTTCCAGGCACTTGCTCACGCCGGCCTCGCCCATCGCACCCAGGCCGTAGAGGAAGGGCCGCCCGATCAGGGTGCCGCGCGCGCCCAGGGCGACCGCCTTGAGCACGTCCTGGCCGCTGCGGATGCCGCCGTCCATCCACACCTCGATGCGCTCGCCCACCGCGTCCACGATGGCCGGCAGGGCGTTGATCGACGAGGGCGCGCCGTCGAGCTGGCGGCCGCCGTGGTTGGAAACGATCAGCGCGTCCGCGCCGCTGTCGGCGGCCAGGCGGGCGTCCTCGGCGTCCATCACGCCCTTGAGGATCAGCTTGCCGCCCCACAGCTTCTTCACCCACTCCACGTCCGCCCAGGACAGCGCGGGGTCGAACTGCTCGGCGGTCCAGCTCGCCAGCGAGGACATGTCGGCCACCCCCTTGGCGTGCCCGACGATGTTGCGGAAGGTGCGTCGCTGGGTGCCCAGCATGCCGAGGCACCAGCGCGGCTTGGTGGCCAGGTTGATCATGTTGGCCAGCGTGGGCTTGGGGGGCGCGGAGAGCCCGTTCTTGATGTCCTTGTGGCGCTGGCCGAGGATCTGCAGGTCCAGGGTGAGCATCAGCGCGGAACACTTCGCGGCCTGCGCGCGCTCGATCAGGCGGCGGATGAAGTCGCGGTCGCGCAGCATGTAGACCTGGAACCAGAACGGTGCGCTGGTGTGCTCGGCGATGTCCTCGATCGAGCAGATGCTCATCGTCGACAGCGTGAACGGCACGCCGAATTTCTCCGCCGCGCGCGCGGCGAGGATCTCGCCGTCGGCGTGCTGCATGCCGGTGAGCCCGGTCGGGGCGATCGCCACCGGCATCTTCACCTGCTGGCCCGCCATGGTGGTGGCGAGGCTGCGCCCCTCCATGTTCACCGCCACGCGCTGGCGCAGCTTGATGGCCTGGAAGTCGCTCTCGTTGGCGCGGTAGGTGGTCTCGGTCCACGAGCCCGAGTCGGCGTAGTCGTAGAACATGCGCGGCACGCGCTTCACGGCCAGGCGGCGCAGGTCCTCGATGCAGGTGATGGCGGTCATGCTTTGTCTCCGTATCCGTTTGGTCGTTTGCCCGCACTCGGCGGGCAGCACGACGGATCGTGGCGGATTACGGAGATGCCGGCCCGGAAGAAAATTCAGCCGCGGCGCGAAAGAAGTTCCGCCGCCTCGCGCTCGGCGGCGCGGCACACCCCGCGCAGCCAGTCGGCGAACACTGCGGCCGCGCCCTGCGGTGCAGCGTTGGCGATGTAGTACTGGGTGCGGGCCGGCACCTGCAGGCCGAAAAGCGGCACCAGCGCGCCGCTGCGCAGCCACTGACGGGCCAGCGTCGGGCGCCCCGGCGCCACCCCCTGGCCGCTGGCGGCGGCCTCCAGCAGCAGGCCGAGGTCGACCAGGCGCGGGCCGTTCGCGGGCTCGTCGCGCGGCGTGAGCCCGGCTGCGGCGAACAGCGGCGCCCAGGGTTCCAGCGGCGTGCGCAGCAACGGCAGTTCCGCCAGCGCCGCCGCGCCGGCGGAAAGGTCGCGGTCCGCGAGCAGCGCGGGCGAGGCCAGCGGCACCACCAGGTCGTCCATCAGCACCTCGCCGCCGTGCGCCGCCACGTCGCCGTGGCGTACCTCCAGCTGCGCGTCGCCGGCGGCCTGGTCGAGATAGGGCACCGAAAGCACGATCTCCAGCTCGATCTGCGGCTGCGCGCGGGTGAAGGAGGCCAGCGCCGGCACCAGCACCTGGCGTGCGAAGGTCGGCGGTGCGCACACCCGCAGGCGCTCCACGCGCTGCGCCGCCCGCCGGTGCAGCGGCACCGCGGCCAGGAGACCCAGCGCGGCGCGCACCTGCTCCAGGTATTCCTTGCCCAGGGCGGTCAGCGCCAGCGCCTTGCCGCCGCGGGCGAGCAGGCTGGCGCCGAGCAGCTCCTCCACCGTCGCCACGCGCTTGCTCACCGCGCTGGCGGTGATATGCAGTTCGTCAGCGGCGCGTTCGAAGCTGCCCAGGCGCGCGGCGGCCTCGAAGGCGCGCAGGCCGTCGATGGAAGGGAAGCGGATGTCGGTAGAGCCAGCCATAATACGAAAGTGGAAGTGTGCGCTTGTCCGGGGACCATCGGGACCGGACCAGCCCGGCGCGACGATCGGGCGAGGCGTACCGGAGATGGGGAGGCGAAACATGAACGATGAGCCTATTGTCGGCGCGGAGCTGACATGCGGACAAGCGCCGGAGAATGAGGCGTCGTCCGCGATGGCGGCCGGCGATGTGCCCGCGCGCGAGCAATTGCTGGCGGTGATCGGCATCCAGGCCGAGATCGCCAAGCTCGGGCTGGACCTCGGCGGGGTGATGACGCTGGTGGTGGAGCGCTGCGTGCCGCTGCTGGACGCGGATGGTGCCGCCATCGAACTGGCCGAGGACGGGGAGATGGTCTACCGCGCCGCGGCCGGCATCGCCGCCCCGCAACTGGGTCTGCGGCTCAAGCGCGCATCCAGCCTGTCGGGCGCCTGCGTGAGCGCCGGCCAGCCGCTGATCTGTGCCGATGTCGAAACGGACGAGCGCGTCGACCGCGAGGCCTGCCGCAGGGTCGGTCTGCGTTCCATGATCGTCATGCCGCTGCGCCATCGCGGACAGACCGTGGGCGTGCTGAAGCTCATGTCACGCCAGCCGGGGCGCTTCACCGAGGCGGACGCAAAGCTGCTGGCGCTGCTCTCGGAAGTCGTCGCCGCGGCGATGTTCTTTGCCACCAAGTACGACAGCGACGCGCTCTTTCATCTGGCCACGCACGACGGCCTGACCGGGCTGGCCAATCGCGCGCTGTTCATGGACCGCCTGCGCAACGCCATCGCCCGCCGCGGCAGCGATGGCCGTGAACTGATGGTGCTGATGATCGACATGGACGGCCTGAAGCCGATCAACGACCACTACGGCCACCGCATCGGCGACGAGGTGTTGAAGGAATTCGCGCGCCGCCTCAAGGCCGGCGCCCGACCCTCCGACACCGTGGCGCGCCTCGGCGGCGACGAGTTCGCCGTGGTGCTCGCTCCGGTGGATGCCAGGGGCGACCTCGACGGGCCGCTGCAAAGCTTCCGCAAGCGCCTGGATGCGCCCTTCTCCTTCGAGGGCCGGGTATACGACCTGCAAGCCAGCATCGGCGGCGCCATCTGTCCGGTGGACGGAACCGACCCCGACCGCCTCCTGGACGTCGCCGACCAGCGCATGTATGCGGTCAAGCGGCGCGGCCGTGAGCTGAGCGCCCGGGCACATTAGTGGCGTGCCGCGAGGCACGTTGATCGCCCCGAAGCACTTGTAGTGCCCGGCGCGCATCGGACGATGTCCCGTACCCTCCGACGCACCGCACCCCCTGTAGGAGCGGCCTTGGCCGCGATTGCGGTGCTCGGAAAAAATGAGGGCAGCATCGCGGCCAAGGCCGTTCCTACAATCGTCCTGCGCTCCGAGCCCCTGAAACGCGCCGACGGTGCCAGCCCACAGGTTCCATGCAATAGCGAGTGGGCAGAACGCTAGCTTGCAAAGGGACAGGATGCAGACCTCTGCTCGTATCTGTGGGCGGCCGACGCGTGGAATCGACTCTCCGGATTCAATTCCCGCCGTCGACCTGGCATCTCCAGCCAATGCTCAAGCTGGACGCTTGCGGAAGGCGATGGCGAAGCGGTTCCAGGCGTTGATGGCGTTGACCAGCAAGGTCAGGTCGACAATCTCCTCCGCCGTGAACCGGGGCGCGACGCGGGCCCACACCTCGTCGGGCACCCGCGCATCCGCCACCGTGGTGAGCGCCTCGGCCCACTCCAGCGCGGCACGCTCGCGCTCGTTGAAGAAAGGCGTTTCGCGCCAGACGCCGAGGGTGGCAAGACGGCGTTCGTCCTCGCCGCCCTTGCGCGCATCGGCGGTGTGCACGTCCAGGCAGTAGGCGCAGCCGTTGATCTGCGAGGTGCGCAGGCGAACGAGTTCCATCAGCGGCTTTTCCAGGCCGGAACGGGCGATGCGCTGCTCGATTCCAGTCATCGCCTGCATGGCTTCGGGATTGGCTTTGAAGAAGTTGAGACGGGGTTCCATGGTTCTGTACTCCTTTGACGGGTGAAAGATCGGGAGGTGGATCACTCGGCGCGCAGTTGCTCTGCACGCCGAGTTGCGACGACGGAGCGCACGGCAAGCAGCAGCGCTGCCAGCACGAAGCAACCGGCGACGGTGAAGGCAGCCATGAGGCCGGCAGTGGCAGCCTGCGGCGCGAGCGAAGTAAAGTCGGACTCGCCCGCGCCCGCGGCGAAGACGGCGCCCATGAAGGACGCGCCGGTGATCAGACCGAGGTTGCGCGACAGATTGAGCAGGCCGGAGACAAGTCCGCGCTGGTCGGCGCTGCTGCGGGTCATCACCGCGGTGTTGTTCGCCGCCTGGAACAGCGCATAGCCGGAGGTGATGACGGCCAGCGAGCCGACATAGCCCGGCAGCCCCACGCTGGCGGACAGCGCGGGCAGCGCGAAAGCACCCAGTGCCATCGCCCCCAGGCCGGCGACGGTCATCCGTTGTGCGCCCAGGCGATCCACCAGTCGTCCGGCGGGCATGCCCGAGAGCGCGGCCACCAGCGGGCCGGCCGACATCACCAGGCCCACCCGCGCCGCATCCAGGGCGAAGGCGCTGGCGAGGTAGAAGGGCCCCACGACCAGCGTCGCCATGACCACGGCGGTGACCAGGGCGCTCATCGCGAACCCGGCGCCAAGCGCACCCTGGCGAAACAGGCCCGGCCGCACGAGCGGCGCCTGCGCCCGCGCTTCGACCCGCAGGAACAGGGCGCCGCCGACGATGGCCGCAAGCAGCAGCGCGGCATTGAGGATGCCGAAACGTCCCTTGCCGAGCGTCATCGCCAGCGCATAGGCCGCGAGCGTCATCGCCAGGACGACTACCCCGGCCTTGTCGAATGGTGGGCGTGCGTCCCCGCCCGGGCGAGCATCGGGCGGCAGGGCGCGCAACGCCAGGACCAGCGTCGCCACGCCGAGCGGGAGCTTGATCAGGAAGATGGCCTGCCAGCCGCCCAGCTCGATGAGCAGGCCGCCCAGCGTCGGCCCCAGCGCCGTGCCCACCGCGGACAGGGTGCCCAGCAGGCCCATGGCGCGGCCGGTGCGCTCCTTGGGTATGGCCTCGCCCACCAGCGCCATGGTGAGCGCCATCATGATGGCCGCCCCCACGCCCTGGAGCGCGCGCGCCGCGATCAGCCACCCCAGGCCGGGCGCTGCGCTGCACAGTACGGAGGCCGCGGTAAACACGGCGAGGCCGACGAGCAGCAGTCGGCGCCGGCCGATGACATCGCCCAGGCGGCCGACGCCGACGATCGTGCTGGTGATGGCGAGCAGATAGGCCAGCACCACCCACTGGACCGCCTGGAAGGACGCATCGAAGGACTGCGCCAGCGTCGGCAGAGCCACGTTGGCGATGCTGGTGCCCAGCGAGGACAGCAACATGGACAGCGACAGGCTGGCCATCGCCCAGCGCGAGGCGGCATTCTGCGGCGCGTTTGCGCCGAGCCGATGATCGCGCGTGTTCATGGCAACCTCCTGCCGCGCACGAGGCAATCGATGGCCACCCGCGGGCCATCGTCGGTGTCGACGAGGCGCTCTACGGTGTGCGCCTTCTCGATGACCAGCTCGTGCTCGACGGCGGTCACCACCTCCTCCGCCGTGTAGAGCACCGCGGGGTCCTGTGGGCCGCCGAAGCCGTCGGCCCGGTTCGATGTATCGTGGGCGACGAGCAGGAAGGTGCCGCCCGGCGCCACGGCCTGCGCGGCCTTCAGCAGGATCGGTTGCAGCTCCGCTTGAGGAATCTGCAGATAAGTCAGCGTGACCAGATCGAAGCCGCCGGGCTCGGGCCGATAGCTGCGCAGGTCCGCGACCTCGAAGCTCACGCGCCCCGTCACGCCGCGCGCGTCCGCCAGTCGCCGGGCTTTCTGCAAGCCCAGCTCGGCAAAATCGACGGCCCACACATCCCAGCCCTGCTCGGCCAGCCAGACGGCGTTGCGTCCTTCGCCGGTGGCCAGGTCCAGCGCCCGCCCCGGCGGCAAACCTGCCGCCTCCGCGACTAGGAAGCGGTTGGCGTCGACGGTCCACAGAAACTCGCTCACCGCGTAGCGCCGATTCCATTCCTCGCGCCCCATGGAGCGCGCAGTGCCGTCGGGCGCGGCGCCCCCGTCGACATCCTCTTGATCTGCCCAAGCGGGCACAGCTTTCGACTCCATCTCTTGACTCCTTGAACACGATGTCTGGATGGTAGAAAGGTGGCTGGCAAGGCGGAAGGCGCACCGTTTGCAGTTAATTAGTGCATGCAGCGCCATGTATTCGAATGCCGTGCTATGGTGCGCGCATGTCAAGGCCCGATTTCAACCTGCTCCTCACGCTGGACGTGCTGCTGGCCGAAGGCAACGTGGCGCGCGCGGCAGAGCGCCTGCGGCTGAGCCCATCGGCGATGAGCCGCGCGCTGGCCCGCCTGCGCGAGACGACGGGTGATGCGCTGCTGGTCCGTGCCGGACGCGGGCTTGTACCCACACCGCGCGCGCTGGAACTGCGTGAGAAGGTGAGCGAGTTGGTGCAGGACGTGGAAGCCGCGTTGCGACCGGCGGAAGAACCAGATCTGGCGACGCTGGAACGCAGCTTTACCCTGCGCACCGGCGAAGGCTTCGTCGAGAACTTCGGACCGTCGCTGCTGGCCCGCGTAGCCCAGGCGGCGCCGGGCATCCGCCTGGGCTTCGTGCCCAAGCTCGACCGCGACAGCAGCGCGCTGCGCGACGGCACGGTGGATCTGGAAACCGGCGTGCTCGGCAGCGGCATGGGCCCCGAAATTCGTGTGCAGGCGCTGTTTCGCGACCGTTTCATCGGCGTGGTACGCGCCGGACACCTGCTTTGCGGCGAGGAGATCACGCCTTCCTCATTCGCCAGGGGCCGGCATATCGGCCTCTCGCGGCGCGGCGTGCCGCACGGCCCGGTCGACGATGCACTGGCTGCCCTGGGGCTGCAGCGCAATGTCGTCACCACCGTCGGTGGCTTCTCGACCGCCGTAGCGCTGGCGCGGGCTTCGGACTTGATCGCGAGCGTGCCCGAGCGCCACACAGGAAACCTGCGCGACGGCATGTATTCGTTTGTCCTGCCCTTTGCCGTTCCCGAAATTACCGTATCACTGTTCTGGCACCCGAGGCTTCACGGGGACGCAGTACATCGCTGGCTTCGCGGGGTGATATTGGATGTCTGTAGGCCCCCGCGGTGACTTTGACAGTAGGCACAAGCCTCGACCGCGAACGCCGCCGAATCGACCCCGGATCGTCGAGCTGGAGGGCGGAGGTGTCGCCAACGGATTGTTGCTGAACATCTGACGGGTGTTTGCTGTTCCGACTCGATCCAGACATTGGGCCGTCGTCCGATTCAAGCCGAGAAGCGACCCGCCAGACCTCGGCGATCCTGGCTGCCGTGCCCGGCATGCTTCGGCTGTCGAGGAGTCCGCATCCCACAATCGGCAATCGCGGGTTCAGTGCGTGGGTGCGTCTTCGATCTGGCGCAGGTGGCGGTTCCGGTGTTTACTACCGGCTCACTATCCGACCCTCCGATCCCGCATGGAGCTCTATCACCTGCGCACCTTCCTCGCCGTGGCCGAAGCCGGCCACCTCACGCGTGCCGCGGAAGCCCTGTGCATCAGCCAGCCCGCGGTCAGCGCGCATGTGAAGGCGCTGGAAGCCGAGCTGGGCCTGGACCTGTTCGAACGCACCCCGCGCGGCATGGCGCTGACGCCGGCCGGCGCGGCCTTGCTGGATGAGGCACGGCAGGTGTTCGGCGCGGTCGATGCCTTCAGGCGCAAGGCCGGCGGGCTGCGCGACGAACTCATCGGCGCGGTGCGCATCGGGCTCAACACCGACGCGGCCTTCCTGCGCGTGGCGGCGCTGCAGCAGTGCCTGCGGGCCCGCCATCCGCGCCTGGAGGTGGAGTTCCTCTCCGGCACCACCGGCGCCAACCTGCCCAAGCTGCGCCAGGGGCGGCTGGATGCCTGCTTCATGAGCGGCCCGGTGGATGCGGCCGAGTTCGACAGTCGCCTGCTATGCGAGGAGGAGATGGCCATCGCCGCGCCGCTGGCCTGGCGCGAGCGGCTTGGCGACACCAGCGTGGCCGCGCTGGCGCAGCTCCCGTGGATCCACAACTCGCCCGACCGCATCCAGCACCAGGTCATGGCCCAGCTGTTCGAGGCGCTGCCGGCGCTGCCGCGGCGCGCGGCAATGGCCAACCAGAAGGACGCCGTGCTCGCCTTGGTGGCGGCCGAAACCGGTCTGGCCGTCACCCGCCGCAAGGACATCGAGGAGGCGGCGCAGCGCCGGCCGCTGTTCGCCATCCCCCTGCCGCTCGATGCGCCCGCGCCAACGGTGAGCCTGCGCTTCGCCTGGCTGGCGCGCCGCGGCGAGGAAGCGCCGGTGCGAGCGGTGGTTGCGGCGATCGAGGAGGTCTGGGCGCTGGATGGGCACGAATCCGGCGCGACGGCGGACGAACGCTAGCTGCGAAAGGCGCACAATGTGCCGGGTGCGGGCGCCTGTGCGGCTGGCGCACCCGGGTGCGCCGCAGGTGTGAAGGTGCGCATCACCCGCCGGCGTACGGTCGGAAGATCGCCCGACCCGGTGGTGCGCACATAGCAGCCGGGGTAACGCCCGGCCGCCCGCACCCAATCTACGCCGAATCGGTCGGCCGGCGCATGAACACGTAGTGCTTGGTCACCGGCTCCAGCACCTCGAACAGGCCGGTGAAGCCGGACGGAATCACGCAGGCCTCGCCGGGGCCGAATTCGCGCGCCGTGCCGGCCTCGTCGGTGATGCGGATGCGCCCGCTGATCACATGGAAGAACTCGTCGGTGCCCTCGGCGAAGGCGATGCGCCAGGCGCCGGGTTCGCACGACCAGGTGCCGGCGGACATGCCGTCGCGCTCGAAATGCTCCCGGGTGGTGCGCAGCGGGTTGCCGGCCACCAGGCGGTCGGGGCGCGGGCGGTCGAACTCGGGCGCGGTGGTGGCGCCGCTGAATACGGTCAGGGTCTTGTGCATGGGGCTCGGGCAGCGTGATCTGCAAGTGCGCCGATTGTAGCTGCGTGGTGTGCCGCGTCGCCGGCCGCGCTTTGTCGTATGCTGCGCGCCGGACATCAACGACCACCAGGGAATCCGCCGATGATCGCGCGCGCCGCCGTCGAACTCAACAAGGCCTATCTGCTGCTCAACCACGGCCCGGTCACGCTGGTGAGCAGCGCCGCCAACGGCCGGCGCAACGTCATGGCGGCCTCGTGGGCGATGCCGCTGGACTTCGATCCACCCAAGGTGGCGGTGGTGATCGACCGCAGCACGCTGACCCGTGAGTTGGTCGAGGCGAGCGGCGAGTTCGTGCTCAACATCCCCTCGCGGCGCATCGCGCAGACGGTGCTGGCGGCGGGCTCCAGCAGCGGGCGCGAGGGCGACAAGCTCGCCGCCCTCGGTGTGGCCACCGAACCGGCGGCCCAGGTGGGCGCGCCGTTGGTGGACGGCTGCCTGGCCTGGCTGGAATGCCGGGTGATCCCGGAGCCGGACAATCAGCGCAAGTACGACCTGTTCATCGCCGAAGTGGTGGCGGCCTGGGCCGATCCGGCGGTGTTCGCCAACGGCCGCTGGCGCTTTGCCGACGAGGCGCAGCGCACCATCCACTACCGTGCCGGCGGGCATTTCTTTGCCACCGGAGAGGGCTTTCAGGCCTGAGGCGCACAGACGCGGCCCTCAGCGGTAACCGATCAGCCGTCCGAGGACCAGCGCCGCCAGCCAGGCGAGCAGCGAGAGCGCGGCGGCGATGCGTACCCGGCGCGGCAGCGGACGGTCCGCATCGCCGGCACGCAGCAGCTCGTCGAAGCCGGTGAAGCGCAGCGCCAGCGCGTTGGCGGTGGCCAGCGCCACGATCGCCATCTTGGCGAGGAACAGCCCGGAGGCGGCGTATTCGCTGGCGCGGGTGATGAACAGCAGCGCGCCGCAGACCACCGCAAGCGCCAGGCCGACCGCCGCGCTGCGCGCCAGCACCTGGCAGAAGGGCGCCAGCGGCACCGCGCGCCAGGCGCCCAGCAGGCGCAGGTCCACCGGCACGATGGCGCCGACCAGCAGGGCCATGCCGAGCAGGTGGCCGGCGTTGACCAGCGGATAGACCCACAGCGACTCGCCCAGCGCGCGGGCGAGCGCGCTGGCTTCGAGGCCGAACATCAGTGCTTCCATCGACACGCCTCCCTGATTCGGTGGCGCCGCGGTCCGCTCAGGATTCCCGGTCCGGGTAGAGCACGTAGTCCTTGCCGTCGATGACGAGGCGCTCGGCCTTGATCAACCGGCGCGCCGGATCGGTGGCGCGGTGGCCGTGGACGGTGACGCGGGTGCCCACCCGCAGCAGTTCGTCGTCGAGCCCGGCGCGGCGGTTGCGCCACGGCTGGCCGACTTCGACCACCCAGCTCTGGCCGTCGACATCCACGGTCAGTTCGCCGTGAGGATTGCCCAGGCGCACCGCGGTGATCGTGCCGCTGAGTTCGAACTCCTGATCGCTGGCCCAGCCCCAGCCGTGGTGGGCGGGTGCGGCCTGCGCCAGCAGCAGGCCGGCGAGCAGCGCGAATGCCGCGAGCCAGGCCCGTGGTGTGGTGATCGTGTGCATGGCGATCCTCCGTGTCGATGCGATGGACGCAGGGGGCGTGCCCGCCCCCTGCGTTTCGGCTTCGACAACGCGATGCGCAAAAAGCGCCCGGCCGGATGGTAGGAGCGGGCTTGCCCGCGATGCAGCGCTTGTTTTCCCATAGGCCGCATCGCGGCCAAGGCCGCTCCTACGGTTGCGCGGCTCAGTCGCGCCGCGCGATCTGCGCCGGCCCGCTGGCCTCGCCCGGCGCCAGCGCCTCGTCCCAACCGCCACCCAGCGCGCGGATCAGCGCCACTGCGGTGCGTGCGCGTTCGCCGTCGAGCTGCACTGCGGTGCGGCGCTGCTGCAGCACGCTGCGGTCGGCGTCGATGACCTCGAAGTAGCTGGTGGCGCCTTCGCGGTACTGAAATTGCGACAGGCGGGCGGCGCGTTCGGCGGCGGACAGGGCTTCGTCCTGCGCGCGGCTCTGGGCGGCCAGGGTGCGCAATGCCGAGAGGCCGTCCTCGACCTCGCGGAAGGCTTCGAGCACGGTCTGGCGATAGCGCGCGACGTCTTCCTCGTACGCCGCGCGGCTGCGTGCGAGCTCCGCATCGCGCCGGCCACCGTCGAAGATCGGCAGCGACAGCACGGTGCCGGCGAGCGGACCGAGCAGGAAGCTGCGGCTGGACCAGCGGAACAGGTCGCCGAGCTCGGCCGATTCGTAGCCGAGCGCGCCGGTCAGGGTCAGGCGCGGGAAGAAGGCCGCGCGGGCGATGCCGATGCGCGCGTTGGCCGCGGCCATGGCGCGTTCGGCGGCGGCGATGTCGGGGCGGCGTTCGAGCAGTTCCGAGGGCAGGCCGGGCGGCACTTCCACCGCCACGCGGGCGAGCGGCTGCGGAGCGAAGTCGAAGGCCGCCGGCGGCTTGCCGAGCAGGATGGCGAGCGCATGCTCGGCGGCGGCGCGGCGGCGTGCGATGCCGTGCGCCTCGGCCTGCGCCGCGGCCAGCTCGGTGCGCGCGCGGGCGACGTCCAGCTCGCCGATGTCGCCGGCCTCGAAGCGGCGCTGCAAGAGATGCAGGGCTTCCTCGCGCAGGCGCACGGTGGCGCCGAACAGGGCCTGCTCGGCGTCGAGCTCGCGCAGCAGGAAGTAGGCTTGCGCGACGTCGGCCTGCAGCGCGAGCTGCACCGAGCGCAGCAGCGCTTCACGCTGTTCGCGGTCGGCGCCGGCGGCATCCACCGCCGAGGCCACGCGGCCAAACAGATCGACTTCGTAGCCGATCGTCGCCTGCGCGCGCCACAGCGTGGACGGCGAGGTGTCGGCGTCGGCCGCCAGCCCCTGCGAGGCCGGCGACGGGCGCTGGCGGCTGGGGCCGAATCCGGCGTCGATCTGCGGCAGGCGCTCGGCGCGTGCCGTGCCTTCCAGCGCGCGCGCCTGGGCGAGGCGCGCGGCGGCGGCGGCGAGGTCCTGGTTGGCGGCCAGGGCCTCGACCTCGAGCGCGTTCAGGGTGTCGTCGGCGAAGATCGTCCACCATTCGCCGCGATGCTGGTCCTCGGCCGGAGCCGCGGTCTTCCAGAGCGCCGCGGCTTCGGGGTCGGCCTCCTTGAAGGCTGCCGGGGTGGCCACCGCGGGGCGCTGGTAGGCCGGAGCCAGCGAGCAGCCAGCCAGCACCAGCAGGGATGCGAGCAACAGCGGGAGGCGGGTGAGGGTTCGTTTGGTCATGTCATCAGGCTCCGTGCGGCGCGTCGTGCGGCGCCACGATGGGCGCGGCGTGCGGGCTGGCGGTGTGCAGCTTGCGCGCACCGCCCAGGGTGCGCAGCAGCACGTAGAACACCGGGGTCAGGAAAAGGCCGAACAGGGTCACGCCGAGCATGCCGAAGAACACCGCGATGCCCATCGCCTGGCGCATCTCGGACCCGGCGCCGGTGGACAGCACCAGCGGCACCACGCCCATGATGAAGGCGATCGAGGTCATCAGGATGGGGCGCAGGCGCAGGCGGCTGGCCTCGATTGCGGCATCCAGCGCGCGCATGCCCTGCAGCTCCAGCTCGCGGGCGAACTCGACGATCAGGATGGCGTTCTTGGCCGACAGCCCGACCAGCACCATCAGGCCGATCTGGGTGAACAGGTTGTTGTCGCCGCCGGTCAGCCATACCCCGGTGAGCGCGGCGAAGATGCTGGTCGGCACGATCATGATCACCGCCAGCGGCAGGGTCAGGCTCTCGTACTGCGCGGCGAGCACCAGGAAGACCAGCAGCACCGAGAGCGGGAAGATCCACACGCCCGCGTTGCCGGCGAGGATCTTCTGGTAGGTCAGGTCGGTCCATTCGAACCTGATGCCCGGCGGCAGCACCTCGGCGGCGATGCGCTCGGCGGCGGCCTCGGCCTGGTCGGACGAGTAGCCGGGCGCCGGCCCGCCGTTGATGTCGGCGGCGGTGTAGCCGTTGTAGCGCACCACCATCTCCGGGCCGAAGCTGTTCCTCACCTGCACCAGCGAGGACAGCGGCACCATGTCGCCGGCGGCGTTGCGCGTCTTGAGCTGGCCGATGTCCTCGGGGCGCGCGCGGTACGGCGCGTCGGCCTGGGCGCGCACCTGGTAGACGCGGCCGAAGCGGTTGAAGTCGTTCACGTACAGCGAACCGAGGTAGATCTGCATGGTGTCGAACACCTCGGTGACCGGCACGCCGAGCTGCTTGGCCTTCACGCGGTCGAGATCGACGTTGAGCTGCGGCACGTTGATCTGGTAGCTGGTGAAGCTCGGCCCCAGCTCGGGCGCCTGCTGCGCGGCGGCGATGAAAGCCTTGGCGGCGGCGTCCAGCTCCGCGTAGCCGAGCGCGCCGCGGTCCTGGATCTGCAGCTTGAAGCCGCCCAGCGTGCCCAGGCCCATCACCGGCGGCGGCGGGAACACCGCGATGAAGGAATCCTTGATCGCGGCGTACTGGCCGTTGAGCGCGCCGGCGATTGCCCCGGCGGAGAGTTCGGCCGAACGGCGTTCGGCGAAGGGCTTCAGCGTCACGAAGACGATGCCCGCCGACGAGCTGTTGGTGAAGCCGTTGATCGACAGGCCGGGGAAGGCGATCGCGCTCTCCACGCCGGGCTGCTCCAGGGCGATCGCGCTCATGCGGCGGATCACGTCCTCGGTGCGGTCGAGCGAGGCGCCGTTGGGCAGTTGGGCGAAGCTGATCAGGTACTGCTTGTCCTGCGCCGGCACGAAGCCGCCGGGCAGCACCCAGGCCACGCCGGCGGCGAGCGCCAGCAGCAGCGCGTAGACGCCCATGACCTTGCTCTTGCGGTTGATCGCGCCGGTCACGCCGCGCCCGTAGCTTTCCGAGGCGCGCCCGAAGAAGCGGTTGAAGCGCGCGAAGAAGCCGCCGAAGGCGCGGTTCATCACGCGGGTCAGCCAGTCCGGGCGCTCGTTGCCGTGGTGGCCCTTGAGCAGCAGCGCGGCGAGCGCGGGCGACAGGGTCAGCGAGTTGAACGCCGAGATCACCGTGGAGATGGCGATGGTCATCGCGAACTGCTTGTAGAACTGCCCGGTCAGCCCGGTCATGAAGGCGAGCGGCACGAACACCGCGACCAGGGTCAGCGCGATGGCGATGATCGGCCCGCTGACTTCCTGCATCGCGCGGTAGGTGGCGTCGCGTGGACTAAGCCCGGCGGCGATGTTGCGCTCGACGTTCTCCACCACGACGATCGCGTCATCGACCACGATGCCGATCGCCAGCACCATGCCGAACAGCGACAGCGCGTTGACCGAGTAGCCGAAGGCCAGCATCAGCGCGAAGGTGCCGATGATGGACACCGGCACCGCCAGCAGCGGGATGATGGAGGCACGCCAGGTCTGCAGGAAGAGGATCACCACCAGCACCACCAGGGCGACCGCTTCCAGCAGGGTGAACACCACCGCCTTGATGCTGGCGCGCACGAACTGGGTGGGGTCGTACTCGATGCGGTAATCGACCGAATCCGGGAAGTCCTGCTTGAGCTCGGCCATCGCCGCGCGCACCGCAGAGGAAACCGCCAGCGCGTTGGCGCCGGGCGACTGCATGATGCCCATGCCGATCGCCGGCTTGTTGTCGAGCAGCGAGCGCAGGCCGTATTCCGCCGCATCCAGCTCGACGCGGGCGACGTCGGCCAGGCGGGTGACGCCGCCGTCGGGCGCGGTCTTGAGCACGATGTCGCGGAACTCCGCTTCGGTGGAGAGGCGCCCGCGCGCATTCACCGAGAACTGCAGCGGCACCTCGGGCAGCGTGGGCGAGGCGCCGATCACGCCGGCGGCGACCTGCACGTTCTGCTCGCGGATCGCACGCACCACGTCGCTCGCGGTCAGTCCGCGCTGGGCGACCTTGTGCGGGTCCAGCCACACCCGCATGGCGTAGTTGCCGGCGCCCCAGATCGCCACTTCGCCGACGCCGGCGATGCGCGACAGGCGGTCCTTGACGTTGAGCACCGCGTAGTTGCGCAGGTAGGTGGCGTCGTAGCGGTCGTCCGGGGAGACCAGGTGCACCACCAGGGTCAGCGTGGGCGAGCTTTTCACCGTGGTCACGCCGAGGCGCTGCACGTCCTCGGGCAGGCGCGGCAGGGCCTGCGAGACGCGGTTCTGCACCAGCTGCTGGGCCTTGTCCGGGTCCATGCCGAGGCGGAAATGCACGGTCAGCGCGAGGTTGCCGTCGCTGTTCGCCTGCGACTGCATGTAGAGCATGTCCTCGACGCCGTTGATCGCCTCTTCCAGGGGCGAAGCCACGGTCTCGGCGATCACCTTGGGGTTGGCGCCGGGGTACTGGGCGCGCACCACCACCGAGGGCGGCACCACCTCCGGGTACTCGGAGATCGGCAGCTGGAACATCGCCAGCAGGCCGCCGAGCAGGATCAGGACGGAGAGCACGCCGGCGAAGATCGGCCGGTCTATGAAGAACTTGGAGATGTTCATGGCGGCGCGCTCAGCTGTTGTCGGCGATCGACGCGCGCGCGGCCGGGGCGGCCGGGTCCGGGGCGCCGGACATCAGCACCGGGTTGGGCGCCACGGTCTGCCCCGGGCGGGTGCGCTGCAGGCCATTGACCACGATGCGCTCGCCCGCCTGCAGGCCGGCCTCGACCACGCGCAGCGGGCCGTGCGCCGCACCCAGCGCCACTTCGCGGTAGGCGGTGCGGTCGGCCTCGTCGACCACCAGCACGAAGCGCTTGTCCTGGTCGGTGCCGATCGCGCGTTCGTCGATCAAGAGCGCCTCGCGCGGCGCGCTGCTGCCCAGCCGCACGCGGGCGTAGAGCCCGGGCAGCAGGCGGCCGTCGGGGTTGTCGAACACCGCGCGCACGCGGATCGTGCCCGAGGAGGTGTCGAGGTGGTTGTCCACCGAGCTCACCGTGCCGCGGCGCGGGTAGCCGTCCTCGTTGGCGAGGCCGAGCAGCACCGGCACGTCGGCGCCGTTGTCGCGGCCGTTGATCAGCGCGAGGAAGCTCTGCTCGTCCACGTCGAAGGCGGCGTACAGGCGCGCCACCGACACCAGGGTGGTGAGTGGCGGCGAGGCCGGGCCGGCGGCGACCACGTTGCCCACGGTCACTTCGGCGCGCGACACCCGTCCGGCCACCGGCGCACCGATGCGGGTGTATTCCAGGTTGAGGCGCGCGGACTCCACCGCGGCGCGTGCGGCCAGGCGGTTGGCCTCGGCCTCGCGCGCGGCGTTGCGCTTTTCCTCGTAGTCGCGCTGGGCGATGGCGTGGTCGGCGATCAGGCGCTCGGCGCGCGCCAGGTCGGAAGCGGTGTAGGCCAGCCGCGCCTCGGCCGCGGCCAGCCCGGCGCGCGCGTGTTCCAGGGCGGCGGCATAGGGGCGCGGATCGATGGTGAACAGCGGGTCGCCCTTCCTCACCACGGCACCGTCGGCGAAATGCACCGCGACGATGGTGCCGGCGACCTGCGGGCGGATCTCCACCCGGTCCACCGCTTCCAGGCGGCCGGAGTAGGCGTGCCAGTCGGTGATCTGCTGGCGGGCGACGGTGGCGACATCCACCGGGCTGGCGGGCGGCGCGGCGGATGCGGCGGCGGGCTGGGCGCCGGCCTGCACCGCCAGGGTGGCGAGGCCGCCGCCCAGGGCGACGACGACGGCGACCGCGGTCGCCAGGGCATAGGGTTTGCGCAAGAGGGACATCGGGTGCTCCTGTCGGGGGCGACACGCCGGGTTGCGGGCGTCGCGATCTCGTTTTCGTTGTCACGCGCCCGCCGGGTTGACCGGCCTGCGCGCGCGGATGCGGGAAGAGTGCATTTGCCGCAGTGCGGCAATCTTGGGTGTTGTTGCCGTCTGGATAAATGCCCTGAATGTGGAAACACTATTCGAGCAAAGACAGCAATCTCTGGGCGAAACCGCGGATAATCCGCTCCAGCGCCGGTGCGCGGGGAGAAGACGGATGGATCGCTTTCAGGCCATGCAGGTGTTCACGCGCGTGGTGGACGCCAACAGTTTTTCGCGTGCGGCCGACAGCCTGGGCCTGCCGCGCGCCACGGTGACCAACATCATCCAGAACCTGGAACGCCTGCTGCAGGTGCGCCTGCTCAACCGCAGCACCCGCCGGCTGAGCCTGACCGACGACGGCGCGGCCTACTACGAGCGCTGCGTGGCCATCCTCGCCGAGGTCGAGGATGCCGAAGCCTCCTTCCGCGAGAACGCGCGCAGCCCGCGCGGGCGGCTGCGTATCGACGTGCCGGCCTCGCTTGCGCGGCTGGTGCTGATCCCGCGGCTGTGCGAGTTCCATGAGCGCTACCCGGAGGTGGAACTGGCGATCGGCATGACCGACCGCCCGGTGGACCTGGTGCGCGAGGCGGTCGACTGCGCGATCCGCGTCGGTGCGCTGCCCGACTCCTCCCTGGTGGCGCGGCGCATCGGCACCTTCTTCATGGTGACCTGCGGCGCGCCGTCCTACCTGGAGCGCCACGGAGTGCCGCAGCGCATCGAGGACCTCGCCGCGCATCGCGCGGTGAGCTACTTCTCCAGTCTCACCGGGCGTGCATTCGACTGGGATTTCGTGGTGGACGGCGAGGTGCGCGAAGTGAAGATGGACGGCGTGGTGTCGGTAAACGACGGCGACGCCTACCTGGCCTGTGCACTGCAGGGCTTCGGCCTGGTGCAGATGCCGCGCTTCATGGCGCTGCCCCACCTGGAGTCCGGGGCCTTGCGCGAGGTGCTGCCGCAATGGAGCCCGGCGCCGATGCCGATGTCGGCGGTGTATCCCGCCAACCGCCACCTGTCGCCCAAGGTGCGCGCCTTTGTCGATTGGGTGACCGAACTGTTCGCCGCATGCCCGTTGCTGGGCGGCTGCAGCGCGGTGGACGTGTGCTGCAGCTACGAAGGCAAGCCCGGCGGCCACACCCTGCGCGCGGTGGCCGAGCAGCACAACCTGGCAGAAAGCGCCTTCTAGTCCCCGAGCGGAGCGTGTAGGAGCGGCCTTGGCCGCGATGCGGCGGTTCGGGGTGGTAACCAGTGCCGCATCGCGGCCAAGGCCGCTCCTACAGGGGGCGGATCAGTTTGCCGGCAGGATGCGGAAGACCGCGGGGTCGTCCCAGTGCTCCAGCAGGATGCGTTCGACGCGCTGCTGCCAGAGCTGGCCGAACAGGCGCTGCTCGGCGGCAGCGGCTTCGCCGCGAATGCAGCGCCCCATCAGCGCGGGCATTTCGGCGGCTGGCGGCACCAGGGAGAGATCGGCCTGGGCGTCCACCGTGGCGCCGTTGTCCAGCCGGGTGAAGCGCAGCGCGAGGGGCTGTTCCTGCGCGAAATGCTGCAGGTCGCGGCGCACGAAGCGGCCGGCCAGGCCCTTGAAGCCGCCGGCCTGGGCGGCGCCGCTGAGCAGGCCGAGCACGGCGGCGGTGACGCCGGTGACGCCTTCTTCCAGCGGCTGGGCGAAGTCGATGCGTACGCCGCCGCGTTCGGGCAGTTCGCCCGGGTAGAGCGCGGTGAGGGCCTGGCAGCCCAGGGCGTAAGCCGAGGCCACGGTGGGGCAGGAGTGGCCGGCGAGCTTCACCGCGTCCTCATAGCCGTAGTCGAGGATGCCGTGCTCGGCGGCGCCGAGGAATTCGGCCAGGGGGTCGTACAGGCGCAGGCGGGGGACGCGCGCGAAGAAGGCGGGCAGGGTCATGGGGTTCCTCTCGGGGGAAAGTCAGGACGGCTCTTCGTCCGTCTTCGGCTTCTCGTCTTCCACTTCCAGCCCCCAGTCGCCGTAGGTGTACCAGTCCTCGCCCAGCAGTTCGGCCGGGTGTTGGGTGCGCCCGGAGCCGTTGCCGCAGCCGAGCGAGTCGGCCGGGCAATACTTGTCGCAGCCCCAGCAGATGCGCTCGGGGTGGCGGGGATGGAGGGGGAATTTCTTGGCCATGGGCGAGCCGGCGGGTGGCGGATCGATCCCGGCAGGGTATACCGCTCGTCCGGCGGGGCATTGATGGCGGTCAAGCGGGGCCGGCCGGCGGAGTGTCGGATTCGTTCAAGACGGCGCGCCGTGCGGGGGGGTAGGCTGTCGCTCGTCATTGCATCGATACGGAGTCCCGCCATGAAACTCGGCTACACCATCCTCTACGTCGCGGACGTCCCGCGCACGCTCGCCTTCTACGAAGCGGCCTTCGGCCTGGAACGCCGCTTCCTGCACGAGAGCGGCGACTTCGGCGAACTGGAGACCGGCGCCACCGCGCTGGCCTTTTCCTCGCGCCGGCTGATGAGCGAACTCGGCAAGAACCCATCGACGCCCGATCCGCACGCGCCGTGCTGCGAGATCGCCTTCGTCACCGAGGAGGTGGGCGTAGCGGTCGAGCGCGCGGTGGCCGCCGGGGCGGCGCTGGTGCAGGCACCCGCGCAGATGCCCTGGGGGCAGACGGTGGCCTATGTGTCCGACCCGGACGGCTTCCTGGTGGAGTTGTGCACCCCGGTGGCTCAGGCGTAGCCCGGTTCGGCGGCCATCGTCAGCAGCGCCGGGTCGGCCCGGAAGCGCGCTGGCGGGCAGCCGAACCAGCGGCGGAAGTCGCGGCTCAGGTGGGCCTGGTCGGCGTAGCCGTGCTCGGCGGCGATTTCGGCCAGCGGTAAGTTGCCGGCCAACGCGGCCGCGGCGCGGCGTGCGCGGGCGAGGTTCTTCCAGTAGCGCGGGGTGCGCGCGGTGGCCTGCAGCAGCAGGCGCTCCAGGCTGCGTTCGCTCACGCCCAGCGCGCGGCTGGCGGGGGCGACGCCGGCGCTCGACGCCAGGACCTGCAGCGCCTCGGCCAGGCGGTGGTCCACCTGCACGTGTTCCTCGATGCGCGCGCCGAGTTCCAGCGGATCGTCGGCGTCCAGCCGGCGGGCGGCATCGAGCAGCGCCGCCTCGTCGATGCTCACCGCGGGATGGAAGCGCAGGCCGGCAAAGCGTTGCCCGGCGCGCCCCGGCACCTGCAGCGTGCCGTCGGCCAGCGGCGAGACGAACCAGTGTGGCGGGCTGCCGGGCGCATGCACCACGATGAGGTCGCGGCAGCCGTCGGGCAGGACCGCGGAGCGGGTGTCGCAATCAAGGCTGAAGCGCCAGTGGCGCAGGGCGATGGCCGGCAGGGAAGCGAACGTGTCCATGCTGCATTGTATGCAGGGGGCGCCGACGCTGGATGGCCCGCATCGCGCGAACCTGCCGTAGGAGCGGCCTTGGCCGCGATTCGGCGGTGGTCCCATCCCAGGCCGCATCGCGGCCAAGGCCGCTCCTACAGGCTCTCCGGCGCCAGGGCTGCCCAGCGGCAGCGGTGCGTGGCGTCGCCTGGTTCCACCGTGCCGCACAGCACCAGCGCGTGCTGGCCGCGGCCTAGCTGCAGCGCGGCCAGTTGCAGCATGCGCGGCCAGCGCAGGGCTTCGTCGCCGGTCCACGGCAGGTAGAGCGCGGCGTCCAGCGTGGGCAGCAGTTGCTGCAGGGGAATGGCGGCGAGCGCCGCCTGGGTGGCGAGGAAGTCGAAGGGCAGCGGCGGTTCGTTTCGCAGGCAGAGCTCGTCCAGCACGGTGGCGGTGGCGGCGCGCACGCCGGCGCGCGAAGTCCACAGCACGCCGGTGCTGCCGCGGGCCGCGTCCGCCGGCAGGGCCGCGAGGCAGGCGTGCACGCCGGCGACGGTGAGCTCCACCTGTGCGCCGGCACGGCGCAGCGGTGCGCCCACGGCTTCGCGCACGCGTTGGCGCAGCGCCGGCGGATCGAGGTCCAGCGTGAGGTCGGCCAGCAGGACGGTGCCGGCGGGCGCCTGCAAGGCGGTGGTCATCGCGGCGCCTCTGCGTGGGTGAGGGCGAGGGCGGCGATGCTGCCGCCGAAGCCGATGAGGTTGAGCAGCAGCCGGCGGGCATCGCCCGTGCCGGCGGCGAGCAGCGCGGTGGTCTCCGCCAGTGCGCTGGCGCCCAGGGTGTGGCCGAGCTGGGGCTTGAGTGCCACCAGGGGCGGCAGATGCTCGCCGAAGACCGCGGCCAGCGCGCGCGCTTCCGGCTCGTCGGTGGCGGCCAGCCCGCCGCGGTGAGGCTTGAGCAGGTCGATGTCGCGGGGTTCGAGGCCGGCGGTCTGCAGCGTGCGGGCGAGCAGTTCGGCGATGCGCGCGCCGTCGGGCGCGGGGCCGGTGGGCGAATGGCCGTCCACTCCCAGCGCGCAGCCGGCGATGCGCCAGCCGCTGTCGGCGGCGATGGTGGCGTCGTCCGCGGCGCACAGCAGCACGCCGGCCACCGCTTCGCCCAGCACCAGCCCGCTGCCGGCCGGGGCGCCGGCTTCGGCAAGCAGGCCGAGGCCGGAGAAGCCGGCGATGCTGATGTCGTTGGTCAGTTCCACGCCGAGCACGACGGCGCGCTCGATCCCGCCGCTGGCGATCAGCCCTGCGGCCGCATCCAGCGCGGCGAAGCCGGAGGTGCAGGTGGTGGAGAACACCCAGGGCGTGCCGTGCAGGCCGAGCCAGCCGGCCACGTCCTGCGCGAAGGCGGCGGCATCCACCGGCAGCTCGATGCGTCCGCTGGCGCGTGCGGCCTCTTCCAGCGCGCCGGCCTGCAGCGAGGACGAGGCGAGGAAGAGCGGGGTGTCGGCCCACAGCGCGGCCGGCAGGGCGCGGCGCAGCTCGCGACCCACGCCGCGCAGCGCGGCCTCGGCACGTGCGCGCCATCCCGTTTCGGCCAGCGGCAGGGCGAACCACGGCCAGTCGTGGTCCAGCACCCGACGGCATGCGGGCGGTGGGGCCGGCGGCGCGTCGAGGCGCGAGGCCAGCGCGGCGCCGGCGGCGGTCGCGTCGAGCCCGAGCGCCGAGCAGTGGCCGAGCGCGGCGATCTTCACCGGCCTCATTGCATTGCCTTCACGCGCGCGCAGCCAGGAAGGCTTCCAGATGCTCGGCCAGCGCGCCGACGCTGGCGAGGATGCGGCGGGTGTCCTTGCTGTCGGTCAGGCGCAGGCCGTACTTCTTCTGGATGGCCATGGAGAGCTGCAGGGCGTCGAGCGAGTCGAGGGCGAGCGGCGCCTCGGGGCCGAAGAGGATTTCGTCGTCGGTGATCGTTGCGGGGTCGCAGTCGCGGTCGCAGGCGTCGACGATGAGCTGCTTGAGTTCGTCTTTGAGGGTCATCGGGAGCGGGAGCGCAGATTCATCAGGACGGCCACGCCGAGCGCGGCCAGCGCAAAGCCGAGCAGGGCGGCGGCGGGGCCGAGCACGTCGCCGAGGCCGCCGTGTTGCAGCAGCACGCGGTGGAAGCCCTCCAGCGCCCAGGCCATGGGCGAGAGCTGGGCCAGTTGCTGCATGAAGTCGGGCATGAAGAAGGCGGGCACCATGATGCCGCCAATCGCGCCCATCAGGATGTTGCCGACGCCGCCGATCACCGTGGCCTGCTCGGTGGTGCGCGCCAGGCTGGCGATCAGCAGCGCCCAGCCCACCGCGGCCAGGCTGGCGGCGGCGGAGATCAGCCACAGCGCCGCCCATGCCGCGGCGCCCGCGGGCAGGACGAGGGCCTCGCCGCCGGCCAGCGGCACCAGGTGGCGGCCGACCAGCACCATCAGCACCGCCTGGATCTGGTTCACCACGAAGAAGGGCAGCAGCTTGCCGGCGAGGATCAGGCCGAAGGGCACCTGCTGGCTCGCGAGGCGCTGCAGGGTGCCGTGCTGGCGTTCGGCGATGAATACCGCAGAGAGTGGGATGACGACGAAGAACATCGAGAAGATCAGCCAGGCCGGCACGCTCTGCTGCACCGAGCTGGGCATGGCCCTGTCCTCGCCACCGCGCCCCGCCGCGGCGATCACCGCGACCGGCAGCGCGTGGGCCGCCGGATCGAGGCTCTGCAGTTCGGGGATCATCAGCGCGCGGCCCAGGCGGTGCATCAGCAGCTCGGCCTGGAAGCGGCCGAGTTCGGCCTCGGCGTGCAGGCGGAAGGCGGTCTGCAGCGCCTGCGGCACCACCGGGTCGACCAGCAGGCGCAGCGCAGGGCGCTCGGTGCCGCGCGCCTGGGCGCCGTCAGGCTGGGCGGCGGCGAAGCCGGCGGGCAGCACCAGCGCGAAGCCGATCTCGCCGCTGCGCAGGGCTTGCCGGGCGGCGGCCTCGTCGGCCAGCGTGCCGCTGTCGCGGAAGGTGAGCAGGCGGCGCAGGCGTTCGGCGTACTGGCGCGATGTGGGGCTGTCGTCGAGGTCGACGATGGCGTAGCCCAGATCGGTGGCCGCGCCGGCGTCGAAGGCGTCGCGCAGGGCCAGCGACATCACCAGGATGAAGATCATCGGCATCAGGAACAGCGCCGCCAGACCGTGGCGGTCGCGCAGCAGGGCCAGGGTTTCCTTCTGCCACAGGGCGGCGAGGCGGACGAGCAGTCGATGTGCCATGGCCATCCTCAGTCGCGCAGCGAGCGGTGGGTGAGGCGCATGAACAGCGCTTCCAGGTCCTGCTGGCCGTAGCTCACCGCCTGGGCAGGGTGGCCGGCGGCGGCCAGCTCGGCGAGCAGTTGGGGCAGCGCCTCGGGCGCCAGGCCGGCGACCAGCAGGCTGCCGTCGCGGGCCCGCAGTCCGGGGTGGCGGGCGGCGAGCGTCGCGGCAAGCTCCGCAGGCAGCGGGGCCGCCAGGCGCAGGCTGAGCAGGGCATCGGCCTCGTGCAGCAGTTCGTCCAGGGTGCCGGCGGCCAGCACGCGGCCGCGGTCAACGATGGCGATGCGCTCGCACAGCGCCTCGACCTCGTCCATGTAGTGGCTGGTGTAGATCACCGTGCGGCCGTCGGCGGCCAGCGCGCGGATGGTGTCGAGCAGGAAGGCGCGCGACTGCGGGTCCACCCCCACGGTGGGCTCGTCGAGCAGCAGCAGGCGCGGGTCGCCGAGCAGGCCGATGGCCAGGTTCAGGCGCCGGCGCAGGCCGCCGGAGAGCTCTTCGGCCAGTTGTCCGGCCACCCCTTCCAGCTGCGCGGCGGCCAGCGCGTGCGCCACCCGTTCGCGCCCGGCGGCGCCGGACAGGCCCTGTACGCCGGCGAAGAAGCGCAGGTTCTCGGTCACCGTGAGCATCGGGTAGAAGGCGTAGTCCTGCGGTACCAGGGCGATGGCGTTGGGGTGGGTGCGGCGGTAGTCGGCCAGCGGCTGGCCGTCAATCTCCAGCGTGCCGGACTGCTGGGCGAGCAGGCCGGCGACGAGCGAGATCAGCGTGGTCTTGCCGGCGCCGTTGGGGCCGAGCAGGCCGAACAGGCAGCCGGCGGGGATGTCGAGGTCGAGGCCGGCGAGCGCGGCCTGGGCGTGCTGCGGGTAGTGGTGGACCAGGTCGCGGATGCGCAGCATCACGCGAGCGCTTTTTCCAGCGCGCCGAAGAAGGCGCGCTCGTCGGCGGCCTGGCGGCGCAGCAGGGCGGCGAGCGCGGCGGGCTCGAAGGCGTCGCGCCCGCGGATCATGCGCGCGGCGGCCAGCGCGAACTCGCGCCAGCCGTCGCCGATCTCCACCAGGCGGGCGGCCTGCTCGGCCAGCGCGGGGCGCGAGGCGAGGGTGGCGGCTTCTTCCAGGAAGGAGGCGTACATGAAGCGGAAACCGCCGCCGCCGGTGCCGATCTCTTCCTGCATGCGCACCAGGTGGCCGACGAAGAGCAGGCTCTGGCGGGTGTCGCCGGCCGCCGGCAGGCGCTCGACTGCGCGCGCCACGCGCTCGATGGCGCGGGTGCCGACGATGGGCACCGGGGTGCGCAGCATCACGCGCACCGTCTTGCGGATGGCCGCGGGGATTACCTTGTTCCAGTCGGGCTCGGCGGGCTGGCCGTCCGGGTAGTAGAGCAGGCCCTTGGGCGCCAGCACGCCGCGGGCGAAGCGGGCGCGGGCGAGGTCGGCCGGGGCGCAGCGCATCGGCTCCTCGAACACCGGGTCGGAGAGCAGGTAGTCGCCGCTGTCCGCATCCCGCCCGTAGGCCAGCACGTTGTGGGCGTTGAAGTGGAAGCGCATGTCCTGCGGGAAGTAGGGCAGCCAGAACACCGAGGTCTGCAGGCCGACCACGCGGCCGGCGTCCAGCAGCTCCTGCAGGCGCGCCTCGCCGCGTGCCGGGTCGCGGAAGGTCTCGGTGCGCATGCGCAGGCCGAGCGGCTTCTGCAGGCCGCGGATGATGGCGCGCGGCGGCATGCGGTAGGCCACCAGCGGCAGTCCGCCGAGCTTGACGAAAGGCAGCCAGGCGAAGGACAGCGCGGAGGCCAGCCCGAAGGCCATCGGCTCGGACAGCGGCAGGCCGTAGTGGCGCACGATGGCCGACATCACCCCGCTTTCGCAGTGGGAGGCGTGCTGATGCTGGAAGTCGCTCATGCTTGCGGCGGGACGGTGGTGAGCTGGTCGACGCCGAGCCCCAGCGCGGCGGCGTAGCGCGCCAGCAGGGTGGGCGAGAGGCGGCGGAAGACCTCGGGGCGCAGGTGGCGGCGTACCCGCCAGCGCCACAGGCCGGTGGTCTGCGCGAGCAGGGTGTCGTCCATGCGTGCGCGGTACATGTGGTATTCCAGCGGCGAGGCCGAGCCGGCGCGCACCCGGGTCAAGGCGTCGGCGGCCAGGCGGTCGAGTTCCTCCACCGCCTGACGGGTGACGATCTCCTCCACCTCCCAGCCGGCGTAGGCCACCGGCGCCAGACGGCCGTCCGCGCCGCGCGCGTACATCGCCTTGCGGTGGCCGCCGAGGGTGGCGTTGCCTTCCTGCGGGACGTTCTCAATATCCATGGCTAGGCTCGTGCTGCCCGGTTGATGAAACATGCCCCGGCGCCCCCTGTAGGAGCGGCCTTGGCCGCGATGCGGCGCTTCCGGGTACAAAGGACGCCGCATCGCGGGCAAGCCCGCTCCTACGGTTCTGTGCCGTGTGCCGCACGGTGCTAGACCACCGTCAGATGCATGAAGGCGCTGGAGAAGCGCCCGCTCTCGGGGACGAAGCACAGCAGGCGCTGGCCGGCGGCGAGCCGGCCGCTGCGGGCGAGTTCGTCGAGCATGATGAAGATGGACGCCGAGCCGGTGTTGCCCTTGTCGGCGAGGTTGGTGAACCAGCGCTCGAAGGGAATCGCCAGGCCGAGCCCCGCCAGCGCGTCGTGGATGGGCTGGCGGAAGTAGTGCGAGGACATGTGCGGCAGGAACCAGTCGATGTCCGCCGCGTGCAGGCCGCGTTTGGCGATCACCCGGGCGAGCGGGATCTCCAGGGTGTGGCGCACCACGTTCTCGTTGAGCAGGCGGACGTCCTGCTTGATGGCAAAGATCGACTGCGCCGCCCACTCGGACGGGGTGTGACGCGCCCAGCCGCTGAGCTGGCCGTCTTCATTGCGTTCGGCGCCCGCATACATGCAGGTGGGTAGCACATGGGCCTGCGAGGACAGCTCGATCCAGTCGATGCGCAGGCTGCGGCCCTGCCTGCGCGGCGCGTCCTGCAGCAGCACCGCGCCGGCGCCGTCGGACAGCATCCAGCGCAGGAAGTCCTTCTCGAAGGCGATCTCCGGGTGGCTTTCCAGCTCTGCCACGCGGGCTTCGTTCTCGGCGGCGAAATGCGCGCCGCGCAGCACCGGCGAGCACCCTTCGGAGCCGGTGGCCACCGCGTTGCGCGTGGCGCCGGCGGCCACCGACAGCCAGGCGTGCTTGAGCGCGGTCATGCCGGCCAGGCAGATGCCGGCGGTGCTCACCACCTCACAGGCGGGGTTGCCGAGTTCGCCATGCACCATGACGCCGTGGCCGGGCATCAGCTGGTCGGGCAGCGAGGTGCCGCACACCAGCGCTTCGATGTCGTCCAGCGCAAAGCCGTCGCCGGCCAGCGCGCGCACCGCTTCGGCGGTGAGCTGGGCGTTGCTGTGGGTGGGCGCACCGGTGGCCGGGTCGATGGCGTAGTGGCGGCGCTGGATGCCGTTGTTGCGCAGCACGATGCGGCGCGCGCGCGAGGGGCGGTTGCCGACGAGGCCGAGGACCGCTTCGATGTCCTCGTTGCCCACAGGGGCATTGGGCAGGGCGGCGGCGGTGGCGGTGATGTAGACGTTGCGGACGGTCATGAGGGCAGGCGTTCCGTCCCCGAGCCGGAGGGCTGTTCGTACTGCGCGCGCAGGGCGTCCAGCCGGGGGCGAAGCAGCGGCGCGAATGCGCGCTGGAGCAAAAGGCTCAAGGGTACCACCGTGACGATCAGCAGCAGCAGGTAGGTGACGAACAGCGCCAGCACCGGGCGGCGGCGCCACTGGCCGCGCTTGCCGAACAGGCGGATGAAGCCGGACCACACCCGGAAGGCGCGCTGCCCGGCGCGTTCGGAGACGATCAGGCGCGGGTTCACGCGCACCGCGCGCAAGCCGGTGAGCAGCGGACGGCCGCTGCGCTCCTCGTCGCGCGCCAGCGCCTCGGCCAGCGCACGGCCGAAGCGCTCGGCGCCGGCGATCTCCGCGGGCGCCACGCCCGCCGGCGGCAGGCCGAGGAAACGGTCGCGCCGGCCGGTGAGCACCCAGCGCGGCGTGGTGATGAAGGTGGCCAGCGGGTGGGCGTCGTCGGTGAAGGCGATGTGGTCGATCAGCCGCCCGCCGGCATCCGCCACCAGCTTTGCCATCTTTTCCTGCGCGCCCAGCCACATGTTGCGGCAGGCCACCACGGTGACCACCGGGCGGCCAGCGACCAGGCGGCGGCCTTCGGCGCTTTGCAGGAAGGCGGTCATCGGCATGGCCGGCGACAGGAACCACACCTGGTAGGCGAGGATGACCAGGTCGAAGGGCGTGTCCGGGTCGGCCGCCGGCGGATGGTTGGGCGGCGGGTCGAGGCGGAAGGTCTCGGGGAAGGCGTCGAGGAAGTCGAAGAACGGCCAGGGGAAGGGGTAGGGCTCGCGCGGGCGCAGGATCTCCTCCACCACCTCCACGCCGGCCGCGCGCAGCGGCGCGGCGATGTTGCCGGCGATCTGGCCGAGCTGGCCGGACTGCGAGTAATGAACGACGAGGACGCGCTTCATGGCCGGCGCTCAGTCGCCCTTGCGGCGCAGTTCGAGGCCCGAATAGAGCAGGCGGCGCTCGCCTTCGCCGCCGACGACGCGCAGCGTCTCGCCCTTGCCGGTGCCCAGCCCGGAGATGATCGCCTCCGTCTCGGAGATCGGCTGCAGCGCGGCGCGCAGCACGAAGCCGGGCATCTGCGAGAAGCTGCATTCGCCCACCAGCAGGCCGCCTTCCAGGCGCAGCGCCAGGCGGTCCGGCACCATGCCGCCGGGCGGGGTGCCGACGATCTCGTATTCACCCACGTAGTCGAGCAGCTTGCGCGGGATGGGCGAGGGTTCCAGGCGCTGGCCGACCAGCATGCGATGGCCGGCGATATGGCCGACCAGCACTTCGTGCTCGCCGATGTTGGTCATCGACACGCGCAGGTCGTCGAACAGCGCCACGCTCACCGGGATCAGGCCGAACAGCTTGTAGCGCAGGCCGAAGCGGCCGCCCGCGAGCGGGTCGAGCTGGAAGGTGTGGCCGAGGGCTTCGGCCTCCAGGCTGGTGTCGCCGGCATTGACCCGCACCAGGCCGACCATGGAGTCGTACCAGGCTTCGTAATCGCTCAGGTCGGCCGCGGCAGCGGCGTCGGTGGCGCGGCTGGCCACCGGGGCGGGCTCCGGCGGCGGGCGCAGGCCGGTCTTGGCTTCCAGCGCCAGGGTGAGCAGCTCGGTGACGATCTTCTTCACGCTGGCCTGCGCGCTGCCGCTGTTGGCCATCACCACCACGCCCAGGTCGTGCTCGGGTAGCAGGGCCATCAGGCTGTGCGAGTCGAGCAGGGTGCCGCCGTGGTTGGGCACCGGGCCGCCGTGATGCACGCCCAGTCCGTTGAACATCCAGCCCAGGCCGATGCGCATGTCGAGGTCCAGCGCCACGTGCTCGTTCTGCGGGCGCAGCATCTCGGCGAGCGTCTCGGGGCGGATGATCTGCCGGTCCCCGGCGCGGCCTTCGGCCAGCACCATGCGCATGAAGCGGCTGATGTCCTCCACCGAGGACACCAGCCCGCCGGAGGGCAGGTCGCGCAGCGCGATCGGCTCCACCGCCTGGCCCTTGCGGTATTCCTTGAGTGCCGGGCGCGACTCGAAGGACGAATCGCGCATGCCCAGCGGCTCGAACAGGCTGCGCTGCATGTGGCGCGCGAAGGGCATGCCGGCCATGTGCTCGATGCTGGCGCCGAGCAGGGTGTAGGCCAGGTTGGAGTAGGAGAAGATGAAGTCCGGCGGGTAGGCGAGGTAGTCCTCGCGCACCGCGCCGACCAGCGACGCGATCGGCGCCGGCTCGCCGCCCAGCATGCCGTTGAGGTGGTTGGAGGGCAGGCCGGAGTGGTGGTGCATGATGTTGCGCGGGGTCACCGGGCCGGCGCCGGGGAAGCGGCTGCGGATGGCGAAACCGGGCAGGTAGTCGGCCAGCGGACGGTCGATGTCCATGCGCCCCTGCTCGGCCAGCTGCATCGCCGCGGTGGCGGTGAGCACTTTGGCAATCGAACCCAGGCGGTAGCGAGTGTGCGCGCTGGCCGCGACGGCCTTCTCCACGTCCTCGAAGCCGAAGCCCTCGGCCCACACCAGCTGCTGGCCGTCCACCAGGCCGACCGACAGGCCGGTGATGTCGTTGGCGCGCATCTCGCGCTCGATCAGCCAGGAGATGTAGTCCCGCGCGTAGCGGTAGTCGCCGCGGGCGAGCTCCGCGGGCTTGGGCGGCGCGCTGGCACAGCCGGCGAGCACCGCGACGGCGAGGGCGAGCAGCAGGCGGCTGGCCTGCCGGTGAAGGACGGATTTGAGACTCATGCGCGCGACGGACAAAAGCCGTCACCGGGCGCCGCGTGTCCTGGCGCATCCGGGGACGACTTTGTAAAAATTGGAAACTGCGCGGATTATAAGCGTTCGCTGTCGCGCACGGCCGCCTTTGTGTCCTGCCGCGTGGCCGGGCGCACGGTTGCGGCTTTCACGCCGACGGCATATGCACCGCCAGCCATACCGTGGCCGGCCCGGTGGCGGCCACCCGGTGCCGGCAGCGCGCCGGAATCATCACCCAGTCGCCCGCCGCCAGCGCCACCGTGCGCCCGTCGTCGAAGGCCAGCGCCGCGCTGCCCTGCACCAGCATCACCCACTCGTCGCCCGGCTGCTCGTACCAGAAGTCCGGCGGGCTGGCGTGCCCGTGCGAGACGATGCGCTCGATGCGGCAGTGCGGGGTGTCGAGCAGGGTTTCGAAGGCTTCCTCGTCGCCGGGCGGGGGGAGCTTGGCGAGGAGATTGCCGAAGAGCGGCGGCGCCGGCATCTCAGTCCGCCTGGCGGACATCCACGACGCGGATGCCCGGGATGCGGTGCAGGTCGTCGGCTGCCAGGCGGAACACCGCGTTGGGCGTGCCGGCCGCGGCCCAGATCGGGTCCAGCGCCCACAGCGCGCGGTCGACCAGCAAGATCACCTCGCCGGCGTGACCCACCGGCGACACCCCGCCAATGGCAAAGCCGGTGCGCTGCCGCACGAAATCGGCGTCCGCGCGGCCGACCTTCTCGCCCAGTTCGGCGGCCAGCTTCTTTTCGTCGATGCGGTCGGCGCCGCTGGCGATGACCACGATGCAGGCATCGGACTCCCTGCCGCGGAACACCACCGATTTGGCAATCTGCGCTACCTCGCAGCCGATGGCCGCGGCCGCCTCCGCGCTGCTGCGGGTGGGTGTTGCGAACTCGACGATCTCGCTCGGCATGTCGAGCGCGCGCAGGGCGGCTTCGACGCGGGCGCGGGAGCCGAGGGCGGCGACGGCGGTATCGGTACTCATGCGGTCACGGTGGCGAATGAACGAAAGCCGGAAGTCTATAACGACCCGGCCTACCGTTCGACCGCGTCCGGCGGGTCACGCAGGGACTCGCGGGCGAGCGCCGGCTCCCCCGCTCAAAGCAAGCGTTCGATCGCCGCACGCACCTCCGCCGCATCCGGCTTCACCTTGCTCGGGAAGGTCGCCACCACCCGGCCGTCGCGGTCCACCAGATACTTGTGGAAGTTCCACGCCGGGGCCTCCGAACGGCGCGCCAGTTCGCGGAACAGCGGATGCGCCTGCGCGCCGCGCACGTGGATCGGCGCGAACATGTCGAAAGTCACCCCGTAGTTCAGGTAGCACACCTCCGCCGCCTTCTCCTCGTTGTCGGCCTCCTGGTCGAAGTCGTCCGACGCGAAACCGGCCACCCGCAGGCCCTTGTCCTTGTACTGCTGGTGGATCGCCTCCAGCTCGCGGAACTGGCTGGTAAAGCCGCAGTGGCTGGCGGTATTGACGATGAGCACCGGCTGCCCCGCCAGGCGGTCGGCCAGGCGTACCACCTCGCCCGAATGCAGGCGGCGCAACTCGTGCGCGAACAAACCGCTCGCGGCGGAGGTGTCGTCGGCGGAGGTAGTGGTCGGGAGCAGGGTGGCAGAAAGAGCGAACAGGGCGGGGAGCAGGGCGCGGCGCAACATGATCGGTGTCTCCGGTCGGGGGTGTCCGATAGACACTTGGGGCAGGCGCCGGGTTCGCCTGACGGGGAGAGTGTCGGTGGTGAAGGTCCACTCCGCAGCCCACAAGGAACATAAATGGTCCATCCCGTTAGCCCGTCGAACTTAGAGGGTAGAGTTGGAAGAGAGTTTTCGGGGAACGTGCATGCCACGGCAACTCACAATCAGTTCCCGCTGGGTAGTTGAACGGCAAGCTTGGGCTCAACCTCGGGCCCCGCAACTACCTAACGTCCCCACATACTTGACAAGTCGGCCTCGCTGCCGCGGCATCACCGGGTGAGCCACACCGCATCTGCCCTGTGTACTATGCAGGCTGCGGCAGACCTTCTTTAAGGCGCTGTCATGGCATAATTCATCAAAAAGGCAGCATAAGGCGCAAGTCCGCCCGGCCCGCCGGATGGGCTGCGCCATTATTTCTATGGCAGCGTTCAGATTCATAGACTTGTTCGCGGGACTAGGGGGCTTCCATGTCGCACTCGAGAAGCTCGGGGGCGAGTGCGTCTTCGCCGCCGAGATACAGTCGCACCTGCAGAAAGTCTACGAGGACAATTTCGGCCTCAAGCCGGAAGGCGACATCCGCAAGGTCATCCCCTCCGAGGTGCCGGACCATGACCTCCTGTGCGCCGGTTTTCCGTGCCAAGCCTTCTCCAAGGCCGGCGACCAAGCGGGTTTTAAGTGCTCTCGCCAAGGGACGTTGTTCTTCGACGTAGTCGCCATCCTGCAGGAGAAGCGCCCGCGCCAATTCATCCTCGAGAACGTGCCCAACCTGCTCAAGCACGACGAGGGCAAGACCTACGCGCGTATCAAGCAGGACCTCGAGGCCCTAGGGTACTGCGTGACCGAGCGGAAGTTTTCCCCGCACCACTTCGGCATCCCGCAGGTGCGGGAGCGCGCATACATCGTCGGCCGCCTCGAATCATTGGACGGCTTCGTTTGGCCGGAGCGCGAAAGCCACGCCACAGACATCACCGACGTGCTGGAGGATTCGCCGGCCGATGCGAAGGTGCTGGCCGAGCAGACCCGAGTATGCCTGACAGCGTGGAACCGCTTCCTTGAACTGTCCCCGGCGGAGGTGGCCCTGCCGTCGTTCCCCATCTGGTCCATGGAGTTCGGCGCCACCTACCCGTTTGAGGACACCACCCCATTCGCCGAGAGGGCGCGCGGAGGTGCGGAGGCCTTGGGAGCGTATCGGGGAACCCACGGCAGACCACTGGCGGGCCTGCCGCTCGACGATCAGTGGAAGGCCCTGCCGAGCCACGCCCGTACGGCGCAGGAACAGTTCCCTAAGTGGAAGAAGGACTTTATCCGCGCCAACCGCAAGTTCTACGCGGATAACCGCCATTGGATTGACCCATGGCTGCCTTCGGTCAAGTCCTTCATCTCGTCCCATCAAAAGTTCGAGTGGAACGTCCAAGGCGGGGAGAGAGACCTGTGGAAGTACGTTATCCAGTTCCGCGCCTCAGGTGTCCGTGTCAAGCGCCGCACCACCTCGCCCAGCCTGGTGGCAATGACAGACACTCAGGTGCCCATCATTGGCTGGCAGAAGCGCTACATGACGCCACGCGAGTGCGCAAAACTCCAGAGTCTAGGCGACCTAAAGCACCTACCAGAGCCACAGGGGCGGGCCTTCTCCGCCCTTGGTAATGCGGTCAATGCAAAGGTTGTTGAGAAGGTCGCACGCGCCCTGCTGGCCTGCGCGCGAACATTTGCAGAGCCCTCCCCCGAACCCCAAACACTCCTTGAACAAACTCTGTCATGAGAGTAGCCGAGCATGTGATTCCCGCCATCAATATCCGACCGGAAGTCACCATGCTCTCGGTCCTAAAGCATCTCAACTATAAGGCGTGGTTCGCGCTAGCCGAGTTCGTCGACAACAGCGTCCAGAGCTACCTCGCGAGCGCGGATGCCCTTCGGGCAGTGGAGGGGCCGGACTTCAAGTTAAGGGTGCGCATCGGACTGGACCCAGAGCACTCCCGACTGGAAATCAGTGACAACGCGGCGGGCATAGCGCTTGCCGACTTCGCCCGCGCCTTCCGGCCGGCCGAGATTCCGCCCGACCGCACGGGCCTGTCCGAATTCGGAATGGGCATGAAGGCGGCGGCATGCTGGTTTTCTGACCTGTGGAGCGTGCGCACCAAGGCGCTGGGCGACCCCGTGGAGCGCACGGTCCGCTTCGACATTGAAGCCATCGTCAGCAACCGAACCGAAATGCTGGAAGTCGAAGAGCGGCCAGCACCTCCCAGTGAGCATTACACCATCATCACGCTGGAGCGGCTCGGCGCAAAGTTCCCTCAGGCGCGGACGCAGAAGAAGTTGCGGGACCACCTCGCCAGTATCTACCGCGTCTTCCAGCGCCGCGGCGACCTCGAAATTCTGTGGGGCGACGAGGCCGAGCCGCTCGCCCATCCAGAGCCGGCTGTGTTGAGCGCGCCGCCCGCATCCGCCCTCGACGCCGAATCAGTCGAATGGCGCAAGGACATCGACGTGAATTTCGGCGAGGGCCGGCGCATTCACGGTTTCGCCGCCCTTCGCGCTGAGGGTTCGACGACGCACGCCGGCTTCGCGCTGTTCCGCCGGAACCGCCTGATTGTCGGGAGCGACGACGAGACTTTCCGCCCGCTGGAGATCTTCGGCAAGCTAAACAGCTTCCGCATGCAGCGCCTGTTCGGCGAACTACATGTCGAGGGCTTCGAGGTCTCACACACTAAGGACGGCTTCAAGTGGCACGAGTTGGAGCACTCCATGCTCGAGCGTCTGCACGACGCGTTAGAGGAGGAGCCTCTTAACCTGCTGCGCCAAGCGGAGCAGCACCGGGCTCGGCTCACCCGGGCCGCCGTGCAGCCGGCGGCGAAGCAGGCGACCGCCACCGTGTCCGCTGCTTTGGAGAGCACTGCCGGGCCCGTGTTAAGCGCCGAGCCAGACTCGTCGGCACTGGAGCAGATAGTGCCCAGTACGCCAAATCGGCTCGCTGCCGACCCGGTCGCTCAGCGCGCGGTGAACATCCTCGTGGACGACCACCGTTGGACCATCAATCTGCGCATGACCATGGACTCGGACGTGGACGAGTGGCTTCGCTTCGCGGACGAGACTGTCCCCCAGTTGTTCAGCGAACATGACGAGCACCGTCTGACGGTGGACGTCTCCCTTGCTCACCCGTTTGTTGAACGTTTCATCGGCCCGCACAACGAGAACATTGAACTCATCTTGCGCTTCGCCGCCGCCATCGCGGTGGCGCTGGCGCGCCTGCAGCGCGGCGGAGTCTCCTCCGCCACGCCGCTGCACTACATCAACCAACTGCTGCGGGAGTCCCTCGCAGGCAATCTGCCATGACCATCACCATCGAAGAGTTGCGCAGTATCGAGCCGGGCCTGCGCTGGGAGCCGTGCCAGCGCGAAGTGACCGAGGAGTTCCTGCGGCGCAAGGCGCTGGCGGGGGAGGCTGACGAGGAGGCGTTGCACACAGTGGCCTACGAGGCCCACCGCATCCTCGGCCGCTGCGTGCCGCCGATGGAGCCGGCTGGCAGCGGTACCGGTCTCGTGGTCGGCTACGTGCAGAGCGGCAAGACCCTGTCCTTTACGACACTGACCGCCTTGGCGCGCGACAACGGCTACGGCCTGGTCATCCTCATCGCCGGTACAATCGACAACCTGAAGTCGCAATCGCAAGAGCGTCTGAAGCAGGACCTAGGCGTATCGCCGGACAACCCCGGACAGCCGTGGGTGCTCATTGATAACCCTGCCCGAGACAACAGCGAGTTCGAGGCGCTGCGCGGACTGCTCCAGCGCTGGCGCTCACCGGCGCTCAGCCCGCGCAAGAAGAAGACCATTCTCGTCACCGTACTTAAGCAGCACCAGCGGTTGGCCAATCTCGTGGAGTGCTTGTCTGCCCTGTCCGCCATCCTGCAGGGCATTCCATGCCTCGTTATCGACGACGAGGCCGACCAGGCCAGCCTCAACAACTTCGCCGCCAAAAACCAGAAGACGCGCCAGAACGCCCTCAGCGCGAACTACCGCGAGGTGCTGAACCTCAAGGCGGTGCTGCCACATCACACCTACCTGCAATACACCGCCACGCCGCAGGCGCCCTTGCTCATCGGCCTCACCGACATCTTGTCGCCCGACTTCGCTGAGACGCTAACGCCCGGACGGGGCTACACTGGCGGACAGACGCTATTCCAGCCAGGCGCACCCTACGCGAAAGTCATCCCTGATGCCGAGGCGGTGGCGACCGCCGCCTCCCACCCAGCCGCCCCACCCTCGCTCGTGTCCGCCCTGAAGGTATACCTGCTCGGCGCCTGCGCCCATGCGCTGGCTGAGCAAAACTCTAATCGCTCGATGATGGTGCATCCGTCGCAGCAGACCGCACCGCACACACAGTACATCGCTTGGCTGACTCAACTCATCGGCGAGTGGCGGTCTCGGCTGCCAGTGCGGGCGCTGCGCGACGCCCTCATGGCCGAGTTCACCGACGCCCACGTGGACCTGCAGAGGACCGTGGGTGAGGCGCTGCCGAGCCTATCCGACCTGTTCACAAAGATGGACGAGGTGCTCCACATTGTCAGGGTTCGGGAGGTCAACTCGACGGGCAAGGGGGCTGCTGCCATCCGCTGGGGCGATAACGAGTACTGGATTCTGGTGGGCGGGCAGAAGCTGGACCGAGGCTATACAGTAAAGGGCCTCACCGTGACCTACATGCCGCGACCACTTGGCGTCGGGAACGCCGACAACATTCAGCAGCGCGCCCGCTTCTACGGCTACAAGGCCAGCTACCTTGGCTACTGCCGCGTGTATGTGCGGCAGGACGTGAAGACCGCCTTCGAGGGCTATGTCGAACACGAGAGCTTCATCCGAAGCGAACTCGAGAGTTCGCGGGGCCAGCCGCTGAAGGAGTGGCGCCGCCGCTTCATCCTGGCTGACCGGCTCCAGCCGACGCGGCGCAGCGTGATGGGCATCAAGCTGGATGAGGTCACCACGGCAGAATGGCTGTTCCCTGGCGCCGCGCATGTCGGAAAACCTGCCGTAGCACACAACCGCATTGTGTTCGACCGCTTCCTGCAGCATCTGCGTACCCGCTACGTGGAGCTTGCCGCACACGAGGTGGACCCGGAGCGCTATCTCGACAAACGTGCCAATTCGTCCCGCAACAAACTCTTCGAGGCGGTATCCGTGGCTGATGTGTGCGCCCATCTCATTGACGAAATGCAATTCGGCACAGTGGAGGATGCGACGGAGCGCATGGCTATCAGCGTGGCCCTTGGGCGGCTGCTGGCTGGCGCCCCGGATGCCACGTGTGACGTTTTCCTCGTCGGCGACATGGTTGAGCAGGGTCGCTCCCTGACGAAGAGGGGCACCATCAACCAAGTGTTCTCAGGCAAGTCGCCGAACACATCCGACCGGGCAAACCTGAAGTATTGCGGCGACCGAGAACTCCGTAGCGACAACCGCGTGACGGTGCATCTGCGCAAGTTCCACTTCCTCATCTCAAAGGTGCCGCCGCAGTCAGGGGACGCCAGTTCCGACGTGCCATGGTTCGCCATCCACCTTCCGGATGAGTTGAAGCGGCGCATCCTCCTGCAGGCGGCGGCGTGAGATGAACATCTGGGAGCGCTTCGGGACGCTAGCTCCAGCGGAGGATGCGGCTTGGCCGGCACTGCGGCTGTACAGCGCGGAGTCACACTATTTGGCGAAGGGAACCGCAGGCGAGCCAGTGTTCCTACTGAAGGTGCAACGCCGACGGGTGCCACGTGTCCCCCTCAGTCTGCGCCATGTACAGGTCGAGTTCGAGGTCGACTGCGCCGTGCGCGACCCGGACGACGCGGACGGCGGCACGGTCTCCGCCACCTTCTGCAGGGTCGTCTGTGACCTAGCCGCCCCCGGTCTTCATCCGCTTTTCGTGAATGCGCTGGCCGGCGCCGTGGAGGGGCTGCCGCCGGCGCTGTCTCCCGCGGAGACCGACCGCTTCTTCGACGACGCCGTTGAGTTGTTCCGCCTCTTTGCTGCTCCCGCGAGGAACTCGGTGCTCGGCCTCTGGGGTGAGTTGTTCGTCATCGCCGCATCGCCCTTTCCGGATGCGCTCGTGACTGGCTGGCACGTTTCGCCTGAGCAGACCTTCGATTTCGTATTCCCCACCGTGCGCCTTGAGGTCAAGACGACGGCCCGCGGTAGCCGGCAGCACGAATTCGCGCTCGCGCAGTTGCGCGCGCCCCAACTGCCCGTGTACGTCGCCAGCTTGATGGTGGAACAAGGCGACGCCGGTGACAGCGTATTCGACCTCGCAAACGCTATCCAGGATGGACTCTCATCGCCCAACCGCGCAAAGCTGTGGCGGCTGCTGGCCCAGTCCTTGGGCGGTGAGGCGGACGGTGCAGCCCAGGTGCGCTTTATCCAAACCTCGGCTCGGAATTCACTGCGTTTCTACGATGCGGCCGAACTGCCAGCGCCTGAGATTCCCGCTGTCGCTGGGGGCTGTATTTCGGCCGTACGCTTCTCTCTCGACATCGACCGTGCGCTGCCGCTCCAGGATGTGCCCCCGGCAACAGTCTGGCTCGCCACTGCTTCAAGCATCGTGCGCTAACCCGTGCGACCAGGGTACAAAGTGCGGGCTCGACGGGGGGCAGAGTAGCCGGCCCCCGCCATCCTGAACTCCCCTAAATTCTTGTTTTCCAGTAGGACGAGGGCATGGGCGAATGCTAGCTAACGACCGCAGGCCACCAAATTGCCGACCTTCACCCCGTTGAAGGTCAAATGTCTCCTTTGGTTCGATAGCTGTCGGAGTGCCACTTCTGGTTGGCCCTGCGCTGTGCTCGGAGTTTTAGCCAGCCCGCCTTCCAGAGGGCCAGAGGCCAAGCTCAGGGGCTGAAACCGTGTAGTCCTGTCTTTATCTTGCATGGCGTAGTCGATAAAGCTACAGTCGTAGCAAATGGAGCTACGAGCATGCTGATGGAGCTACTCTTCGGAACCTATCGCCAGCGGGTATTGAGCCTGCTGCTGCTGCATCCCGATTCAAGCTATTACGTGCGGGAGCTGGCGCGCCTGACCGGTACCAACGCCGGAACCCTGCACAAGGAGTTGACGCGCCTGGCGCAGGCCGGCCTGCTGCTGCGCCAGGAGCAGGGCAATCAGGTGCGCTACCAGGCCAACCGTGCCTGCCCTGTGTTCCCGGAGTTGGCAGGTCTGTTCCGCAAGACCTGCGGCCTGGTGGATGTGCTGGCCGATGCCTTGCGGCCGCTGGCTGATGAGATCTTGCTGGCCTTTGTTTTTGGCTCGATGGCGCGCGGTGAGGAGCAGGCGGGCAGTGATGTCGATATCATGGTGATCGGCACGCCGGCCTTTGCTGAGGTGGTGAAGGCGCTGTACCCGACTCAGGACATCCTGCAGCGCGAGATCAACCCGGTGATCTACACCGCGGATGAGGTCCGCCGGCGTATCGAGGCGGGTGATGCCTTCACTCGCGAACTGCTGGCCAAGCCCAAACTCTGGGTGATCGGAACCGAGCATGACCTTGGAAAACTTGCTGGCGATTCACAAGCTGCAGAACTTTGAGCCGAGTGCTGCCGGTGTGCAACGCCTGCTGGCAGCCGCCGAACGCAATCTGGTCGATGCCGGGATTGCCGCTCTGAGCGCAGAAAACCGCTTTGATGCGGCCTACAAGGCCATCATGCAGTGCGCGATGATCGGCCTGTGGGCCAATGGCTACCGCACCTCCACAAGTCAGCCGGGCCATCACCAGACGGCCTTGCAGGTTCTACCGAAGACGCTCGATCTGTCGCAGGACCGGGTGATCGTTCTGGATGCCTTGCGCAAGCAACGCAATCTCAGTGATTACGAAGGTGACCCGGTCAGCGATGGCGCGGTAGATGAGTGCTGCAAACAGGCGGCCCTGCTGCTGGCCGATACCCGGGCATGGTTGGAGAAACATCGCCCCGACTTGCTGACAGGCCGGGCCTGACTTGACCGCAGGCCTGCCCGGACGCAGGCGTCTGCCGAGGCGGAGCGATGCGGCCCCGCCTGGTCACCCCTTCTTCACATCGACCAACGGCACTACCCCCGGAAACTCGAAGCGCTTGCGCCCCGGCTCCATCTCGGTGAGCGGGGCGCAGGCGGTCAGCGTGGACAGGCTGCGCACGGTGAGGTCCTGGTAGCAGCGCGTGCCGTCCACCTTCCAGGCCATTTCCTCTTCCGAGAGCGCGCGCATCACCTTGGCCGGCATGCCCGCGGCGAGCATGCGAGGGGGGATTTCCATGCCGGCCTTGACGAAGGCGCAGGCGCCGACGATGGCCGATTCGCCGACGATGGCGTTGTCCATGATCACCGCGTTCATGCCGATCAGCGCGTTCTTGCCGACGCGGCAGCCGTGCAGCACGGCGCCGTGGCCGACGTGGCCGTCCTGTTCGATGACGGTGTCGGTGCCGGGGAAGCCGTGCATCACGCAGGTGTCCTGGATGTTGCTGCCTTCTTCCAGCACGATGCGGCCGAAGTCGCCGCGCAGGGAGGCGAGCGGGGCGACGTAGCAGCGCGGGCCGACGATGACGTCGCCGATCAGTACGGCGTCGGGGTGGACGAAGGCGTCCGGGTGGATGACCGGGCGCAGGCCGTCGATTTCGTAGCAGGGCATGGGGTGGATTCCTTCGTAGCCCGGATGTAGGCCGCAGGCCGGAATCCGGGGGCATGGGTGACAGAGGCGGTTGAGTCCCGGATTGCGCTGCGCTTCATCCGGGCTACGGCTGTCAGGGTGGGGATGGGTTTTGACGAGGCGTCGGGGAATGTCCGTTTCGCCGGCTGGAAACCCATCCCCCTCCTGTCCTCCCCCTTGAAGGGGGAGGAACGCAAGTAATGGGCTGCGGGAGCAAACCTACCTGCGCCCTCCCTTGAAGGGAAGGGACCTGCTAACGAGCTTACTCGACGTGATAGCGGCGTTGCACCACGCGGAAGCGGTTGGCGACGAAGGCGGCGTCCGAGTAGGCGGCGTTGGCGGCCGGGTTCATGCCTACGCCGTGGTAGTCGGAGAAGGCCGCGGACTGGTTCACGAACACCCCGCCGGTGAGGTTGATCGACAGCGCGACGCCGGCGTTGAGGGTGGCTTCGGTCATGGCGTCGAGGATCTCGGGGCGGGTCGAGTACACGCCTACGGTGAGCGCGCCGTGTTCGCGCACCATGCGCTCGGAGAGCGCCACCGCGGCGGCGCCGTCGGCGACCTTGACCACGAAGGCGATGGGGCCGAAGCGTTCTTCCATGTAGTTCGCCTCGTCGGCGGCGTCGCAGGCGAGCAGCACCGGGGTGCGTACCTGGGCGCCGGGGAACTCGGGGTGCTCGATCCTGGAGGAGGCGAGCACCACCTTGCCGTACTGGCCGGACTGGCATTCCTCGATGCGCGCCAGCGTGGCTTCGGACTGGATGGCGCCGAGCACCGCGGTGGCCACGGCCGGGTCGGACAGGAACTTGCTGATCGCCGCGCCCAGGTCGGCCGCGACTTCGTCATAGCTCTTGTGGCCCTGGTCGGTATCGATGCCGCCGGCCGGTACCAGGATGGCCTGGGTGGTGGTGCACATCTGGCCGGAGTACAGGCTGAGCGTGAAGGCCAGGTTGCGCAGCATGGCCTTGTAGCTGTCGGTGGATTCGATGACCACGTTGTTCACGCCGGCCAGTTCGGCATACACCTGGGCCTGGCGGGCGTTGTCCAGCAGCCACTGGCCGAAGACGTTGCCGCCGGTGAAGTCGATGGATTTCACCGCCGGGTGGGTGGCCAGCGCCTGGGTGGCGGCGCGCTTCTCCACCACCGCCAGGGTGACCAGGTTGGGGTCCAGGCCCTGCTCGGCGAGCACTTCGCGGATGATGCGCACGGTGATGGCGGCGGGCAGGATGGCGTTGCTGTGCGGCTTGACGATGACCGGGTTGCCGGTGGCCAGCGCGGCGAACAGGCCGGGGTAGGTGTTCCAGGTGGGGAAGGTGCCGCAGCCCACCACCAGCGCCACGCCGCGGCCGACGATTTCGTAGTGCTTCTGCATCTTCAGCGCGGGGTTCTTGCCCTGCGGCTTCTCCCAGATGGTGGTGGCCGGGATGCGGCTCATCTCGTCCCAGGCGTAGGCCACGGCTTCCAGCCCGCGGTCCTGCGCGTGCGGGCCGCCGGCCTGGAAGGCCATCATCCAGCCCTGGCCGGTGGTGTACATCACCGCGTGGGCGATTTCAAAGCTCTTCTTGTTCAGGCGGTCGAGGATCTCCAGGCACACCCCGACGCGGCCTTCGGCGCCGATCTTGCGCCAGCCCGGCATGGCGGCCTGGGCGGCGGCGATCAGTGCGTCCACGTCGCACACCGGGTAGCGCACGTCCAGCTTCACGCCGTAGGGGCTTTTCTCCGGCGCGGCCCAGCCGCTGGCGCCGGGCTGGTCGAGCACGAAGTCCTGGCCGGCCAGCGCTTCCACTGCGGACTTGCCGTCGGCCATGGCGGTTTCGCCATAAACCTTGGGGCTGGGCATCTCGGGGTAGGGCGTCCAGTAGCCGCGGGTGTGGATGGCGTTGATGGCCGCATCCAGGGTGGCGCGGTGCTTGTCGAACAAGGGGTGAACCATGGTGTCTCCTCCAGTGGCGGCGTCTGCTGCGCCGCGTGCATTCAGGCGATGGGTCGAAGCTGCAATGCAGCAAAAAATTGTGCTTGTTTTTTGATCTGGATCAAGATTACTATTGATTGACCGGTCGGTCAAACAACGAAAACAGATGGCCGGCGAGAGGGCGAAAAGCCCCGCGAACAAGTGAGACAGCGTGCGCCAGCGCACGCAAAAGCACAAGGATGGAGGAGACACCATGAGCACTGCCGGCGCCGCCCCGACCCGGTCGTTCGAAACCATAGCCTTCAGCGTGGACGCGGGTGTAGCCACCCTCACGCTGAACCGCCCGGACCGCCTCAACAGCTTCAACGACCAGATGCACGCCGAAGTGCGCGAGGCGCTCGCCGCGGTGCGCGCCGGGCGTGCCGACGGCAGCGTGCGCGTGCTGGTGCTGACCGGCGCCGGGCGCGGCTTCTGCGCCGGGCAGGATCTCTCCGACCGCGCGGTGGCCGCCGGCGACGAGGCCCCGGACTTGGGCGCTTCGGTCGAACGCAACTACAAGCCGCTGGTGCTCGCGCTGCGTGCGCTCGACCTGCCGGTGATCGCCGCGGTCAATGGCGTGGCCGCCGGCGCCGGCGCCAACATCGCGCTGGCCTGCGATCTGGTGTTCGCCGCGCGTTCGGCGAGCTTCATCCAGTCCTTCGCCAAGCTCGGGCTGATCCCCGACACCGGCGGCACCTGGATACTGCCGCGCCTGCTCGGGCCGGCGCGTGCCATGGGCCTCGCGCTGCTGGGCGACAAGCTGCCGGCCGAACAGGCCGAACAATGGGGGCTGATCTGGAAGTGCGTGGACGACGAGGCGCTGATGCCCACCGTGCAGCAGGTCGCTGCCGCACTCGCGCAGGGGCCGACCTTCGGCTATGCGCAGACCAAGCGCCTGATCTGGGGCAGTTCCACCGAGGATTTCGAGGCGCAGCTCAACCAGGAGCGCGCGGCGATGACCGTGTGCGGCCAATCCGACGACTACCGTGAAGGCGTGGCCGCCTTCATGGAAAAGCGCGCGCCGCGTTTCACCGGAAAGTAGGAGCGGCCTTGGCCGCGATCCTGCGGCGATTGGCCTCCGAACCCGTTGCATCGCGGCCAAGGCCGCTCCTACGGGGGGCTCGAACGATGACACAAGGGAATTCTGCATGACCGCGCTGGGTTCGAACGTGAAGGTGCTGGTGGTCGGCGCCGGTGCCATGGGTAGCGGCATCGCCCAGGTGGCGGCCGTGGCCGGCCATACCGTTTACCTGTATGACACCCGTGCCGAGGCGGCCGACAAGGGGCGCGCCGGCATCGTGGCGGCGCTCGACAAGCTGGCCGCCAAGGGCCGCATCAGCGCCGAAGCCGCGCAGGCCGCCGCCGGGCGCGTCCTGCCGGTGAGCGAACTGGCCGCCGCGCGCGACGCCGGGCTGGCGGTGGAAGCCATCGTCGAGGATCTGGCGGTCAAGCGCGCGCTGTTCGCCGAACTGGAAGGCCTGCTGGCCGACGATGCCATCCTCGCCAGCAACACCTCCTCGCTGTCGATCACCGCGCTCGCCGCCCCGCTGGCCCGCCCGGAGCGCGTGGCCGGCCTGCACTTCTTCAACCCGGCGCCGGTGATGAAGCTGGTCGAGGTGGTGTCGGGGCTCGCCACCGATCAGAAGGTGGCCGCCACCCTGCATGCAACCGCGCGCGCCTGGGGCAAGGTCGCGGTACATGCCAGATCCACCCCCGGCTTCATCGTCAATCGCGTCGCCCGCCCCTATTACGCCGAGGCGCTGCGGGTGCTGGGCGAAGGCGCGGCCGATGTGGCTACGCTGGACGCGGTGCTGCGCGAAGGCTGCGGCTTCCCGATGGGCCCCTTCGAGCTGATGGACCTGATCGGCCACGACGTGAACTTCGCCGTGACCTCCTCGGTGTTCGATGCCTACTTCCAGGACAAGCGCTTCACCCCCAGCCTGATCCAGCAGGAGCTGGTGCTCGCCGGTCGCCTCGGGCGCAAGAGCGGGCGTGGTTTCTACGATTACGCGGAAGGCGCCGAGCGCGCCCAGCCGGCGGCGGAGCCCGCACAGCAGGGCGAAGCCGCGGTGGCCGTGGTCGGCGACCTGGGCGTGGCCGCCGGCCTGATCGCCCGCCTGGAAAGCGCCGGCATCAAGGTGCAGCGCAAGCCGGGCAGGTCCGAGCACGGCGCCGGCTGGCTGGAGATCGGCGGCGCGCGGCTGATGCTGTCCGACGGCCGTACTGCCACCCGCCGCGCGGCGGAAGAGGGCGTGCCCAACCTGGTGCTGTTCGACCTCTGCCTGGACTACGCCGCCACGCCGCGCCTGGCGCTGGCGGTGGCCGACCAGTGCGGCACCGGCGCTTGGCGTGCGGTGGTCGGCACCCTGCAGGCCGCCGGCCTGGCGGTGAGCCGGCTGGACGACGTCGCCGGCCTGCTCGGCCTGCGCACCGTCGCCATGCTGGCCAACGAGGCCGCCGACGCGGTGCTGGCCGGCATCGGCTCCGCCGCCGACATCGACACCGCGATGCGCTACGGCACCAACTACCCCAAGGGGCCGCTGGCCTGGGCGGACGAGCTGGGCGCGGCCCATCTGGTGCGCGTGCTCGCCAACCTTGCCACGCACTACTTCGACACCCGTTACCGCACGTCGCCCTTGCTGCAGCGCAAGGCCATTACCGGAGCCGCCTTCCATGAGTGAAGCGAATTACAGAGACATCACCGAAGGGCTGGACCCGCAGACCGTGGCCGAGCGCGTGCGCGACGGCATGTTTGCCAACGACCGCGCCTCGCAGGGCCTGGGCATGGAGATCACCGGCATCGGCCCCGGCTACGCGAAGATCACCATGCCGGTGCGCGAGGACATGCTCAACGGCTTCCGCATCTGCCACGGCGGCTTCATCACCACGCTGGCCGATTCCGCCTTTGCCTTCTCGTGCAACAGCTACAACGAACAGACGGTTGCCTCGGGCATCAGCGTGGACTTCATGGCCCCGGGACGTCCGGGCGATCTGCTGACCGCGGAGGCCAGGGAAGTTTTCGTTGCCGGGCGCACCGGCGTGTATGACATTACCGTCACCAACCAGAAGGGCGAGCTGATCGCGGTGATGCGCGGCAAGTCCTACCGGCTCAAGGGCCGGGCGGTGGTCGACCTGTAGGGACAATCAACCGGCCGAGCGGCGGACGCCAGAATCCGCCTCGGTTGCTGACAAGGTAGAGGAGACGAGAACGATGCCGATCAACAGCTTTGCCCCGCCGCAACTCGACCCGATCGAGAAGGCCAGCCAGGACGAACTGCGTGCCCTGCAGCTCGAACGCCTGAAGTGGAGCGTGCGCCACGCCTACGAGAACGTGCCGCATTACCGGAAAAGTTTCGACGAGAAGGGTGTTCACCCGGACGACCTGAAAACGCTCGCCGACCTGGCCAAGTTCCCCTTCACCACCAAGCACGACCTGCGCGACAACTACCCCTTCGGCATGTTCGCGGTGCCGATGGAGAAGATCGCCCGGGTGCATGCCTCGTCCGGCACCACCGGCAAGCCCACCGTGGTCGGCTACACGCTCAAGGACATCGACACCTGGGCCAGCGTGGTGGCGCGCTCGATCCGCGCTTCCGGCGGCCGGCCGGGCGACATGGTGCATGTGTCCTACGGTTATGGTCTGTTCACCGGCGGTCTGGGCGCGCACTACGGCGCCGAGAAGCTGGGCTGTACCGTGGTGCCGATGTCCGGCGGGCAGACCGAGAAGCAGATCCAGGTGATCCAGGACTTCAAGCCCAAGATCATCATGGTCACCCCGTCCTACATGCTGACCATCCTCGACGAGATGGAGCGCATGGGCATCGACCCCAAGAGCACTTCGCTGAAGATCGGCATCTTCGGCGCCGAACCCTGGACCCCGGCGATGCGCCTGGCGATGGAAGAACGCTCCGGCATGGACGCGGTGGACATCTACGGGCTGTCGGAAGTGATCGGCCCGGGGGTGGCCAACGAATGCGTCGAGACCAAGGACGGCCCGACCATCTGGGAAGACCACTTCTACCCCGAGATCATCAACCCCGAGACCGGCGAAGTGGTGGCCGACGGCGAGGAGGGCGAGCTGGTGTTCACCTCGCTCACCAAGGAAGCCATGCCGGTGATCCGCTACCGCACCCGCGACCTCACCCGCCTGCTGCCGCCCACCGCGCGCAGCATGCGGCGCATGGCCAAGATCACCGGGCGTTCGGACGACATGCTGATCATCCGCGGGGTGAACGTGTTTCCGACGCAGATCGAGGAACTGATCTGCAAGATCCCCAAGCTGGCCCCGCACTATCTGCTGGAGGTCGACAAGCAGGGCCACATGGACACCCTCACCGTGAAGGTGGAGATCAACCCGGAGGCCGGCGTAGGCCGCCACCCCGAGCAGAAGGAAGCGCTCGCCAAGGAGCTCACCCACCACATCAAGAGCCTGATCGGCGTGTCCGCCAAGGTCCAGGTCGGCGAGCCCTTCAGCATCGAGCGGGTCACCATCGGCAAGGCCAAGCGGGTCATCGACCGCCGGCCGAAGGCTTGAACCTGTGTAGGAGCGGCCTTGGCCGCGATGCGGCGGCGGTTCTGCAAAGGCCGCATCGCGGGCAAGCCCGCTCCTACAGAGAAGGCCGGCACCACACAGAGAGATAAGGAGCACACATATGTATACACAAGCTCTGGACATTCCCCAGCCCAAGGGCGAGCCGAAAGGCCCGCGCGTGGTCGAGAACGCCGAGTACCAGGCAGAGTTCGACGCCAGGATCGACGCCGGCGGCTTCATCGAGGCCAAGGACTGGATGCCCGAGGCCTACCGCAAGACCCTGGTGCGCCAGATCAGCCAGCACGCGCATTCGGAGATCGTCGGCATGCTGCCCGAGGGCAACTGGATCACCCGCGCGCCCAGCCTCAAGCGCAAGGCCATCCTGCTCGCCAAGGTGCAGGACGAAGGCGGTCACGGCCTCTACCTGTATGCCGCGGCCGAGACCCTGGGCGTGTCGCGCGACGAGCTCTACGAAGCCCTGCTCGACGGCCGCGCCAAGTACAGCTCGATCTTCAACTACCCCACGCTCACCTGGGCGGACATCGGCGTGATCGGCTGGCTGGTCGACGGCGCGGCGATCATGAACCAGATCCCGCTGTGCAAGTGCAGCTACGGCCCCTACTCGCGCGCCATGGTGCGCATCTGCAAGGAAGAGTCCTTCCACCAGCGCCAGGGCTACGACCTGCTGCTGCAGATGATGCAGGGCACGCCCGAGCAGCGCGAGATGGTGCAGGACGCGGTCAATCGCTGGTGGTGGCCGTCGATCATGATGTTCGGCCCGCACGACAAGGACAGCCAGCACTCCGAGACCTCGATGCGCTGGGGCATCAAGCGCATCTCCAACGACGACCTGCGGCAGAAGTTCGTCGATGCCACGGTCAAGCAGGCCGAGGTGCTGGGCATCACCCTGCCCGACCCGGACCTGAAGTGGAACGAGGCACGTGGTCACTACGACTTCGGTGCCATCGACTGGGACGAGTTCTGGTCCACGGTGAATGGCCACGGGCAGTGCAACGTGGACCGCATCGCCGCGCGGCGCAAGGCCTGGGAAGAAGGGGCATGGGTGCGCGAGGCGGCGCTGGAGCATGCGCGGAAGCAGGCGGTGAGGGAGAAGGCCGCCGCTTGAGGTAGCGGCAGAGCGAATGAAAACGGTCCCCTCCCCTTCAAGGGGAGGGACAGGGTGGGGATGGGTTTCTTGAGGTCCGGCACAGCCTGAACCGAAACCCATCCCCCCTCCCGACCTCCCCCCTTGAAGGGGGGAGGAGCTTACAGCGCCGCCTTCGGCGGCAAGGAGATTGGAATGGAACGCAAGGAATGGCCGCTGTGGGAAGTCTTCGTCCGCAGCAAGAACGGCCTGGATCACAAGCATTGCGGCAGCGTGCACGCGCCCGATGCCAAGCTCGCGCTGCAGGTGGCGCGCGATGTGTACACCCGCCGCCAGGAAGGCGTGTCGATCTGGGTGGTGAAGGCGAGCGACATCGTCGCTTCCGACCCGGACGCCAAGCCCGAGCTGTTCGACCCGGCGGAAGACAAGATTTACCGCCACCCGACCTTCTACACCCTGCCCGACGAAGTCAATCACATGTGAAGCGGGGGGATAAACCGATGACCCAACAGAACATCGCAACGCCGGAGCACATTGAATACGTGCTGCGCATGGGCGACAACGCGCTCATCCTCGGCCAGCGCCTCTCCGAGTGGTGCGGCCACGCGCCGGTGCTGGAAGAGGACATGGCGCTGGCCAATACCGCGCTCGACCTCATCGGCCAGGCCCGCCTGCTGCTCACCCACGCCGCCAAGCTGGAAGGCAAGGGGCGCGACGAGGATCAGCTCGCCTTCCTGCGTGTGGAGCGCGACTACCGCAACGTCACTCTGGCCGAACTGCCCAACGAGGACTTCGGTCGCACCGTGGTGCGCAACTTTCTCTTCGCCGCCTTCCAGGTGCTGCTCTACCAGCGTCTGGGGACCAGCAGCGACCAGGAACTGGCCGCCATCGCCGCCAAGAGCCTGAAGGAGGCGCGTTACCACCTGAGCCACGCAGGCGAATGGGTGATCCGCCTGGGCGACGGCACCGAGGTCTCGCACGCCAAGGCGCAGGCCGCGCTCGATTACCTGTGGCCCTACACCGCCGAGTTCTTCGCCGCCAACCCGGCGGACGATGCGGCCGCCGCCGCCGGCATCGGCCCGGCATGGGCCAGCCTGGAAGCCGAGTGGGAGGCGCTCGTGGTGCCGGTGCTCAATGAGGCCACGCTTACCGTGCCGGCGCGCACGCCGTTCAAGAGCTACGGCAAGTTCGGCCGCCACTCCGAGCACATGGGCCACTTGCTGGCGACCATGCAGTACATGCAGCGCACCTATCCGGGTGCTACCTGGTGACAACGATGCTCAGCGAACCCCAGGCCTGGCAGGTGCTCGAAGGCGTGCCCGATCCCGAGATCCCGGTGGTCTCGGTGGTCGAGCTCGGCATCGTGCGCGAGATCGCCTGTGGTGACGACGGCCTGCGGGTGGTGGTTACGCCCACCTACTCGGGCTGCCCGGCCACCGAGGTGATCGCCGAGAGCATCCGCGCCGCGCTCGCCGCGGCCGGCGCCGGGCAGGTCGACATCGAGACCCGTCTGGACCCCGCGTGGACCTCGGACTGGATCGGCGAGGCGGCGCGCGAGAAGCTGCGCGCCTACGGCATCGCCCCGCCCTCGGGCACGGCGGCGGTGGGCGGCGCGCAGCCGATCCGCTTCGTGGCCAAGTCACAGACCTGCCCGCATTGCGGCTCCACCGATACCGAACGCCTGTCCGAATTCGGCTCAACCGCCTGCAAGGCCTTGTACCGCTGTCGGGCCTGCCGCGAGCCCTTCGAGTACTTCAAACCGATTTGAGCGATGCCGCGCAAGACGGCACACGGAGACGACCATCCATGACCCCGAAATTCCATCCCCTGAAAGTGGCCGAAGTGCGGCGCGAGACCGCCGACTCGGTGAGCCTGCGTTTCGACGTGCCGGCCGAGCTGGCCGACGAGTACCGCTTCGTGCAGGGCCAGCACCTCAACATCAAGGCGAGCGTGGATGGCGAGGAAGTGCGCCGCTCCTACTCGATCTGCGCCGGCGTCGGTGACGGTGAGCTGCGCGTGGCGATCAAGAAGATCGCCGGCGGGCGCTTCTCCTCCTGGGCCAACGGCGGCATCAAGGCCGGCGACGTGCTCGAGGTGATGACCCCGGAAGGGCGCTTCCACACCCCGCTCGACCCGGCGCACGCCAAGCACTACGTGGCCTTCGCCGCGGGCAGCGGCATCACGCCCATCCTGTCGCTGATCAAGACCACGCTGGCGGCCGAGCCGAAGAGCCGCTTTACCCTGGTCTATGGCAACCGCCGCCAGGCCAGCGTGATGTTCGCGGAGGCGCTGGAGGACATCAAGAACCGCTATCTTGCGCGCTTCACCCTGTACAACCTGTTCTCGCGCGAGGAGCAGGAAGTGCCGCTGTTCAACGGCCGGCTCGACGCAGCCAAGGTGAGCCAGTTCCTCGACACCCTGCTGCCGGTCGGAGACATCGACGAAGCCTTCATCTGCGGCCCCGGGGCGATGATCGACGAGGTGGAGTCCGCGCTGCTGGCCGCCGGCATGAGCGCCGACCACATCCATCTGGAACGCTTCGGCGTGCCGGACTCCGCGCCCGCCCATCACGTGGAAGCGGGCGACGCGCCGCAGGCCACCATCGTGGTGGTGGCCGACGGCCTGCGCCGCGAGATGGAGTTCCACGCCAGCGACCCGTCCATCCTCGACGTCGCCCTGCGCGCCGGCATGGACCTGCCTTACTCGTGCAAGGGCGGGGTGTGCTGCACCTGCCGTGCCAAGGTGGTGGAGGGCAAGGTGCGCATGGACAAGAACTACACCCTGGAGCAGCCGGACGTGGATGCCGGCTACGTGCTGACCTGCCAGGCCCACCCGCTCACCGAGCGCGTGGTGATCAGCTTCGACGAGCGCTGATCGCTACCGAGCCACATCGAAGGACATGTAGGAGCGGCCTTGGCCGCGATCAACGAGATCGGCAGCAACGGACATTGAAGGATTACACATTGGAGATGGTGGCATCGAGCGTGTATGGTCGCGGGCGTGGCGGAGAACCCCTCCGCAGCGCGCGTGCCTGCGCGTCCCCCTTCATGCAACGCTCGAAATCCGACTGAACCATGGCCCGAGGAAAAGCCCCCACCTTCGAACTGCAGCGCGCCGCCATCCTGGCGGAAGCCGCGCGCCTGTTTGCCGAGCGCAGCTTCCCCAGTGCGTCGATGTCCGAACTGGCCAAGGCCTGCGGCGTGTCCAAGCCGCTGCTCTACCACTACTACCGCGACAAGGAACACATCCTGTTCGACATCGCGGACAGCTACATGGACCAGCTGCTGGAGATCATCGCCGGGGTCCGGGCGGAAGGCCTGGCGCCGGAAGCCCACCTGTCCGCGCTGGTGCTGCGCTTCCTGGAGGAATACGAGCACTCGCAGAACCGTCACATGGTGCTGGTGCAGGACGTGAAGTTCCTGCAGGCCGAGCAGGCCGAGCAGGTCACTGCCAAGCAGCGCCGGGTGGTGGCGGCCTTTGCCGAGGCCATCGAAGGGGTGGAGCCGGGGCTCAAGCGCCGCCACCTGGACAAGCCGGTGGCGATGATCCTGTTCGGCATGATCAACTGGACCTTCACCTGGCTGCGCGCCGACGGCCGCTTCACCCATGCCGACATGGCGCCGGTGGTCACCAGCATCGTGCTCAACGGGGTCAAGGGACTGCTGGACAAGGACAAACCGAAACCGAAGGACAAGAGCCCGGCGCACTAGCGGCGGGCACGATGACACCCGGGCGCAGGCGGCAGGCAAGACCGCCGCGCCCGCCAAGGAGGAGAGAGACGTGAATCAACCCGGCCTGACCGACGTATACATCTGCGACGGCATCCGCACCCCGATCGGCCGCTACGGCGGCGCGCTTGCCGGCGTGCGCACCGACGACCTGGCGGCCATCCCCATCAGCGCGCTGATCGAGCGCAACCCCGGGGTGGACTGGGCGGCGGTGGACGACATCTACTACGGATGCGCCAACCAGGCCGGCGAGGACAACCGCGACGTGGCGCGCATGGCCGGGCTGCTGGCCGGGCTGCCGATAGACGTGCCCGGCTCCACGCTCAACCGCCTGTGCGGCTCCGGCATGGACGCCACCGGCACCGCTGCGCGCGCCATCCGCGCCGGCGAGGCCGAGCTGATGATCGCCGGCGGGGTGGAATCGATGAGCCGCGCGCCCTTCGTCATGGGCAAGGCCGACACCGCCTTCTCGCGCAGCGCGAAGATCGAGGACACCACCATCGGCTGGCGCTTCGTCAATCCGCTGATGAAGGCGAAGTACGGCATCGACTCGATGCCCGAGACCGCCGAGAACGTCGCCACCGACTTCGGCATCGCGCGTGCCGACCAGGACGCCTTCGCCTTGCGCAGCCAGCAACGCTATGCGGCCGCCGCCGAGCGCGGCTTCTTCACCGGCGAGATCGTGCCGGTGAGCATCCCGCAGCGGAAGGGCGAGCCGGTGGTGGTTTCCGCCGACGAACATCCGCGCGCCACCACGCTGGAGGCGCTCGCCAAGCTCAAGGGCGTGGTGCGCCCGGACGGCAGCGTGACCGCGGGCAACGCCTCGGGCGTGAACGACGGCGCGGTGGCCCTGCTGCTCGCCAACGAGGCGGCCGCCGCGCGCCATGGCCTGAAGCCGCGCGCGCGCATCGTCGCCATGGCCACCGCCGGGGTGGAGCCGCGCATCATGGGCATCGGCCCGGCGCCGGCCTCGCGCAAGGTGCTGGCGCGCGCCGGGTTGAGCCTGGAGCAGATGGACGTCATCGAACTCAACGAAGCCTTTGCCGCGCAGGGCCTGGCGGTGATGCGCCAGCTCGGCCTGCCGGACGACGCCGCACAGGTCAATCCGAACGGCGGCGCGATCGCGCTCGGGCATCCGCTGGGCGCCTCCGGCGCACGCCTGGTGCTCACCGCGCTGCGCCAGCTGGAGGCCAGCGGCGGACGTTATGGCCTATGCACCATGTGCATCGGCGTCGGCCAGGGGATTGCGATGATCATCGAGCGGGTGTGACGAAACGCCCTCGGTCTTCACAATTCGTTATTTTCAAACGAATTAGTAATGTGATAATTTTTCGCTGCCGGTAATCGGGCAACCCCTCAGGCCCGCTTACTCATACAAACCAAGAGGAGGAGACACCATGAAGCTGAAGAAGACGCTGTTCGCCGCCATCAGCCTGGCCTTTGCGGCCACCGCCGCCCAGGCCGACATCAACGTGGGTGTGGTCGTGTCCGCGACCGGTCCCGCCGCCTCGCTGGGCATCCCGGAGAAGAACACCCTGGCGCTGATGCCCACCACCATCGGTGGCGAGAAGATCAACTACATCGTGCTGGATGACGCCTCCGACACCACCACGGCGGTGAAGAACATGCGCAAGCTGGTGTCCGAGGACAAGGTGGACGTGGTCATCGGCTCCACCATCAGCCCGAACTCGCTGGCCATGATCGACGTGGCCGCCGAGAGCCAGACCCCGATGATCTCCATGGCCGCCTCCAGCCGCATCGTCGAGCCGGTGGACGAGAAGCGCCGCTGGGTGTTCAAGACCCCGCAGAACGATGCGCAGATGTCCACCGCCATCGTCGAGCACATGACCGACAACGGCGTGAAGACGGTCGGCTTCATCGGCTTTGCCGACGCCTACGGCGAAGGTTGGTTCGAGCAGTTCAAGAGCGTGGCCGAGGCCCGCGGCCTGAAGATCGTCGCCAACGAGCGCTTCAACCGCACCGACACCTCGGTGACCGGCCAGGTGCTCAAGCTGATGTCCGCCCGCCCGGATGCGATGTTCATCGCCGGCTCCGGCACCCCGGCGGCGCTGCCGCAGAAGGCGCTGGTCGAGCGCGGCTGGAAGGGCAAGGTCTACCAGACCCACGGCGTGGCCAACAACGACTTCCTGCGCGTGTGCGGCAAGGACTGCGAAGGCACCTTCCTGCCGGCCGGTCCGGTGCTGGTCGCCGACCAGCTGCCCGCCGACAACCCGGTGAAGAAGTCGGCCATGGAGTACATCGCCAAGTACGAGGCCGCCCACGGCAAGGGCAGCGTGTCCACCTTCGGCGCCCATGCCTGGGATGCCGGCGTGCTGATGCAGGCCGCCGTGCCCGAGGCGCTGAAGAAGGCCAAGCCGGGTACGGCCGAGTTCCGCGCCGCGATGCGTGACGCGCTCGAAGGCCTGAAGGAAGTCGCCGGCGCGCACGGCATCTTCAACATGAGCACGACCGACCACCTCGGCCTCGACCAGCGTGCCCGCGTGATGGTGCAGATCCAGGGCGGCGCCTGGAAGCTGGCCAAGTAAGCGCTTCAGACGGGGCGCGGGCGGTCGCAACCGCCCGCGCCCCTCACCCAGACCTATAGAAAGCATTCATACACCGCACCACGAGGCCGCCGGCCGAGGGTGGGGCGGGAGGGTTCGTCCATGGATTTGCAGATCGCCCTGATCCTGGGGCAGGACGGCATCACCAACGGGTCGATCTATGCCTTGCTGGCGCTTGCGCTGGTGTTGGTATTCGCGGTCACCCGGGTGATCTTCATTCCGCAGGGTGAGTTCGTCGCCTACGGCGCGCTCACGCTGGCGATGATGGTCAATGGCAACGTGCCGGCCACCATCTGGCTGTTGATCATGGCCGGCGTGGCGGTGGCCGCGGTCGACGGCTACAGCGCGCTCAAGGCCGGGCAGACCCGGCGGCTGCCGGCCATCCTCGGCATCAATGTCGCCTATCCGCTGGTGCTGCTCGGCGTGCTGAAGATGCTGCCGCTGGCCGAGATGCCGCTGGCGCTGCAGGTGCTCGCCGCGCTGCTGGTGGTGGTGCCGATGGGGCCGATGATGTACCGCCTGGTGTACCAGCCGATCGCCGAGGCCCCGGTGCTGATCCTGCTCATTGTCTCGGTGGCCGCGCACGTGGCCATGGTCGGACTCGGCCTGGTGTTCTTCGGCGCCGAGGGCTATCGAACCCCGCCGTTCTCCGAGGCACGCTTCGAGCTCGGGCCGATGATGATCACCGGCCAGACCATCTGGGTGGTGCTCGCCTCGCTGGTGCTGATCGTCGCGCTGGCGCTGTTCTTCGGCCGCACCCTCTACGGCAAGGCGCTGCGCGCCACCGCGATCAACCGCACCGGCGCGCGGCTGATGGGCATCTCGCCGGCGCTGGCCGGCAAGCTGACCTTCTTCCTCGCCGCCCTGATCGGCGTGCTCTCCGGCGTGCTGATCTCGCCGATCACCACCATCTACTACGACACCGGCTTCCTGATCGGCCTCAAGGGCTTCGTCGGCGCCATCATCGGCGGGCTGGCGAGCTACCCGATCGCCGCCGCCGGCGCGGTGTTGGTCGGCCTGCTGGAAGCCTTCAGCTCCTTCTGGGCCAGTGCGTACAAGGAAGTCATCGTGTTCACGCTCATCATTCCGGTGCTGCTGTGGCGTTCGCTGAAGAGCCATCACCTGGAGGAGGAAGAATGAAGTTCGCGCTCTCTCCGCGCGTGGTGCTCGGCGCCTTCCTCGCCGCCCTGCTGCTCGCGCCGCTCGTCCTGTCGGCCTTCTACGTCACCCTGCTCAACTACATCGGCCTGTATGCCATGGTGGCGCTCGGCCTGGTGCTGCTCACCGGCGTCGGCGGGCTGACCAGCTTCGGGCAGGCGGCCTTCGTCGGCATCGGCGCCTACACCACGGCGGTGCTGTCCACCGCCACCGACCTGCCCGGCTGGCTGGCCTGGCTGGGATGGTCGCCCTGGTTCGCGCTGGGCGCGGGCCTGGTGATCACCGCCGCCGTGGCCATCGTGCTCGGCTCGCTCACGCTCAAGCTCTCCGGCCACTACCTGCCGCTGGGCACCATCGCCTGGGGCATCAGCCTGTACTTCCTGTTCGGCACCATGGCCACGCTGGGCGGGCACACCGGCCTGACCGGCATCCCGCCGATCACCGTGTTCGGCTACGAGCTCTCGCAGGGTCACGAGATCTACTATCTGATCTGGCTCTTCCTGCTGATCGGCGTGTACACCACCAGCAACCTGCTGGATTCGCGCGAAGGGCGCGCGATCCGCGCGCTCAAGGGCGGCATGGTGATGGCCGAGGCGATGGGGGTGAACACCGCGCGCTCGCGCATGGTGATCTTCGTCATCGCCGCGCTGCTGGCCTGTGCCTCGGGCTGGCTGTACGCCCACATGCAGCGCTTCGTGAACCCCACCCCCTTCGGCCTGCACATCGGCATCGAGTATCTGTTCATGGCGGTGGTCGGCGGCGCGGGCCATGTGTGGGGCGCGCTGGTTGGCGCCGGGGTGATCACCGTGCTCAAGCAGTGGCTGCAGGACATCCTGCCGCGGCTCTTCGGCCAGAGCGGCAACTTCGAGGTGATCTTCTTCGGCCTGATGATGGTGCTCATCCTGCACAAGGCACGCGGCGGCCTGTGGCCGATCATGGTGAACCTGGTCGGGCGGGTGGTGCCGGTGCAGGCCGTGCAGCGGCGCATCGACGCCGGCGCCGAGCCGCTGCCGCGCCGCGACCTGCCCAAGCAGGGCGAGGTGCTGCTGGAGGCCCGGGACGTCACCCGGCGCTTCGGCGGCCTGGTGGCCAACAACAACATGAGCCTGAGCGTGAAGGCCGGCGAGATCCTCGCGCTGATCGGCCCCAACGGCGCCGGCAAGAGCACCATGTTCAACCAGGTCTCCGGCGTGGATACGCCGACCTCGGGCGAGGTGCTGTTCCGCGGCCAGTCGGTGGTCGGCCTGGGCGCGCGGGCGATCGCCCGCATGGGCATGAGCCGCACCTTCCAGCATGTGAAGCTGCTGCCGACCATGAGCGTGCTGGAGAACGTCGCCATCGGCGCCCACCTGCGCGGCGCCAAGGGCGTGCTGAGCTCCGCCTGGCACTTCGACCGCGCCGAGGAGGCCCGGCTGCTGGCCGAGGCGGCGCGGCAGATCGAGCGCGTCGGCCTGGCCGAGCACATGTTCGACGAGGCTGGCGCCCTGGCCCTGGGCCAGCAGCGCATCCTGGAGATCGCCCGTGCGCTGTGCTCCGACCCTTGCCTGCTGCTGCTCGACGAACCGGCTGCCGGCCTGCGCCTGAAGGAGAAGGAGGCGCTGGCCAACCTGCTGAAGAAGCTGCGCGCGGAAGGCATGGGCATCCTGCTGGTCGAGCACGACATGGACTTCGTCATGGGCCTGGTCGACCGGGTGGTGGTGATGGAATTCGGCGAGAAGATCGCCGAGGGCCTGCCCGAGGAAGTGCAACAGGATCCGGCGGTGCTGGAAGCCTATCTGGGAGGGGTGGAATGAGCACCGCGACCGTGAACAACGTTCTGGAAGTGCGCGACCTGTGCGTGTCCTACGGCAAGGTCGAGGCGCTGCACAACGCCAACATCAGCGTCGGCCAGGGGCAGATCGTCACCGTGATCGGCCCCAACGGCGCCGGCAAGACCACCATGCTGTCGGCCATCATGGGGGTGCTCGGCTCGCGCGGGCAGGTGAACTTCGACGGCAGCATCGAGGGCGTGCCCGAGGTCGAGCGCATGGTCGCCCGCGGCATGAACCTGGTGCCCGAGAAGCGCGAGCTGTTCGGCGAGATGAGCGTGGAGGACAACCTCGTGCTGGGCGCCTTCCAGCGCTACCGGATGGGCAAGCGCGACCACGCGCAGACCATGGACGAGGTGTACGACATCTTCCCGCGCCTCAAGGAGCGTCGCAGCCAGATGGCCGGCACGCTGTCCGGTGGCGAACGACAGATGCTGGCGGTGGGCCGCGCGCTGATGGCCAAGCCCAAGCTGCTGATGCTGGACGAACCCAGCCTGGGGCTGGCGCCGCTGATCGTGCGCGAGATCTTCCGCATCATCGCGGAACTGCGCCGGCGCGGGGTGTCCATCCTGCTGGTGGAGCAGAACGCGCGCGCCGCGCTGCAGGTGGCCGACTACGCCTACGTGCTGGAGACCGGCGAGATCGCCATGGAAGGCCCGGCCCACAAGCTGGCCGACGACCCGCGCGTGATCGAGGCCTACCTGGGCCTCGGCGGCAAGCACCAGGACAAGCTGGCCGGCTAGGCGACCCCGCCTCAGCCAGAAGCCGGCGATCCATCCCACGAGGAAGACAGAACATGGAAGCCCTACGCATCATCGAGGACGAGCACCAGTCGCTCGCCGCCATCCTGCACGCGGTGCGCTACATGCTGAAGGAGATCGGCAAGGGCAAGCTCGCCCCCGACTTCCGCCTGCTGCGCGCCATGGTGCACTACCTGGACGCCTATCCCGAGCAGCGCCACCACCCCAAGGAAGACCAGTACCTGTTCGCCCGCCTGAAGCTGCGCACCAGCGAGGGCGCGGACGCCATGGCCCGCCTGGAGCAGGAGCACGCCGGCGGCGAGGCGCGCATCAAGGCGCTGGAAACCGCGCTGCACCAGTACGCCAGCGGCGACAAGGACGGCTTCGACGCCTTCAATCGCGCCTTCGAGAACTTCGCCGACTTCTACCGCAACCACATGCTGCTGGAAGAGCGCGAAGTGCTGCCCCTGTGCCGCAAGCATTTCACCGACGAGGACTGGGAGGCGGTGGCCGCCGGCTTCCGCGAGAACAACGACCCGATGGGCGGCACCCGCGACACCGAGGACTTCCAGCGCATCTTCTCCAAACTCGTGGCCGCCGCGCCGCCGCCGATCGGCCTCGGGGCAGGGCCTTACAAGGACGATTGAGCCGCCGACCTCAAGCCGGCCCGGCCGGCCAGTAGGAGCGGCCTTGGCCGCGATGCGGCCGGTGGCGGAACAGCCGTAGGAATCGCGGCCAAGGCCGCTCCTACAGCCGGGGCGGTGGATCCTTGGAGGGGCTCAACCGCCGGTCGCACGCATCGCGCCGGAGCCGGCCGGTCCGGCCGTTCTGGCCGGCGTGCGCTCATCCGGCAGACGGTAGCGCTGCTCGCGGTACAGCCAGGACGGCAGCAGCACATGGGCGAGCGCCCGGCGTTCCAGCTCGGCGGCGTCGGCCGGCGGTTCGGTTGCCAGCGCGAGGCGCTTGGCGGCCGGATCGTAGACGGCGTGTGCAGGTTCCTTCTCCGGCCGCAGGATCACCAGGCGCTGGCCTTCCATCCAGCCGTAGTGCTGCTCGTACTGCATCATCGCGCGGCCCGGTGCGTCGGCGGCCTCGCGCGACAGGTCGCGGCCCAGCATCGGCGTGTCGGCCTCGATGCCCATCAGCGACAGCACGGTGACCGGCAGATCGATCTGGCTGGCCACCGTCCGTATGCGTCGCGGCTCGATGTCGGCGCCCAGGATCAGTCCGGGGATGTGGAAGCGCTCGACCGGGATCAGGCTGTCGCCCTTGGTGCGGATGTCGTGGTCGGCGACCACCAGGAACACGGTGTCCTGCCAGTAGGCGCTGGCGCGCGCCTGCTCGAAGAAGCGGCCGAGCGCGTAATCCGCGTACTTGACCGCGTTGTTCTCGGTGCCCTTCTCTTCGTCGTACAGCTCGATGCGCCCGTCGGGGAACTCGAAGGGCGAGTGGTTGGACGAGGTGAAGATCAGCGTGAAGAAGGGTTTGCCGGCGGCGTGATGCGCGGTGATCTCCTGGTGCGCGCGGTTGAACAAGTCCTCGTCGGACACCCCCCAGCTGCCGGTGAATACCGGCGCCTGGTAGTCCTTCTCGTCGATCACGCGCTCGAAGCCGTTGCCCTTGAAGAAGCTGCGCATGTTGTCGAAGTGCGATTCGCCGCCGTAGATGAACTCGGTGTGGTAGCCACGGCGGCCGAGCAGGTCGGCCAGCGAGAAGAAGCCGGTCTGCGACAGCGACAACTTGACCACGCTCTGCGCCGGCGTGGGCGGAAAGCCGGTGGTGACCGCCTCGATGCCGCGCACCGAGCGGGTGCCGGTGGCGTAGAGCTGCTCGAACCACCAGCCCTGTTCCTTGAGCTTCTCCAGCTCCGGGGTCACCGGCAGGCCGCCGAGCGATTCGACGAAGGTGGCGCCCAGGCTCTCTTCCAGCACGATCACCAGGTTGAGCGGCCGCGCGCGCGGCCGGCTGGGAAGCAGGCGGCTCAGCGTGGGCAGCTCGGGCAGGGCGGCCGAAACCGACGTGAGCCCTTCCGCGCCGCGCGCCGCCGCCACGGTGGCGAGCATCTCTTCGACCGGCATCTCGCCGTAGACCGCGCCGGACTCGGCCTCATGCTTGAGGTTGTAGACCGCGTGGGCCACCGACCAGGCGGAATTGAGGATCAGGCTGTTGACCATCGGGTCGGCGGTCAGCGCGAACATCGCCGGATTGGCCGGGCGATGGTCGGTGGTGGAGCGGATGGCGAAGGCCACCAGCAGGAACACGAAGGGCCAGGACAACCACAGTTGCCAGTGCTTGCCGCGTCGCGGTTCGGCCAGCCAGGGGCGCATCAGCCGGCTCATCGCCCAGGCCGCCAGCGCGGTGAAGGACAGCCCGGCCAGTACATGAAGGCGGAAGCCGCCCCACAGCATGGCGGACACCTCGCGCGGATACTTGAGGTATTCCACGAACAGCCGGTTCGGCCGGCTGTCGTACTCGCCGACGAAGCCCGGCGTGGCCAGTTCCAGGAAGACCAGCAGGGTGATCGCCAGGATCGCCCACAACCAGGTCAGCCGGCGCCACAGCGGCCAGGCGGGTGCGGTGGCGAGAAAGGGTGCGAGGAGCAGCGGCGGCAGGGCCAGCAGCCCGAGCTGGATGAGGTCCACGCGCACCCCCTGCAGCAGCATCTGCCCGGCGAGGCCGGTGGCGGATACCCGCTCCCACTGCCAGGCCATGAGGCCGAGCCGGCTGGCCGAAAGCAGCACCAGACCGACCAGCACCATCATCACCAGCGGGGCATAGGGGCCGAACACGGCCAGGCCTTGCCACAGGCGTGCGAGGCGGGGCGAGGCGGGCGGGGCAGGGGCGGCGAGGGAGGCGGACATGCGGGCGACCGATGATGGAGCGGGCGCCAGTGGAGCATGGCAAACTTAAGGAAGACTTAAGCTTTGCCAACCGGGAACGTAACGGAGCTTTGCAGCGGACATGCGCATACTGCTGGTGGAAGACGATGCCGCGCTGGCGGCCGGCGTACGCACGGCATTGCGCCCCGAGGGTTACACGGTCGATTGCCTGGACGACGGCCCGCATGCGCTGCAGGCGCTGCTCCATGGCGGCTACGAGTTGGCGGTGCTGGACCTCGGGCTGCCGCGCATGGACGGACTCGACGTGCTGCGCCAGCTGCGCGCCAGCGGCAGCGCGGTGCCCGTGCTGGTGCTGACCGCGCGCGATGCCACCGCGGACCGCATCGCCGGGCTGGATGCCGGGGCCGACGACTACCTGGTGAAACCCTTCGAGGTCGACGAGCTCAAGGCCCGCCTGCGCGCCCTGCTGCGCCGTGCGGCTGGGCGGCCGCAGCCGGTGGTCGAGCATCGCGGCGTGCGCCTGGAGCCGGCCGCTCAGGCCGTGTTCCTGCACGGGCGGGCGGTCAGCCTGTCGCGCCGGGAGTTCGCCATATTGCACGAGTTGCTGGCCCAGCCCGGCCGGGTGCTGACCCGCGAGCAGCTTGAAGGCCTGCTGTACGGCTGGGGCGAGGAGATCGAGAGCAATGCCATCGAGGTGCACATCCACCACCTGCGGCGCAAGCTCTTCCCCGGGCTGATCCGCACGCTGCGCGGCATCGGCTACGTGATCGACAAGGCCGGGGCGGACGAGGCCGCGCGATGAACGCCATCCGCCGCCGCACGCTGGCGCTGGTGCTGGCGCTGTTCACCGTCATCAGCACGGTGATCTTCGTCGTCAGCGTGCAGGATGCCGCGCACGAGGTCGAGGAGTTGTTCGATGCCCGCCTGGCGCAGAGCGCGCGCATGCTGCAGGGGCTGATGCGGGTCGATCCCGGCGGCGGCGAGCAGTTGCGGGCGCGCGTCCATGCGGCCTTTGCCGACGCGCTGAGCCAGAGCGGCGAGCTCGATGTCGGCGACGAGGGCAACCTGCCCTATGACGGGCATCCCTACGAGAGCAAGCTCAGCTTCCAGGTCTGGCGCGGCGACCAGCTGGTGATGCGCACCGGCAGCGCCCCGGACGGTCCGCTCAGCCGCATCGCAGGCGGCTTCGCCGACGAGCTGGTCGGCGGCCACGTCTGGCGGGTGTTCGTGCTGCGCGACGCCGCCCAGGGGCTGCGCATCATGGCCGGCGAGCGCGAGGACGTGCGTGGCGAGCTGGTGAGCGGCATCGTCTGGCAGACGATGATGCCGGACATCGTTGGCGTGCCCCTGCTCACCGTACTCATCTGGATGGCGATCGGCTGGGGCCTGAAGCCGCTCGAACGCATGGCCGGCCTGATCCGTTCGCGCGACCCCGCCCACCTGGCGCCGTTGGAGCTGTCGCCCTTGCCCGAGGAGCTGGCGCCCATGCAGCACGCCCTGAACCGGCTGCTCGGCGAGGTCTCCCGCCTGCTGGCGAGCGAGCAGCGTTTCATCGCCGACGCCGCCCACGAGTTGCGCACACCGCTGGCGGTGCTGCGCGTCCATGCCCAGAACGCGCTCGACGCTGGCAGCGAGCAGGAGCGCCGCGCGGCGCTGCTCGAGCTGCGGGCCGGCGTGGACCGCGCCACCCGCCTGGCCGGGCAGATGCTGACCCTGGCGCGCCTGGAGCAGGCCGAGCCGGCGAATGGCCGCGAGGCGCTGAACCTGCTGGCCGAGGTGCGCCGGGAGCTTGCCGGCCTGATGCCGCTGGCCGACGAGGCGCAGGCGGAGCTCGCACTGGAGGCCGACGAGGCCCTGGACTGGCGCCTGCCGCTCGAGCCCGGAGCGCTCGGGATGCTGGTGCACAACCTGGTGGCCAACGCCCTGCGCCATGCGCCGGCCGGCAGCACCGTGGCGCTGCGCCTCGGTGCGGTGGACGATGGCATCGAGCTGGTGGTCGCCGATCATGGCCCCGGCGTGCCTGTAGCGTCGCGCGCGCTTCTCGGCCAACGCTTCCTGCGCCTGGGGGGCGGCAGCGGCGCGGGGCTCGGCTTGTCCATCGTGCGCCGCGTGGTCGAGCGTCATGGCGGGCGCCTGGCGTTCGACGAAACCCCCGGTGGCGGCCTCACGGTGCGGATCGTCCTGCCGCGCACGGCGCACACCATAGTCTGAGCGGGATCGATGTGTATTTCCGCTGTGCCCAAACACGCACAAACTCTGTATGCTGTGCGCCACGCCCTTTGCATTGCGCGATGCCCTGCAGGCCGCGACGGTGCTAGAATCCGGCGCGTAGAACCTGACACCGCTCCCTACTCACACCAATCGAGGATAAAGCATGAACAAAGGTGAATTCGTCGAAGCCCTGGCCGACCGTCTGGACGTTTCCCGCGCGCAAGCCGACCGTGCCCTTTCCGGCGTGCTCGATATCATCGCCGAGCAGCTCTCCAAAGGCGAAAAGGTTGCCTTCACCGGCTTTGGCTCCTTCGAGGTCTCCAAGCGCGCCGCACGTACCGGCCGCAATCCGCAAACCGGCGCGACCATCAAGATCGCTGCTTCCAGCGTGCCCAAGTTCACCGCTGGCGCGACCCTGAAGGCCTCCGTGAACGGCAAGTAAGCCCACGGCTGCACGCTTTCCAAAAGCCCGGTGCCATGCAGGCGCCGGGCTTTTTTTCGTCTGGCCCGTGGATTTCTGCCCGCGAAGTGCTCGGCGTGGGTTAGAATGCGCCTCGTTGTGCAATGCAGCAGCAGGGCCATAGAGGTACCCGGGGCGTGAATCCAGCGATTCGCGGCGCCCGCGACCCGGCCCGAGGGACTGTATCCACAGCCCCATCGCCCCCGACCTCCCTTCAGTCGAACTCCATTCGCTCTTCCGATCGTCTGGCATCGAGATAACCGGTTGGTGCCGATGCGCGGTCGTGCTTTCCTCGCCATGCGGTGAGGACGACGACCGGCCCACGCTCATCGTGCGCCTCCGAATCCGGTGGCCCCGCGTCCGGCTTTGTCCAGAGAATCCTGGCTGCCGGGCGGCGCGATGTCATGCGGCCCGCACCGATGCGGGCCGGAATCCGGCTGACCGGCGCCTTTTCGCCGCCAGCCACGCAAGGAAGACGAAACAATGACGTTCAACGAACTCGGCCTCGGCGAAGAATTGCTCAAGGCCATCGAGGCCACCGGCTACACCACCCCCACGCCGGTGCAACAGCAGGCCATCCCCGCGGCGATCGCCGGCGGCGACCTGCTGGTGTCCTCGCATACCGGCAGCGGCAAAACCGCGGCCTTCACCCTGCCCAGCCTGCAGCGCCTGACCGGCCGCCGCCCGGCGCCGGGTGCCGGCCCGCGCGTGCTGGTGCTCACCCCGACCCGCGAACTCGCCCTGCAGGTGGAAAAGGCGGTCAATACCTACGGCCGCGCGCTGCGCTGGCTGAACACCGCCTGCCTGGTCGGCGGCGCGCCCTTCTTCGCCCAGGTCAAGCAGCTCGCCCGCCATCCGGACGTGATCGTGGCCACCCCGGGTCGCCTGATCGACCACCTGGAGCGCCGCAAGCTCAAGCTCTCCGACATCGAGGTGCTGGTGCTGGACGAGGCCGACCGCATGCTGGACATGGGCTTCCTGGAAGACATCGAGACCATCGTGCGTGCCACCCCGGCCAGCCGCCAGACCCTGCTGTTCTCGGCCACCCTCGACGGCGTGGTCGGCAACCTGGCGCGCGAAATGACCCGCAACCCGCAGCGCATCGAGATCGTCGGCGGCGGCGAGGACCGCGGGCAGATCGAGCAACGCCTGCTGTTCGCCGACGGTCTCGGCCACAAGAACAAGCTGCTGGAAGCGGTGCTGGGCTGCACCACGGTGAACCAGGCCGTGGTGTTCACCTCCACCAAGCGCGGCGCCGAGGAGATCTCCCTGCAACTGCAGGAGAAGGGTTTCTCCGCCGCAGCCCTGCACGGCGACATGCACCAGGGCGCGCGCAACCGCACCCTGCAGCAGCTGCGTTCGGGCCGCATCAACATCCTGGTGGCCACCGACGTGGCCGCGCGCGGCATCGACGTCGCCGGCATCAGCCACGTGGTGAACTTCGATCCGCCGCGCCAGGCCGAGGACTATGTGCACCGCATCGGCCGTACCGGCCGCGCCGGGCGCAGCGGGGTGGCGATCACCCTGTCCGGCCCGCGCGAGACCGGCATCATCCGCGCCATCGAGCGCTACACCGGCGACCGCCTGGAAGTGCACACCATCGAGGGTCTGGAACCCAGCCCGCGCGCGGCCAACCCGCGCCCGGCGGGCAACAAGCCGCGCTTCGGCAGTGGCAAGCCGGGCGGCTTCGGCGGCCGCGGCAGCAACAGCCCGTGGCCGTCGTCGGACCAGCCCTCGCGCCGCAGTGCCGGTGGTTTCGGACGCGGCAACAGTGGCGGGGAAGGCCGCTTCGGCGGCGACCGTCCGCAGGGTGCGCGCCGTCCGCGCCCCTGATCCGCGCGCAGTTCATCAGCACCAAAAAACAAACCCGCCGAATGGCGGGTTTGTCGTTTATGGCGGCCGCATGCCGGCAGCGGCTGCCGGCCGGCGGAGCTCAGCGCTTGCCTTCGCTCTTCAGTGCGGCGATCTCAGCTGCGCGCAGCTGGGTGGCGAGCTTGTCCAGCACGCCGTTCACGAAGCGGTGGCCGTCGGTGCCGCCGTAGCCCTTGGCCAGCTCGATCGCCTCGTTGATCACCACCCGGTAGGGGGTCTCCAGGCAGTTCTTCAGCTCGTGGGTGGCCAGCAGCAGGATGCCGCGCTCCACCGGGGAGAGCTCCGACAGCGGGCGGTCGATGAAGGGTGCGAAGTCGTACTGCAGGTCGGCGACGTTCTCCAGCGTGCCGCGCAGCAGCGAGACGAAGAGCTCGCGATCCGCCTTGTCGAAGCCGCTGGCCTGCTCGACGTGCTCCTCGATCACCGGCACGCTGTTGCCCGACAGCAGCCACTGGTAGATGCCCTGCAGGGCGAATTCGCGCGCCCGGCGGCGGGAGGATTTGCTGCTCATGTCAGGTCTCCCGCCGGGCCGCCCCAAGGGAGGCCTGCGCCCCCTTGGGGGGCAGCGAACGTAGTGAGCGTGGGGGTCGTCATTTCAGGGCCTTCAGCAGGTTGGCCATCTCGACCGCAGTGCGGGCGCAGTCGCTACCCTTCTCCTGCATGCGGGCGAGTGCCTGGTCGTCGTCCTCGGTGGTCAGCACGCCGTTGGCGACCGGGATGCCGGTGTCCAGCGTCACGCGGGTGATGCCCGCGCCCATCTCGTTGGAAACCAGCTCGAAGTGGTAGGTCTCGCCGCGGATCACTGCGCCGAGTGCGATCAGTGCGTCGAAGCGGCCGCTGCGCGCCATGGTCTGCAGGGTCAGCGGAATCTCCAGCGCGCCCGGCACCGTGGCGATGCGGGTGAGGTCGGGCGACACGCCCAGGCGCTGCAGTTCGGCCACGCAGGCCGACAGCAGGCCCTCGCACACGTCCTGGTTGAAGCGGCTCATGACGATGCCGACACGCAGGCTCTGGCCGGCGAGGTCGATGTCGTATTCGGTGATGTTCTCGAAGCGGGACATGGGGTCTCGGTAGGAAAGTTGGAAATGCGGGTGGCGGTCAGGCGTCGGGGTCGACGAAGCCGGTGATCTCCAGGCCGAAGCCGGCCATGCTGGGGATCTTGCGTGGGTTGGACATCAGCCGCATGCGGCCGACCTTGAGCGCACGCAGGATCTGCGCGCCGACGCCGAACAGGCGCGGGTCCCACTTCACCGGGCGGTCGGCGGTGCCGGTGAGGCTGGCGAGCAGGTCGCGGCCGCTCTGCGGGCGGTAGAGCAGGACGATCACGCCGGCCTCGGCCCGGGCGAGCGCGGCCAGCGCGCTGTTGACCGGAAAGCTGTGACGGCCGCTTTCGGGGTCGAGGAAATCGACCACCGAGATCGGCTCATGCACACGCACCAGGGTCTCGCGCTCGGGGGCGATGTCGCCGCGCGACAGGGCGAAATGCACGTCGCCGGAAGTCTTGTCCTCGAAGGCGGACAGGCGGAAGCGCCCGTGCGGAGTGTCGACTTCCTTCTCGCTGACCTGTTCGACCAGGTGCTCGGTGGCCGCGCGGTATTCGATCAGGTCGCGGATGGCGCCGATCTTCAGGCCGTGTTCCTTGCCGAACTCGACCAGGTCGGGCAGGCGGGCCATGGTGCCGTCGTCCTTGAGGATCTCGCAGATCACCGAGGCCGGCTCCAGCCCGGCGAGCTGGGCGAGGTCGCAGCCCGCTTCGGTGTGGCCGGCGCGGATCAGCACGCCGCCCTTCTGCGCGGTCAGCGGGAAGATGTGGCCGGGCATGACGATGTCTTCCGGCTTGGCGTGGCGGGCGACCGCGACCTGCACGGTGCGCGCGCGGTCGTGCGCCGAGATGCCGGTGGTCACGCCGGTGGCCGCCTCGATCGAGGTGGTGAAGGCGGTGCCGTGCGGGGTGCGGTTGTCGCGCACCATCTGCTGCAGCCCGAGCTGGCGGCAGCGCTGCTCGGTGAGCGTCAGGCAGATCAGTCCGCGGCCGAACTTGGCCATGAAGTTGATCGCCTCGGGGGTGACGAACTCGGCCGCCATGACGAGGTCGCCCTCGTTCTCGCGGTCTTCCTCGTCGACCAGGATGACCATGCGCCCGGCACGGATCTCGTCGATGATTTCGGTGATCGGCGACAGCGCGGTCATTGTGCGGACTCCTCGCGCCAGGCGGCCATGCGTTCGACGTAGCGGGCGATCAGGTCGATCTCCAGGTTCACCCGGCTGCCGGCCTGCAGGTGCTTGAGGTTGGTCACCGCCACGGTGTGCGGGATCAGGTTGATGGAGAAATCGGCGCCTTCGACGCGGTTCACGGTGAGGCTCACGCCATTGACGGTGATCGAGCCCTTGCGCGCGATGTAGCCGGCGATGGCCGCGGGCGCGCGGATCACCAGTTCATGGCTCTCGCCCACCGGGGCAAAGCGCAGCACCTCACCGACGCCGTCCACATGGCCGGTGACCAGGTGGCCGCCGAGGCGGTCGGACAGTTGCAGGGCCTTTTCGAGGTTCACCTCTGTGCCCACGCTGTCCAGGCCGACCGTGCAGTTGAGCGTCTCGCGCGACACGTCGAAGTTCACCCGGCTGCCGTCCATGGCGACCACGGTGAGGCACACGCCGCTGTTGGCGATGCTGTCGCCGATGGCCACGTCGGCCAGGTCCAGTCCGCCGACGTCCACCGTCAGGCGCACGCCGTCTTCGAGCGGCGCAATATGTTCGATACGGCCGCAGGCGGCCACGATTCCGGAAAACATGGGGGATCTGTGCGGATGGGGAAGGCGCAATTGTAGGCTAAACGCCGGGGTGTTTGGTTTCCTGGGCGTGCGGCAGGGTTTGTTTCTTTGTCGTGCCGGGGCCGGGCGCTTTCTTTGAGGCTCCCCTGTTCATAGGTGGCCGGTTCCTCATACGGTGCCCGAAATCGTCGCCGGCCGCCTGACCGGCCGGCTGGAGGCGCGGGGGTTCCATCGGCTGTTGTGTTGGGGGCGTTTGAGCCGCCCGGGCGTTTCCAGCCAGGGAGGGGTGAGGGTTGCGGCGATTTCGGGCACAGCATGAGCCGCGACCCTCACCCCTCCCTGGCCGCTCCGGACAGCCCCGCAGCAGGGAACCGAAGCGGTTCAGCGCAAGGCGCGGTCGAGGATCTCGCCAAAGGGCGCGGCGGGCATGTAGCCCACCACCCGCAGGCCGTCGCGCTCCTGGCCGGCGGCGTCGAAGAAGATGATGCCCGGCGGGCCGAACAGCTGGAAGCGGCGCAGCAACGCCTTGTGTTCCTCGCTGTTGGCGGTGACGTCGGCCTTGAGCAGCAGCATGCGCTCCATGCGCGCGGCGACGGCCGGGTCGGAGAAGGTGTAGCGCTCCATCTCCTTGCACGACACGCACCAGTCCGCATAGAAATCCAGCATCACCGGCCGCCCGGCGGAGGCCAGGCGGGCGTCCAGCTCGGCCACCGAGCCGACTTTCTCGAAAGCCGGCGCAGCGCGCGCGGTGGCGCCGGCCTCCGCACGCAGCACGGCCAGCGGCTGCAGGGGGTCGCGCGAGCCGGCCAGCGCGCCGACCAGCATCGCGGTGCCGGCCAGCAGCAGGATCACGCCGATGCCCTTCCAGAAGCGTGCCCAGCCCTTGGTGTGCGGCGGCAGCGGATCGAGCGCGCGCAGGAAGATGCCCGAGAACATCAGCAGGGCGGCCCAGGCGAGCATGGTCAGCAGCTCCGGCACCACCGGGGTGAGCAGCCATACCGCAACCGCCAGCAGCATCACGCCGAAGGCCTTCTTCACCCCCTCCATCCACGGGCCCGCCTTGGGCAGCACGCTGCGCGCGGCCACGCCGACGGCGAGCAGGGGCGCACCCATGCCGAGCGCCATGACGAACAGCGCCGTACCGCCCAGTGCCGCGTCGCCACTCTGGGCGATGTAGAGCAGCGCACCGGCCAGCGGCGCGGCCACGCAGGGGCCGACGATCAGGGCCGACAGCACGCCCATGGTCACCACCCCGCCAATGCTGCCGCCCTTGCGGTGTGCGGCGGTGTCGGCCAGCCGGCTCTGCAGGGCGGTAGGCAGCTGCAGCTCGTAGAAGCCGAACATCGATAGCGCCAGGGCGACGAACACCAGCGCGAAGACGCCGAGCACCCAGACGTTCTGCAGCGCGGCCGACAGCAGGGTGCCGGACATGCCGGCGGCGACGCCGGCCACCGCGTAGGTCACCGCCATGCCCAGCACGTAGGCGAGCGACAGGCCGAAGGCGCGCGCGCGAGAGATGTGGTGGCCATGGCCGACGATGATGCCCGAGAGGATGGGGATCATCGGGAAGGTGCACGGGGTGAAGGCGAGCAGCAGGCCGAAACCGAAGAAGCTGGCCAGCACCAGCGGCACGCTGGCGTCACCCAGCAGGCGGGCGATGCGCCCGCTCTCGTCGCCGGCCGGACCCGAGGTCGCGGGGGCGATGCCGGCCGGCGCGCCACCGGCCAGCGCGCGATCCAACAGGCTGGTGGCGGCGGGCGCCGGGCTGGCGCTGAGATCGATGTCGGCGCTCTGCGGCGTGGGCGGATAGCAGATGCCGCCGTCCCAGCAGCCCTGGCTGGTGACCGTCAGGCGGAAGCGGGTGAGACCCTCCGGTGCGGTCACCGGCAGCAGGATGCTGACCGTGTCGCGCAGGGTCTCGACCGTGCCGAAGAACTCGTCCTCCTTCATCTCGCCCGGGGCGCGCTCGGGTTCGCCGAGCTGGACGCTGGGCGGGTCGGTCTCGAAGCGGAACTTGTCGCCGTAGAGGTAGTAGTCCTTGTGGACGCGGAAGACCGCCTCGACGGTCTGCGGGTCGAGCGCCCGCGCGGTGAATGCGAAGGCCTTCTCAGGTTCGATCGGTTCGCCCAGGGCGTGGGCGGGAGCGGCAAACAGCGTGAGGAGGGCGAGGAGGAAGGCGAACAGCGGCGGGGGTCGGAACATTGCGGGTATGAGTGTTGTTGTTCGGGGCAGGGGTCAGGCTTCCGGGGGGGCGGAAGGCTCGTGCCGGGTTTCCGCGGCCACCCAGGCCAGATAGCCCGGCAGGCCCCGCTCCACAGGGACCGCGACGATCTCGGGAAGTTCGTAGGGATGGGCGAGGCGGATCGCCGCTTCCACCGCCTGATAGTGCGCCGCGGTGGTCTTGATCATCACCGGCAGTTCCGCGGCCTCCTCGACGGCGCCCTGCCAGCGGTAGATGGACTGGCACTCCGGGAGGATGTTGACGCAGGCTGCCAGTCGCGCGTCGACCAGGCTGCGCGCGATGTGGCGGGCGCTTTCGGCGCTGGGGGCGTTGGTGAACACCAGCAGGACGGTCTCATCGGACATGGCGGAGCTCCGGTGCGGAGGTGCTGGAGGCGGCCGGCGCCATGCGCGCCCGGCCGCCGAGGACGAAGGGCATCAGCCGACCGGCGGCTTGGTGTCGATGAAGCTCGGGCGCGCGAACAGGCGGTCGGCGTAGGTCTTCAGCGCCGGATGGCGGGCGCGCCAGTCGAGGTCGGGATGGCGCAGGTCGAGGTAGGCGAGCGCGACCGCTGCAGCCACGTCGGCCAGTCCGAAGCGCTCGCCGTGCAGCCAGTCGTGTCCGTCCGCGCGTTTTTCCAGCTCGACCAGGCTGCGTTCGATCTTGTCCTTCTGGCGGACGATCTCGGCATCGCTGCGCTGGCCGTCGGGGCGGCGGGATTCGAGCAGCGCGGCCACCGCGGCGTCGGTGACGCCGTCAGCCAGCGCCTCGATCTGGCGCACGCGCACGGCTTCCAGCGCATCGGCCGGCAGCATGGCCGGTTGGGCGCCCAGGGTTTCCAGATAGCCGGCGATCACCGGAGAGTCGAAGAAGGCCTCGCCGTCGTCGGTGATCAGCACCGGCACCTTGCCCAGCGGATTGAGCGTGGGGATGCGGGTGTTGGCCTCCCATGGCGAGTCGACCACGAGTTCGAACGGCAGGCCTTTCTCGGCCAGCAGGATGCGGATCTTGCGGGCGTAGGGGCTGGTGAGCGAGGCGAACAGCTTCATGGCGGGGCTCCCTGTATGCGTGGACTCAGAGCGGTGCCCAGGTGCGGGCGATGACATCGCGGATCACGTGCAGCTTGCCGTGAAAGAAATGGTCGGCGCCGGGCACCACCACCACCGGCAGCTCCTGCGGGCGGGCCCAGTCGAAGACGTTGGCGAGCGGCACGGTCTCGTCCACCTCGCCATGCACGACCAGGCTGGAGAGCTTATCCGGCAGCGGCGGGGTGTCGTACTGGCGGGCGCCGTCGGCCGCGCTGCCGGCGGCCATGCCGACCAGCGCCAGGCGCTGCACCGGGGTGAGGCTGTCGGCCAGGCGATTGGCCACCCGGCACTGCACGAAACCGCCGAAGGAGAAGCCGCCGAGCGCCAGCGGCAGGCTACCCCAGCGCGACTGCGCCCAGCCGATCACGTTCAGCACGTCCTCGGTCTCGCCGTTGCCGTGGTCGTGTGCGCCGTCGCTCTTGCCCACGCCGCGGAAGTTGGGGCGCACCACCGCATAACCCAGGTCGCGGAAGGCGCGCGCCAGGGTGTGCGCCACCTTGTTGGTATTGGCACCGCCGTACAGCGGGTGGGGGTGGCAGACCACCGCCAGCCCGCGCACCTCGGCCGGGGTGTCGATCAGCGCGTCGATCGCGCCGGCCGCGCCGCGCAGCAGCACGCTCTCGGTGGGGGCGGGGCGGCTCATGCTGCGGCCGGCCCGTCCGGCAGGCGCAGGCGCTCGACGATGCGCCCGTGCACCAGATGGCTGTCGATGATCTCGTCGATGTCTTCGCGATCCACGTAGGTGTACCAGACGTTGTCCGGGTACACCACCAGCACCGGACCGTCGTCGCAGCGGTCCAGGCAGCCGGCCTTGTTGATGCGGATCTTGCCGCGGCCCTTGAGGCCCAGCGCGGCGATGCGGTCCTTGGCGTAGGTCTGCATCTCGACCGCCTTGTGGTCGTTGCAGCAGGTGTCGCCGGGCTGGCGCTGGTTGCAGCAGAAGAAGACGTGGTGCTTGAAATAGCTCATGCGGACTCCTGGGTGATCGGCCGATTATAGTCGCCGCTCGGCGGCCAGATGTTCGCCGCGCCACAGGCCAAGGGCGGACAGGTAGGCCAGCGCCAGGAAGGGCCAGGCGGCGGTGACCACCGCGGTGAGACCGTGGAAGTTGAGAAAGTGTCCGGCGGCCGCGGCGGAGCGGAACGGCAGGTAGGGGTTCTCCGGCATCAGGTTGACCAGCGCGGTGGCGGCCAGCATGGCCATGCCCGCCAGGGCGTGCTGCAGCACGCGCGGCAGCCGCAGGCAGACGGCGAGCAGCGGCAGCCCGGCGATCAGGCCGAAGCGCGCGCCTGGAGTCAGCCAGACCAGCGGTTCGCTGGCCGAGAAGAAGCTGAAGGTGGCCAGCGTGGTCAGGCCGAAGGCCAGCATGAACAGCAGCGGTATCGGCCACAGCCCGGGTGCGAGCATGATGCAGCGCGCGAACAGGCCCACGCCCACCACGGTAGTGGCCACATGCGCGGCTTCCAGTCGGATGAAGCGTTCCGGCTCGAAAGTCACCGGGTTGGGCAGCGCCAGCCAGTGGCGCAGATCGCCACTGCCGAACAGCAGGCCGTCGGCAGTGAGTTGGGTCAGCAGCCACAGGCCGAGCAGCAGCAGGCCGGCGTCGCCGGTGTAGCCGCCGACGATGTGCCGGCTGCGCCAGCGCTGCAGCCAGCCCTGCGGACCGAACAGCGCCGGGCCCCAGGCAGCGCCGGCCAGCGCCCCGGCCAGCGCGCCGAGCAGGTTGCAGCCCAGATCCAGATTGGAGGCGACCCGGCTGGGCAGGAAGTTCTGCACCGTCTCCAGCCCCAGGCTGAGCAGGCCGGCAGCCAGCGTGGCGGCGAGGATGCAGCCCCTGGCGCCGATCCGCCGCGACAGGGCGGCCGCGGCAAGGAATCCGAGCGGGACGTAGCCGGCCACGTTGAGGATGAGATCCTCGCTGCGGTAGTAGCGCGGCCAGGGTGCCAGCAGGTAGTCGAACACCGGCAGGCCGGTCGCCTGCCAGCCGGTGAACGGGTGCAGGCAGGCATAGGCGACCAGCGCCGCGTAGGCGAGCGCCAGGTGCAGCGGCAGGTTGGAGGCGTGGCGCGCCATCGGGCCGGTCCGGGGGGCGGGAGACCCGATTCTAACCAGATGCCGGGGGCGCTAGGCGCCCGCGGGTCGTCGCGGGCGGCCGGGCAGCGGCAGGCGGGCGAGCAGTGCGGCGGGCGACCAGGCGGTGGTGAGCGCGTCCCAGTCCACCGCATCCAGGGTGTTCTTGACCAGCAGGCCCAGGTCGGTGTCGCCTTCCATGATCAGCCGGCGGCTGAAGAACAGCGTGTCGGCGTCTTCCTCGCGCAGCGCCAGGGCGAGGTAGTCGCGCACGGTGGCGGAGAGCGTCAGGTCCGGGGTGCCGGTGGCTGGGAGCGGGCGGAAGCCGCGCGCACCGAGGCCGAAGTCCAGGGTCAGGCCGGCGTCGGTGACGCGCAGGCGCAGGCGGCGGCCGGTGAGCGGGGCGAGGTCCTCGCGCGGCAGGATGCGGCCGAGCGCGAGGTTGAGCGCCAGGCTCAGCGCCAGCGCGGGCGGCTGCTGCGGCAGGCGGGCGACCAGGCGGCCGAGCGCCGGGGGCACGGTGAACGCGGGTAGGCGGCGGGCGGCGGCCTGCAGGCGGGCGAAGCTGGGCAGGGCGGGAAGGTTCGACATGGGAGCGATCCTGTGGCGGTCCGGGTTCAGGAGGCGACGTATTGCTCGACGCCGGGGCGGCCGTGCCAGAAGCCGTTGCACGGTTCCTCGTTCATCCACTGGCGGCTGGCGGTCAGCGCGGCCTGCGGGTCGAGTTCGCCGGCCAGCGCGGCGCGGAAGGTGGCGAGCACCGCCGCGGTGTGTTCGCCTTGCGGGCTGATGCGCAGCACCCCGGCGCGCTCGCGTACCGCCGGCAGGTCGCCGAGCAGGTTGTAGATGCGCGCCGACTGGGTCTGCACGCCGTTGAGCGTGAGGAAGGGTTCGCCTTCGCGGGTGCGCAGCACGATGCCTTCGTTCATCCCCAGACAGCGGAACTCGCAGGTGTCCTTCTGCAGGTTGAAGTGGCGGGCGGTGAAGCAGCGGGCGGAATGGGCCAGCGGCAGGCGCCCCCAGGCGAAGACTTCGGTCTCCGGCGCCGGGTCCATGCCGGCGACCAGCGCCGCCAGGGCCTCGCCGGACATCTCCGGCGCCATCACCCAGCGCCGCGCGCCGGACTCCTGCAGCAGCGCCAGCGTGGCGGGGTTGAAGATGTTGAGCGTGGGCCCGGCCACCCAGTCCGTGCGCCCGGCCTCGGCCAGCAGGCGCACCGCGCCCATGTCGTTGGCCTCGACGCCGAACTCGCGCTGCGCGACGATGCGGCGCAGGACCTTGAGGTCGGATTCGGATTCGATCAGCGACTGGGTGGACAGCAGCACGTCCTTGCCGGCGGCGGCCAGCACGCCGGCCACCTCCAGCCAGTCCTCCAGGCGCAGTTCGTGGCGGCGCGAGCACACCGTTTCACCGAGATAGACGATGTCCACCGGGCTGTCGGCGATGTCGGCGTAGAAATCCAGCGTGGCCTGGCGCGGCCAGTAGTAGAGCAGGGGTCCGAGGGCGAGTTTCATGGCGTGTTCGTCTTTGTTGCAGGGCGCGCGGCGCTTACTTCCAGGGCCGGTAGTAGGCGCCCAGGGTGTGGCTCTGGCCTTCGGAGACCTTGTTGAGTTCGGCCATCCAGGCGGGCTGCACGGTGAAGTTGTCGGCATCGGCCATCACCCGGTCGAGCGCGGCGCGCCACACCTTGGTGACCTGGGCGACGTAGGCCGGGCTGCGCTGGCGGCCTTCGATCTTGATCGCGCGCACACCGGCGCGGGCGAGTTCCGGCAGCAGCTCCAGGGTGTTGAGGCTGGTGGGCTCCTCGATGGCGTAATAGGTCTCGCCATTGACGTCGAAGCGGCCCTTGCACAGCGTGGGGTAGCCGGCGCGCTCGCCGTCGGCGAAGCGGTCGATGAGGATGCCGTTGAGCCGCGTCTCCATGCCCTTCGGGGTCTGCTCCCAGCGCACATGCTTGCCGGGCGAGCAGGCGCCGTTGCAGTTGGGCGATTCGCCGGTGGCGTAGGCCGACAGCGCGCAGCGCCCCTCGACCATGACGCACAGGCCGCCGAAGCCGAACACCTCGATCTCCACCGGGGTCCTGCCGATGACCTGCTCCACCTGGGCGAGCGACAGCACGCGCGGCAGCACCGCGCGCTGGATGCCGAAGCGCTCATGGTAGAAATTGATCGCCTCGTAGCTGGTGGCCGAGCCCTGTACCGACAGGTGCAGGCGCAGCTGCGGATGGGTCTTGGCGGCGTAGGCCATCAGCCCGGGGTCGGCGAGGATGACCGCGTCCAGTTCCATCTCGGCGGCGCGGTCCACCGCGGCGGTCCAGTCGCCCCAGTTGCCGGCCTGCGGGTAGGTGTTGAGCGCCAGCAGCACCTTGCGGCCGCGCTGGTGGGCGTAGCGCACGCCTTCGCGCATGCTCGCCGGGTCGAAGTTGAGCCCGGTGAAGTTGCGCGCGTTGGTGGCGTCCTTGAAACCGAGGTAGACGCAGTCGGCGCCGTGGTCGATGGCGGTCTTGAGCGCCGGCAGGCTGCCGGCCGGACAGACCAGTTCGATGCGTTGCGTTGGGTTCATTTGGCTGCGGGGGCAAAAAAGCCCCGCAACCATAGTCTCAGCGTCGTTCCGGTGCTTTGACCGGGGTCAAGGGTGACGGCCGTGGAGGAGACTGCCCCCACGCTTGGCCCTGTCGGGCCGGCGCTGCCCCCCGAGGGGGCGCCTCCGGGCTTGGGGCGGCCCGGCGCCCGGAGGGGACTGCCCCCGCGCTTGATCCTGTCGGGCTGGCGCTGCCCCCCGAGGGGGCGCCTCCGGGCTTGGGGCGGCCGGGCGCCCGGAGGGGACTGCCCCTTCGCTCGGCGCTGTCGGGTTGGCGCTGCCCCGCTCAGCGCACGTGATGGGTGGCGGCGGCCGCGTGATGATGGCCGGCGTGCGGGCGGTGGTGGGTCTGGCGGCCGAGATAGCCGCCGATCACCATGCCGATGGCGCTGGCCACCAGGCCGATCAGCTGCGGTTCGACGTCGCCTTCCGGTACGGTGAATTCCAGCAGCAGCCAGGTCGCCAGGCCGAAGGTGATCGCCAGCGCGGCGCCCAGATTGTTGGCGCGCTTCCAGAACAGGCCGGCGGCCAGCGGCACGAAGGCGCCGGCCAGGGTCACGCGGTAGGCGTTCTCGACCATGGTGTGGATGGTCGATTCGGTGGCGGTGGCGTAGAGCGTGACCAGGCCGGCGAACACCGCCACGGTGACCCGCGTGCTCCACAGCAGGCCGCGGTCGGTCATGCCGGGGAAGAAGCCGCGCAGCACGTTCTCGGAGAAGGTCACCGAGGGCGCCAGCAGGGTGCCCGAGGCGGTACTCATGATCACCGACAGCAGGGCGCCGAAGAACACCACCTGGGCGGTGAAGGGCATGTAGTTGATGATCAGGTGCGGGAGGATCAGCTGGGTGTCGTCCTCCATCAGCTGGGCGACCATGTCGGCGTCGATCAGCGTGGCCGAGTAGGCCAGGAAGAGCGGCACCGCGGCGAAGAAGAAGTAGCTCACCCCGCCCAGCGTGGTGCCCCACACCGCGATGCGTTCGTTCTTCGAGGAGTTCACCCGCTGGAACACGTCCTGCTGCGGGATGGAACCCAGCGCCATGGTGAGCAGCGCGGCGATCCAGGCCAGCATGTCCAGCGGGTCCAGCGTGGGCAGCCATTCGAACTTGCCTTCGGCCGCCGCCTTGGAAATCACGGTGTCGAAGCCGCCGGCCATGTCGCCGGCCAGCCAGGTCACGTAGAGCAGGCCGGCGACGATGACGATCATTTGCACGAAGGTGGTGATGGCCACCGACCACATGCCGCCGAACAGGGTGTACAGCAGCACCACCGAGGCGCCGACCATCATGCCCTGGTTCATCGACACCACGCCGTCGGAGAGCACGTTGAACACCAGGCCGAGCGCGGTGACCTGTGCGGCCACCCAGCCCAGGTAGGAGGCGACGATGCACAGCGACAGGATCAGCTCGGTCGTGCGGTTGTAGCGCACGCGGAAGAAGTCGCCCAGGGTGAGCAGGTTCATGCGGTACAGCGGGCGGGCGAACACCAGGCCGAACAGCACTAGGCACAGCGAGGCGCCGAGCGGATCGGAGATCAGCCCGCGAAAGCCTTCGTCGATGAAGGTGGCCGAGATGCCGAGCACGGTCTCGGCGCCGAACCAGGTGGCGAACACCATGGCCAGCACGATGTACATCGGCAGGTTGCGGCCGGCGACGATGTAGTCGCGGGCGTTGTGCACCCGGGTAGCGGCCACCAGGCCGATGCCGATGGAGATGACCAGGTAGGCGACGACGAGCCAGAGCAGCATGGGCGGCTTCTCCGCAAGGTTTCAGGTGTGGTTTTCAGCGGGGCGAAGTGTAGCAACGAAATTCCGCCGCGGGGGCGCGGATTTCCGGCCGATGTGCGGGGCAACGGCGGTCAACGCCGCTCAACGTGCGGCGAATGGCGCACAAAGATGGTGCGTGGCGCCGGGCGGCGCCCTAACTCGCCAGGCTGTGCTGCCCCTGGGGCAGTGCGGCGAGCACCTCGCACACCGTAGCCGCCGCCTGCTCGGCGAGATCGGCTTCGATGATCAGCGGCGGCGACAGGCGCAGCACGCTGCGGTGGGTGTCGCGGGTGGCGATGCCGCGGGCGAGCAGCAGTTCTGCCGCCAGGCCGGCCGAGGCGCCGTCCGGGTGCAGTTCGATGCCGGTCAGCAGGCCGCGCCCACGGATCTCGCGCACGCAGGGCGGGCAGTCGGCCCTCAGGCGCTCGCGCATGCGCCGGCCCACGCGCTCGGCGTGTTCCCAGATGCGGGTCTCCAGCAGCAGGTCGAGCACTTCCAGCGCCACCGCGGCGCCCAGCGGATTGCCGCCGAAGGTGGAGCCGTGGTCGCCGGGGGTGAACACGTCCATCACCGCGCGGTCGGCAAGGAAGGCGGACACCGGCAGCAGACCGCCGCCCAGGGCCTTGCCGAGGATGATGCCGTCCGGGCGCACGCCGTCGTGGTCGCTGCCCAGCAGGCGTCCGGTGCGCCCCAGCCCGGTCTGCACCTCGTCGGCGATCAGCAGTACGTTGTGGCGTCGGCAGATCTCCGCGCAGCGGGCGAGATAACCGGACGGCGGGATCAGGATGCCGCCTTCGGCCTGGATGGGTTCGACCAGGAAGGCCGCGGTGTTGGGCGTGATCGCCTCTTCCAGCGCCTGCGGGTCGCCATAGGGGATGCGCAGCAGGCCGGGTGGGAAGGGGCCGAAGCCCTGGCGGTACTGGGCCACCGAGGACAGGCCGACGATACCGATCGAACGGCCATGGAAGTTGCCGTTGCAGCCGATGATCTCGGCGGCGTCGGTGGGTACGCCCTTGACCTGGTAGGCCCACTTGCGCGCGGCCTTGAGCGCGGTCTCCACCGCTTCCAGGCCGGTGTTCACCGGCAGCGCGCGCTCGTAGCCGAACATCACGCACAGGCGCTCGAGCAGCAGCGGCAGGCGGTCGTTGGAGTAGGCGCGCGAGGTCAGCGCCAGGCGCCCGGCCTGCTCGGTGAGCGCCTGCACCAGGCGCGGATGGGAGTGGCCGAAGCTCACCGCCGAGTAGGCGCTCATCATGTCCAGGTAGCGCCGTCCCTCGACGTCCCACAGCCACACGCCCTCGCCGCGCTGGAAGGCCACCGGCAGCGGGGCATAGTTGTGGGCGCCGAATTCGCGTTCGCGGGCGCGCAGCAGGTAGGTGTTGGGGCCCAGCGCGGCCTCGGCAAAGGTGTTCACCCAGGCTGCGACGGCGCCCTGCGGGTCGCGCTCGGGCAGGTATTCGACGATCTCCAGGGCCACCAGGTCGCCGCAACTGCGCAGCACGTGCAGGGTGTCGGCCAGTCCCTGGGCGGACAGCCCGCCGGGCGCGGGGCACAGCACCGCGGGGATGTCGCCCGGGTCGACCGCATCCAGGTCCACGCTGACGCCGAAGCCCGCGGTGCCGCTGCGTGCCACGGTGAGCGCGTCGCAGAACACCGCATCCAGGCCGCGGCGGCGCACTTCGGCCATGCCGAAGATGCGCACGCCCAGGCGGGTGAGGCGTTCGACCTCTTCGGCTTCCCAGGCGCGTGCGCCGACCACGCACACATGGGCGGGGTCCAGGCGCGGGCCGGGGACGCCGGTGAGCGCCTCGGCGCCCTCGCCGAGCAGGGCGGCCAGCGGCATGCCGTGGATGTTGCCGGAGTGCGTGCTGGTGTCGGTGTGGCTGTCGAGATGGGCGTCGATCCAGATCAGGCCCAGCGGACCGCGTGCCTCAAGGCGGCGCGCCATGCCGCGCCAGGTGCCGACGGCCACCGCGTGGTCGCCGCCGAGCACCAGCGGCAGGCTGTCGTCGGGCAGCGCGGCGAGGTGGTCGGCCAGCCGGCGGGCGTATGCGCCGACCGCCGCCAGGCGCTCGGCGGCGGGGGCTCCCGCGGGGAGTTGCGGCTGTGGCGGATGCAGCACGGTGTCGAGCGCCGCGGCGGTGCCGCGGATGCTCAGGTGGTGAAGCAGGCCCGCAGCCAGCAGGGCGTCGGGGCCGGCCGCGGGACCGGCGCTGGGGGCGCCAAGGGCTGCGGCGGCGCCGACCACCCGGACGGTGGCGCGCGGGCCGTGGGGGAGCGGAGTGGGTTGGGTCATGATCGCCTGCCTCTCGTCCGTTGAACACGGGGCCGGGCGGCGGCGCGCGGACTGCAAGCGCCCGGCATGCCCGTTTGATGACGGGCGGGCGGAATCGTTCAGCCCAGCAGGCGTGCCAGCTCGATGCCGACCAGCGCTGCGAGCAGCAGGCCGATGACGGTAACCAGTCGCCCATGCTGGCGCTGGGTGGCGGCCAGGCGGGCGATCTCGTCGCGGATCGCGGCCTGCTGGCGGGCGGGCTCGGTGAGCGCGTGGTGTATCAGGCGCGGCAGCTGGGGCAGGGTGCCGGCCCAGGCCGGGGCCTCTTCGCGGATGCCGCGTGAGAGCGCGCGCCAGCCCATCTGCTCGTCCATCCAGCGTTCGAGGAAGGGCTTGGCGGTCTTCCACAGGTCCAGTTCCGGGTCGAGCTGGCGGCCCAGGCCTTCGATGTTGAGCAGGGTCTTCTGCAGCATCACCAGCTGGGGCTGGACTTCCATCTCGAAGCGGCGCGCGGTCTGGAACAGGCGCAGCAGGGTCTTGCCGAAGGAGATGTCCTTGAGCGGCTTGTCGAAGATCGGCTCGCACACCGCGCGGATGGCGCTCTCGAACTCGTCCACCCGGGTCTTGGCCGGCACCCAGCCGGCGTCGATGTGGGCCTGGGCGACGCGCTTGTAGTCGCGCTTGAAGAAGGCCAGGAAATTGGTCGCAAGGTAGTTCTTGTCGACGTCGGTGAGCGTGCCCATGATGCCGAAGTCGAGCGCGATGTAGCGCCCGTCGGCATGCACGAAAATGTTGCCGGGGTGCATGTCGGCGTGGAAGAAGCCGTCGCGGAACACCTGGGTGAAGAAGATCTCCACGCCGGCACGCGACAGCCTGGACAGGTCCGTGCCCTGCGCGCGCAGCGCCGCGGTCTGCGAAATAGGCACGCCGTGCATGCGCTCCATCACCATCACCGACTTGCCGCACCAGTCCCAATAGACCTCGGGCACGATCAGCAGCTTGGAGCCGGTGAAGTTGCGCCGCAGCTGCGAGCAGTTGGCCGCCTCGCGCATCAGGTCGAGCTCGTCGGCCAGGTACTTGGCGAACTCGCCGACCACCTCGCGGGGCTTCAGCCGGCGGCCTTCCGGCCACACCTTCTCGAGGAGGATGGCGGCCGCTTCCATCAGCGCCAGGTCGTGGGCGATGACGCGCTCGATGCCGGGGCGCAGCACCTTCACCGCGACTTCGGTGCCGTCGGGCAGGTGGGCGAAATGCACCTGCGCCACCGAGGCCGACGCCACCGGCGTGCGGTTGAAGTCGTGGAATACCTCGTCCACCGGTTTGCCGTAGAAATCCTCCAGCACCGCGATCGCCTGCGCGGTGGGGAAGGGCGGCACGCGGTCCTGCAGCAGCGCGAGCTCGTCGGCCAGGTCCGGAGGCAGCAGGTCGCGCCGGGTGGACAGCATCTGGCCGAACTTGACGAAGATCGGGCCCAGCGATTCCAGTGCGCGGCGCAGGCGTACCGCGCGCGGCTCGCGGAAGCGCCGCCAGAAGAACAGCACGTTCCACACGCGCGCAAGCCGCCCGCTGGTGTCGGCGTCCAGGACGATGCGATCCAGGCCGAAGCGCAGGCCGACGGTGACGATCTTGACGAGGCGGAACAGGCGCACGGGCGGAAGGCGGGAAGGGAAAGGACGGACTTTATCGGAGAGCGCCGCGCGCCGTCGAGAGCCGTTGACGGCGGATGCTGCCGCCCTGTTGCGTGTGCTTACCCGGGCGTCGGGGCGCGATCCGTTATAATTCAGCGCTTTTCCCGTCCCTGCGAGTGCCATGAGCGCCGATCCGAAAGTTCTCCTCACCGACCTGCTGCGCGCCGCACTGAAGAGCGTCGCCCCCGAGCAGGCCGATGCCGCCATCCTGCTGGAGCGTCCCAAGCAGGCGAACCACGGCGATTTCGCCACCAACCTGGCCCTGCAGCTGGCCAAGCCCTTGCGCCGCAACCCGCGCGAACTGGCCGCCCTGCTGCTGGCCGAGCTGCCGGCATCCGGGCTGGTGGCCAAGGCCGAGGTGGCCGGCGCGGGCTTCATCAATTTCACCCTGGCCGCGGATGCCAAGACCGCGGTGGTGCGCGAGGTGCTGGCGCGCGGCGCCGACTACGGGCGCGGTGCACACAAGGGCGTGAAGGTGCAGGTCGAGTTCGTCTCCGCCAATCCCACCGGCCCGCTGCACGTCGGCCACGGACGCGGCGCGGCCTACGGCGCCTCGCTGTCCGACCTGCTGGCCTTTGCCGGCTTTGATGTCACCCGCGAGTACTACGTCAACGACGCCGGCCGGCAGATGGACATCCTGGCGCTGTCGACCTGGCTGCGCTACCTGGCCTTCTTCGGCGTCGAGGTGAGCTTTCCGCCCAATGCCTACCAGGGCGACTACGTGATCGACATGGCGCGCGAGCTGCGCGACGCCCACCAGGACCGCTTCGCCAAGGTCACGCTGGAGCAGGTGCTGGCCGGCACGCCCGGCCTGCCGCCGGCCGAGCGCAAGGACGACGAGGCCAAGCAGCAGCGCGAGGAGCATCTGGACGCGCTGATCGGCAACGCCAAGCGCCTGCTGGGCGAGGACTACGCCTGGGTGCATGGCTTCGCGCTCAACGAGCAGCTGAGCGACGGGCGCGAGGACCTGGCCGAGTTCGGCGTGCGCTTCGACAAGTGGTTCTCCGAGCAGAGCCTGTTCGACACCGGCCTCATCGAGCGCGCGATCGGCCAACTGGAGCAGGCCGGCCACATCTACGTTCAGGATGGCGCCAAGTGGTTCCGCTCCACCGACTTCGGCGACGAGAAGGACCGCGTGGTGCAGCGCGAGAACGGCCTGTTCACCTACTTCGCCTCGGACATCGCCTATCACCTGAACAAGTACGAGCGCGGCTTCGACCGCATCATCGACATCTGGGGCGCCGACCACCACGGCTACATCCCGCGGGTGCGCGGCGCGATCGTCGCGCTCGGCCTGCCGCCGGAGAAGCTGGAAGTGGCGCTGGTGCAGTTCGCGGTGCTGTACCGCAACGGCCAGAAGACCTCGATGTCCACCCGCTCGGGCGAGTTCGTCACCCTGCGCGAGCTGCGCAAGGAAGTCGGCAACGACGCCTGCCGCTTCTTCTACGTGTTGCGCAAGAGCGACCAGCACCTGGACTTCGACCTCGACCTGGCCAAGAGCCAGAGCAACGAGAACCCGGTGTACTACGTGCAGTACGCACATGCGCGGGTGTGCTCGGTGCTGGCGCAATGGGACGGCGACGCGGCGGAACTGGCCGGCGCCGATCTCGGCCGCCTGGAGAACGAGCGCGAACTGGCGCTGTGTGCCAGCCTGGCCGCCTACCCCGAGCTGGTGCAGAACGCCGCCACCGACTATGCGCCGCACCAGATCGCCTTCTACCTCAAGGACCTCGCTGCCGAGTTCCACAGCTGGTACAACGCCGAGCGCATGCTGGTGGAGGACGAGGCCCTCAAGCTCGCCCGCCTGGCGCTGGCCGCGGCGGTGCGCCAGGTGCTGGCCGGCGGGCTGGCGCTGCTCGGCGTGTCCGCCCCGGCGTCGATGTAGTTTTCGGAGACTGACGTGAGTCGCGACAGCAAACCCCGGAAGAAGTCCGGAAACCGGCCGGCCCGCAGTGGCGGCGGGATCGTCATTGGCATCTTCATCGGCCTGGTGCTCGGGGCGGTGTTCGCTGCCGGTGCGGCCTGGTACTTCACCCGGGCCAATCCCTTCCAGGCGCCGCCGACCAGCCCGCGGATCCCCGGTGCCGACCAGCCGCCGGTGGCGCTGCCGGGCAAGCCCGGCGACCGCCCGGTGGTGAAGCAGGACTTCCAGTTCTACAAGATCCTGCCGCAGGGCGATGGTGCGCAGGCCGAACCGGTGGCTCCGGCGGCCCAGCCCGCGCCGGCGCCGGTCGAGCGCCTCTACCTGCAGGTCGGCGCCTTCGAGGATCCGTCCGAGGCGGACAACCTGAAGGCGCGTCTGGCGCTGTCCGGCATCGAGGCCAGCGCACAGCGCGGGCGCACCGCCGACGGGCGCACGGTGCACAGGGTGCGCATCGGTCCGTTCGGCAAGCCCGAGGACATGGCGCCGATGCGCTCGCGCCTGGCCGAAGGCGGCTTCACCGCCACCGTGGTGCGCGCCGCGCCCTGAACCCGATCTTGCGCACGGAGCGGGAACGCTTCGTGCGCGGCACCGTCTATCTGCCGTCAAGCAAACGGAGAACCGCATGAACCGTCGTACCGCCCTGAAGCAACTCGCCGCCCTCGGCGCGCTCGCATCCCCCGTTGCGGGCGCCCTGGCCCAGCAAGGAGGCTTCACTGTCCTCAATCCGGCACAGCCGACCGACGACCCGGCGCGCATCGAGGTCATCAAGTTCTTCCACTACGGCTGTCCGCACTGCGCCGACCTCGCGCCGCTGATCCACCTGTGGGCCAAGGCCCAGCCGCAGGATGTGCATTTCCGCCATGTGCCGGTGCTGTGGAACAGCGCCCAGCTGCAGGGCCTGGCGCGCCTGTACTACACCGCGGAAGTCACCGGCGAACTGGAGAAGCTGCACCCGCAGATCTTCGGTGCGGTGCAGAAGGACAAGCGCCCGCTGCACACCGAAAGCGGGGTGCGCGAGTGGGTGACCGGCAAGGTCGCCGACGTGGAACGCTTCATGGAGACCTACAAGTCCTTCGGCGTGCAGTCCATGCTCCAGCGTGGCAACCAGCTCGCGGCGGCGATGAAGATCAGCGGCGTGCCCACCCTGGTCGTCGAGGGCAAGTACCTGACCGCCAGTTCGATGGCCGGCGGCCACGAGGGCGCGATCAAGGTGCTCGACCAGCTGGTCGCCCGCGTGCGCAGCGAGCGCAGCAAGGGCTGAGTCCCGATGCCGGCCCGCCTTGCGGGGTGTCCGTGAGACCGACCGGCTCGCCGCGTCCGCGGAGCGTGCTGATCACCGGCGCCTCCAGCGGGCTGGGCGAGGCGCTGGCCCGCCACTATGCGGCCGACGGCGCGCGCCTGGGCCTGGTCGCCCGCCGTGCCGAGACGCTCCACGCGCTGGCGGCCGGGCTGCCCGGCGAGCATCTGGTGCTGCCGGCCGATTGCGGCGATCCGGCCGCCATGCGTGAGGCGGCCGCGCGCTTCATGGCCGAGTTCGGTGTGCCCGACGTGGTGATCGCCAATGCGGGCGTCTCGGTCGGCACGCTGACCGAGTACGCCGAGGACGTGGATGCCTTCGAGAAGGTGCTGCGTACCAACCTGCTCGGCATGGTGGCGACCTTCCAGCCCTTCGTCGCACCGATGCGCCAGCGCGGCAGCGGACGCCTCGCCGGCATCGCCTCGGTGGCCGGCGTGCGCGGGCTGCCGGGCGCCGGCGCCTACAGCGCGTCCAAGGCCGGCACCATCAGCTATCTGGAAAGCCTGCGGGTGGAGTTGCGTGGCAGCGGGGTCAGGGTGGTGACCGTGGCGCCGGGCTACATCGCCACTCCGATGACCGCGGTGAATTCCTATCCGATGCCCTTCCTGCTGCCCGCGGAGCAGGCTGCGCCGCGCATTGCGGCGGCCATCTCCGCCGGACGGAGCTGGGCGGTGGTGCCCTGGCAGATGGGCGTGGCCGCGCGCGTGCTGCGCTGGATGCCCAATGCCCTGTTCGATGCCCTGTTCGCCCGTGCGGGGCGCAAGCCGCGCGGCCTGCCGCTGTGATGCGCTGATCGGCCTGCGGGTTCTATCAGCGCTCCGTCATGGTTTATGATCGGCGCCTAAGGCGGGTGCCCGGCGCCCGGACAATCATTCGAACAGGACGAGGGATGGACCGAGAATCCGTAGAGAAGCGGGGGCGGCAGCGCTTCCTGGCGACCCGTCGCGGGGAAGTGTGCTTCTGGGTGCTGGTCGGCGACCAGAAGCTGGCGCTCAATGACCTGTCGCCGGAAGGCTTTGCCTATCCGAGCAGCACACCGCCGCCGTCCGGGCGGAGCTTCGAATTCGTGCTGCAGCGGCGCGGCGTGCCCGACGAGATCCGCGGGCAGGCGCAGGTGGTGAACTATCTGCAGGGGCCCGATGGCGGACAGGCCGGCTGCCGGTTCGTCAAGCTGGAGGGCGATGGCGCGGAACGTATCGAGGACTGGCTAATCGCCCATGTCCTGGCCAACGCCACGGTGCGCATCACCGAGAAGGATGCGCGGGCCATCGTCGCCGGCGGATCGCTGATCTGATCTGATCTGATCTGATCCGCCGGCCGGTCTGTCAGGCGTCCCTCACGTCTTTCAGGCCGCGGGCGCGGGTGCCAGACGCATCCGCCGCCGCTGCATCACGACGACCAGGCCGAGAACGAGCAGGGTCGGGATGAACAGCCATTCCTTGGCGGGCCGCTCGGCAGGCAGCTCCACCGCCTGCACCACGAAGCCGAACTCGATGCCCAGGCGTTCCGCCTGAGAGCCGAACTGCACCCCGGATATCTGCAGATCCTCGCCCATGGCCATCACCGTGAGGCCGGAGAAGGCCAGGCGCTGACGCCCGTTGAGTGCTTCGCCGCTGGCATTGGTGGCAGGGCCCAGGGGTAGCAGCACGCCCTTGGCGACTTCCTTGCCTTCGATGGTGGTGCCTTCGATCCAGATCCGCATCCGGTCGTTGGCACGCGCCTTCTCGGCCAGTTCGATGAGCTGCCCGCCCGGGACGTCCTCGTAGGGCGGATAGATCATGTCCATGAAGTAGCCGGGGCGGAACAGGCAGAAGGTCACCAATAGCAGCAGCAAGGCTTCGTGGATGCGGTTGCGGGTGAAGAACCAGCCCTGGGTGGCCGCGGCGAAGGTGAGGCTGGCGAGTATCGCGCTGCTCACGGTCATCGCCAGCACCCACAGGTTGTCGATGCCGATCATCAGCAACTGGGTGTTGAAGATGAACATGAAGGGCAGGATGGCGGTGCGGGCGCTGTAGCCGAAGGCGGTCAGGCCGGTGCGGATCGGGTCGCTGTTGGCGATGCCGGCCGCGGCGTAGGAGGCCAGGCCGACCGGCGGGGTGACGTCGGCCATCAGTCCGAAGTAGAACACGAACATGTGCACCGCGATCAGCGGCACCAGCAGGCCGGTCTGCGCGCCGAGTTCCACCACCACCGGCGCCATCAGCGTGGACACCACGATGTAGTTGGCGGTGGTCGGCAGGCCCATGCCGAGGATCAGGCAGATCACCGCCACCATGACCAGCATCACCATCAGGTTGCCGCCGGAGATGATTTCGACCAGTTCGGTCATCACCAGGCCGACGCCGGTCAGCGTCACCGTGCCGACGATGATGCCGGCCGCGGCGGTGGCGATGCCGATGGCGATCATGTTGCGCGCGCCGGTGGCCAGGCCGGTGATCAGGTCCTGCACGCCGTGGCGGGCGGCCTCGCCGTAGTGGCCGGTCTTGCGGAAGAAGGCGAACAGCGGTCGCTGGGTGACCAGGATGAAGATCAGGAACATGGTGGCCCAGAAGGCCGACAGTGCCGGCGAGAGCTGCTCGACCATCAGGTTCCAGATCAGCGCGACCACCGGCAGCAGGAAGTGCAGGCCGGATTTCAGCGTGGGACCGATCTCGGGCAGGTACTCCATCGGTTCCTTGGGATCGTCCATGTGCAGCTCGGGGTAGCGTGCGCCGTGGGCGATCAGGCCGACGTAGGCGAGGAACATCAAGCCGCCGATGATGACGAAGGAGGCATCGCCGGCCAGCGTCTTGATCCAGCCGAAGCCGAAATAGACGATGGCGGCGAGGATGATCAGGCCCGAGACCGTCATCGTGGTGCTCACCATCGCCCGCTGCCAGGGCAGCGGTTCGCGCCGCGGGATGCCCTGCAGGTTCATCTTCATCGCCTCCAGGTGCACGATGTAGAACAGCGCGATGTAGGAGATCAGCGCGGGCAGGATGGCGTGCTTGAGCACCTGCACGTAGGGAATGCCGACGTACTCGACCATCAGGAAGGCGGCCGCGCCCATCACCGGCGGCATCAGCTGGCCGTTGACCGAGGAGGCCACTTCCACCGCCGCCGCCTTGTCCGGGCGGTAGCCGACGCGCTTGATCAGCGGGATGGTGAAGGTGCCGGTGGTCACCACGTTGGCGATCGACGAGCCGGAGATCAGGCCGGTGGACGCCGACGCCACCACCGCCGCCTTGGCAGGGCCGCCGCGCAGGTGGCCGAGCAGGGCGATGGCCGACTTGATGAAGTAGTTGCCGGCACCCGCGGTCTCGAGCAGCGCGCCGAAGAGCACGAACAGGAAGATGAAGCCCGCGGATACGCCGAGCGCCACGCCGAACACCCCCTCGGTGGACAGCCACAGGTGGCTCATCCCCTTGGCGAGCGAGGCGCCGCGGTGGGCGATGGTGTCGGGCATGTACTGCCCGAAGAACACGTAGATCAGGAACACCACCGCCAGGATCACCATGGGCAGGCCCAGGGCGCGGCGGGCCGCTTCCAGCAGCAGTGCCATGCCGCCCACGGCCACCACCAGGTCGAGCGTGGTCGGCAGGCCCGGCCGGTTGGCCAGTTCGGAATAGAACAGGAACAGGTAGCCGGCGCAGAAGGCGCCGGCGAGCGCCAGCAGCCAGTCGAACAAGGGCACGTAATGGCGTGGCGAGGACTTCATCGCCGGGTAGGCGGCGAAGGCCAGGAAGACGGCAAAGGCCAAGTGGATGGCGCGCGATTCGGTGTCGTTGAGGATGAAGAAGCCGAGCGAAAACGGCAGCGGCGAGGCGATCCACAACTGGAACAGCGACCACACGATGGCCGCGGCGAGCAGGAACTTTGCGGCCAGTCCGGTCGGCTGGCGTCCGCCGGTGTCGGCTTCGGCGACGATCTGCTTGAGGTCGTCGTCGCTCAGTTCGTGGTGCTGGATTGGGGTTTTGTCTTGATCGATGGAGCCAGAGTCAGAGCGGGCCATGGTCCGCACCTCCCGGTTGGTACGCAGGATGGCAGGTCCGCGGGCCGGCTCCGGGCCGGCAGGGACGCAAGCTTGCCAGAAAGCGGCGGGGCGGCCGCCGGCCGCCCCGCCCGAGGGTGGATTACATCCAGCCCTTTTCCTTGTAGTACTTCACGGCACCATCATGCAGCGGTGCGGACAGACCGTTCTTGATCATGTCCTCGGCCTTGAGGTTGGCGAAGGCCGGGTGCAGGCGCTTGAACTCGTCGAAGTTCTCGAACACCGCCTTGACCATGGTGTAGACCACGTCGTCGGGCACCGCGGTGGAGCTGACGAAGGTGGCCAGCACGCCGTAGGTGGTGGTCGGTTCCGGGTTGTTGGCGTACAGCCCGCCCGGGATGGTGGCCACCGCGTAGTACGGGCGCTCGGCGATCAGCTTCTGCACGGCCGGGCCGGTGAGCGACACCAGCTTGGCGCCGCAGGTGGTGGTCGGGTCCTGGATGTTGGCCGAGGGGTGGCCGACGCCGTAGAAGAAGCCGTCGATCTTGTTGTCGCACAGCGCCGCGCCGTGCTCGTCGGCCTTCAGCTCGGAGGCCAGCGAGAAGTCGGAGAGCTTCCAGCCCATGGCGTTGAGCAGCTCCTCCATCGAGGCGCGGGTGCCGGAGCCCGGGTTGCCGACGTTGAAGCGCTTGCCCTTCAGGTCGTCGAAGCTCTTGATGTTCGCTTCCTTGCGGGTCAGCACGGTGAACGGTTCGGGGTGGATGGAGAACACCGCGCGCAGGTCCTTGTTGGCACCGGCTTCCTTGAAGCTGCTGCTGCCATTGAAGGCGTGGTACTGCCAGTCGGATTGGGCGACGCCGAAGTCGAGCTCGCCGGCGCGGATGGTGTTCAGGTTGTAGACCGAGCCGCCGGTGCTTTCCACCGAGCAGCGGATGCCGTGCTGGGCGCGGTCCTTGTTGATCAGCCGGCAGATCGCGCCGCCCGCGGCGTAGTACACGCCGGTGACGCCGCCGGTGCCGATGGTGACGAACTTCTGCTGGGCCTGGGCCGGGGTGGCGCCCAGGGTGCCCACGAGGGCGAATGCGGCTGCCAGTGCGGTGAGCTTCTTCTTCATGCTTTCCTCCTGATGATGTTTCATCACGCGATTGGACGATCCCGTTCGGTGCATGCTCTCGTGGAGCATGCCCCCCGCTGTCGGGGGACGGAAAGTGGTTCAGCTTGGCATGCTTGATCCCCGGCTGTCAGCTAGGGATAGCCCGAAGTTATCGGCCTCTGCCGCTCGGCGCAAGGACATTCGTCATGCGCATTGCCGCCGCGCGCCGCCCGGGCGGGCGGCGGAAAGCGCGAACTCGTCGTCCGGAACCGCCGGTTCGCGCCCGGCGATGCGGTCGGCGACGATGCGGGCGCAGCCGCTGGCCAGGGTGAAGCCGAGCGCGCCGTGTCCGACGTTGAGCCACAGTCCGGGCACCCCGCTGGTGCCGAGGATGGGACGGCCGGTCGGCGTGGCCGGGCGCAGGCCGGCCCACGGTGCGATGTTCGTCAGATCGACGCCCGCGCCGAAGGTTTCACGGGTCTCGCGCACCAGGGTGGCGATGCGCTTGGCGGAGATGCCCTCGTCGTGGCCCACGATGTCCGCCATGCCGGCCACCCGCAGGTGCCCGCCGAGGCGGGCGTAGACGATCTTGCGCTGGAAGTCGGTCACGCTCAGCGCGGGGGCCGCGGCGGCGTCGCGCACCGGGGCGCTGATGCTGTAGCCCTTGAGCGGATAGACCGGCAGGTCGATGGCACAGCGCGCGGCCAGCGCCGGCGCGCCGACGCCGTTGGCCAGCACGCATGCGGCGGCGGGCAGCTCGACGGTTTCGCCGTCCGGGGTGCGCAGGGCGAGGGCGGCCAGTCTGCCGCCGCGCACCACCAGCTCGTCCACCGCGTGGCCGAGCAGCAGGCGCGCCGGGTTTTCGCCCTGCTGCAGGCCTTCGGCCAGCGCCAGGCAGAGCTTGTGGCAGTCGCCGGCCTCCTCGCTGCGGGTCAGGATGCCGCCGACGATCTGTCCGCGCAGGCCCGCCAGCGCCGGTTCGGCGTCCACACAGCCGGCGGCGTCGAGCGCGGCCTGCTCGCTGGCGAGTTCCGGCTGGCTGGCGAGCAGGGCGCGTGCCGAGGCGAAGCTCTTCGGGTCGCGATACACCACCAGTTTGCCGTTGCGCCGGTAGTCGAAGGCGAAGCCGTGGTGCTCGACCAGCTCGTGGATCATGCGCTGGCTGTAGAGCGCCAGCGGCAGCAGGGCGGCCACCGAGCGCAGCTTGTCGTGGCCGTTGCAGGCGCGCAGGAAGTCGGCGATCCAGCGCCACTGGGCGGGGTCGAAGCGCGGACGGAAACGCACCGGGGCGTCGCGGCCGAGCATCCAGGCGGGAATCTTGGCGAGGATGTCCGGATCGGCCAGCGGCGCGATGTAGCGGTAGCTCAGCTGCCCGCCATTGCCCTGGCTGGTGCCGCTGCCGACGACCGGCGCGCGTTCGACCACGGTGACGCGGTGACCGTCCTCGCGCAGCGCCCAGGCGGTAGTGAGGCCGACGATGCCGGCGCCGATGACGACGATGTCCATGGATGCTCTCCTGCTGGCTGAATACGGATCAGACTATAGCCATTGCGCAAGGCGGAAATCTTGCAGATCATGGGCATGGTTATGTTCGTAGGACATGGAGTCGACATGCGTCTGCGTCAGATCGAGATCTTTCGCGCGGTCATGCTGACCGGCTCGGGCAGCGAGGCGGCCCGCCTGCTCGGCGTGTCGCAACCGGTGGTGTCGCGGGTGTTGAGCCATGCCGAGATCGGCCTGGGCTTCGCTCTGTTCGAACGCCGTCGCGGGCGGCTGCTGCCCACGCCCGAGGCCCGCGCGCTGTTTGCCCAGGTGCAGCGCGCCTGGGGCGAGATCGAGCGCATCGAGGCGCTGGCCGCCAATCTCAGGCGCGGGGCCTCCGGCCTGCTGCGCGTGGCGGCGACGCCTTCGCTCGCCACTGCCCTGCTGCCGGACGCGCTGGCGGCGATGCGTGCGGCCCATCCCGGCGTGGCGTGCGACCTGTGGGCCAGCCACACGCGCGAGATCGAGGCTCATCTGCTGGCCTGGGAGGTCGATGCCGGTTTCGCCATCGAGCCGCCCGAACAGGCCGCGGTGGCGCTCACCCCCTTGTGCGGGGGCGAGATGGTGCTGGCCGCGCCGCGCGAGTGGGCGGCCGGCGTGCTGCGCCCCGGTGAGCGCGCCTGGCTCGCCGGGCGGCCCTTCATCGCGCTGGCCGAGGCCACGCCGCTGGGCGAGCGGCTGTCGGCTCGGCTGTCGGCGGCCGAATGGTCGCCCCGCCAGATCCTGCGCGTGCAGACCTATGCGCTGGCCGGCACCCTGGTCGAGCGCGGCCTGGGTTACGCCTTCCTGGACAGCTTCACCGCCGCCGCGCTGGACCCCGCGCGTGTGCTGCTGATGCGTACCGATCCGCCGGTCGGCTTCAGCCTGAGCATGATGAGTGCGGTAGGTTCGGCCCCCTCGGTGCTGCTCGGACGGCTGCGAGACTGCCTGGTGCAGGCTGCGGCAGCGTCTTCCGCCAGGCTGCGGACGCGCCTGGCGGCAGAGCCGCTCGATCTGCGCGGCGCGCAGGACGCCGGCTGAAGCCTTGCGCTTGCCGGCGCGGTGATCAGCCGTCCGGCAGCCCGGCCACCGGACGCCACGGCAGGTCGAGCGCAGCAGCCACCCCGGGGTGGGTGAGGTGTCCTTTGCAGACGTTGAGGCCGGCGGCCAGGTGCGGGTCGTCTGCCAGTGCAGCGCGCCAGCCCTTGCCCGCCAGCGCCAGCACGTGGGGCAGCGTGGCGGCGTTGAGCGCGTAGGTGGAGGTGCGCGCCACCGCTCCCGGCATGTTGGCCACGCAGTAGTGCACCACGCCTTCCTCGACATAGGTCGGGTCGGCATGGGTGGTCGGGCGCGAGGTCTCGCAGCAACCGCCCTGGTCGATGGCGACATCGACGATCACCGAGCCCGGGCGCATGCTGCGCAGCATCTCGCGGGTGATCAGCCGCGGAGCGGCCGCGCCGGGGATCAGCACCGCGCCGATCACCAGGTCGGCGCCGACCACCGCCTCGGCCACCGCGTGGCGGCTGGCGTGGCGGGTGGCCAGCCGCGGCCCGAAGCGTTCGGCAAGGCGGCGCAGCACGTCCACCGAGCGGTCGATCACCGTGACCCGCGCACCCATGCCCAGCGCGATCAGCCCCGCGTTGGCGCCGACGATGCCGCCGCCGAGGATGACCACATGCGCCGGCTCCACGCCCGGCACGCCGCCCAGCAGCAGGCCGCTGCCGCCGGCCGCCTTTTCCAGGCAGTGGGCGCCGGCCTGCACGCTCATCCGCCCGGCCACCTCCGACATCGGTGCGAGCAAGGGCAGGCCGCCGCCCGCTGCGCTCACCGTCTCGTAGGCGATCGCCACCACGCCGCTGGCGAGCAGCTCGCGCGCCTGCACCGGGTCGGGCGCCAGGTGCAGGTAGGTGAACAGCACCTGCCCGGCGCGCAGGCGGGCACGTTCGACCGCCTGGGGTTCCTTGACCTTGACGATCAGTCCGGCCTCCGCAAAGACCTGTTCGGCCGTGTCCACGATCCGGGCGCCGGCGGCTCGGTAGGCCTCGTCGGTGGCGCCGATCCCATTGCCGGCGCCGCGCTCCACCAGCACTTCGTGGCCGGCCTCGCAGGCCTCGCGCACGCTGCCGGGCGTGAGTCCGACCCGGTACTCGTGGACCTTGATCTCCTTGGGTACTCCGATGCGCATGGCCTCGTCCTCCCGGTGTCGCCGCGGCTTAGAATCCAGTCTGCAATGTACTCGCAAGCCGGACGAGGATGAATCACACACCCACCGAACTGACCGATGCGCTCGGTACCCAGCACCGCCCCGCCAGCGGCGAGGCGCGCATCGTCTCGCTGGTGCCTTCGCTCACCGAACTGGTCTGCGACATGGGGCTGGCCGCCAATCTGGTCGGACGGACCGGCTTCTGCATCCATCCGCGCGAGACGCTGCGCGCGGTGACCAAGGTGGGCGGCACCAAGGACGTGAAGCTCGACCTGGTGCGCGAGCTCGCCCCCACCCACCTGATCGTCAACATCGACGAGAACCGCCGCGAGACGGTGGAGGAGCTGGCGGCCTTCGTGCCGCACGTGGTGGTCACCCATCCCTGCACGCCCGAGGACAACTTCGCGCTCTACCGCCTGTTCGGCGCCTTGTTCGACCGCCGCGCCGAGGCCGAGCGGCTGGCCGCCGAGCTGGCCGCGGCCTTGACCGAGGCACACGCAGTGGCCGCCGCGCTGCCGCCCGAGGACGTGCTCTACCTGATCTGGCGCGAACCGTGGATGGGCGTGGCGCGCGACACCTACATCGCCGCCACGCTGGCCGCGGTGGGCTGGCGCACCCTGCCCGCGGCGAGCGATGCACGTTATCCGCAGATCGACTGGCAGGCGCCAGGGCTGCAGGCGGCGGCGCGGGTGTTCGCGTCCACCGAACCCTACCGCTTCGCCGAGCGTCACCTGGCGGAGATCCGCGCGCTGTCAGGCGGCCGCCCGGCGTCGCTGATCGACGGCGAAATGACCTCCTGGTACGGCAGCCGCGCAGCGGCCGGGTTGCGCTACCTCGCGGACTTGCGCCGCAAGCTGGTCGAGGCGGGCACCGTTCGGTAGGAGCGGCCTTGGCCGCGATTGCGGCCTTCGGATTCACAACGCAGCTCGCGGCCAAGGCCGCTCCTACACTGGCTCAAGCGGCAGGCGTGTCGGCCAGGTAGCGCTCCGGCGTGAGAATGGCGAAGCGCTCGCGCACCAGGCGGTGGCGGGCAAGGCGCAGCAGGGCCTTGTCGCGGGTGAGCAGCAGGCCGGCGCCGGCGTCGCGGGCGATCTCCAGGAACTTCTGGTCATCGGCGTCGCGACAGGGCGGCAGTGGCGTTGCATCGGCGGCCGGCGGGGCGACGCAGACGATCCGCGCGCGGTAGGCCTCCAGCAGGGCCGCCTGGCGCGCCGGGTCGATGGCAAACTGGCGGTAGGCGAGGACGCGGCGCAATTCCTCCAGCGCGTCCTCGCGGCACGCCAGGCGCAGGCGGCCGGATTCGATGCGCGCACGCAGATCGACCAGCCCGGGGTCCTCGAAGAACCACAGGGCCATCACGGTGTTGGTGTCGAGGACGACGATGGGGGTAGGCATCGGGGCAAAAGAAACGAGGGGGCCGCGGCCCCCTCGTGCTCCATGTGGTCCTGCCGGACTCAGGCGCTGCGCGTGCTGTCGATGCGCACCTTGACGTAGCTGCCCGGCCCGTCCTCGATGACCTTCAGCTTGCCCTTGGCCGGGTCGCGCGGCGCGACCTGCTCGTCGTCGTGCGCGACCACCCAGGCCTGCCAGTCGGTCCACCACGAGCCCGGCTGCTGCTGGGCGGCGGCGAACCAGTCATCGGCCGACTCGACCAGCTTGGCGGCCGGGTTCAGCCAGTAGCCGTACTTGTTGGCCACCGGCGGATTGACGATGCCGGCGATGTGGCCGGAGCCGCCCAGCACGAAGCGCACCGGGCCGCCGAAGTTGCGCGCACCGGCGTAGGTGCTCTTCCACGGCGCGATGTGGTCTTCGATGGTGGAGATGAAGTAGCAGGGCACCTTGATCTTGCCGAGATCGATCGGGGTGCCGTCGATTTCGATGCCGCCGGGCTGGGACAGGCGGTTCTCCATGTACATCTTGCGCAGGTAGAAGCTGTGCATCTTCGCCGGCATGCGGGTGGAATCGGAGTTCCAGTACAGCAGGTCGAAGGGGAAGGGGTCCTTGCCCATCAGGTAGTTGTTCACCACGAAGGACCAGATCAGGTCGTTGGCACGCATCATGTTGAAGGTGCCGGCCATCTCCGAGCCTTCCAGGTAGCCGCGCTCGAACATCTTCTTCTCGAGGCTGGAGACCTGGCCTTCGTCGATGAACACGCCCAACTCGCCCGGCTCGGTGAAGTCGGTCATGGTGGTGAAGAAGGTGGCCGCGGCGATGCGCTTCTGCTTCTTGGCTGCCAGGTAGGCCAGGGTGGTGGCCAGCAGGGTGCCGCCCAGGCAGTAGCCTGCGGCGTTCACTTCCTTCTCGCCGGTCTGTTTCTCGATGGCGTCGAGTGCGGCGATCACGCCTTCCTGCACGTAGGCGTCGAAGCTCTTCTCGGCCAGCTTCTCGTCCGGGTTCACCCAGGAGATCACGAAGACGGTGTGGCCCTGGTCCACGCACCACTTGATGTAGGAGTTCTTCTCGCGCAGGTCGAGGATGTAGAACTTGTTGATCCACGGCGGCACGACCAGCAGCGGACGCTTGAGCACCTTGTCGGTGCTGGGCGTGTACTGGATGAGCTGCATCATGTCGGTCTGGAAGACCACCTTGCCCGGCGTGGTGGCGACGTTCTTGCCCAGCTCGAAGGCCGTGGTGTCGGTCATCTTCACCCGCAGGTTGCCGCCGCCTTCCTCGACGTCGCGCAGCAGGTTGTTCAGGCCCTTGACCAGGTTCTGCCCGTGGCTCTTGACCGTCTCGCGGAACACTTCCGGGTTGGTCATGGCGAAGTTCGACGGGCTCATCGCGTCGATGTACTGGCGGGTATAGAAGTTGACCTTCTTCTGCGTCTGCTCGTCCAGGCCCTCCACGCAGCACACCGTGTCATGCACGTGGCGGGCGGCGATCAGGTAGGACTGCTTGATGAAATCGAACATGAAGTGCTGTTCCCACTCCTCGTCCTTGAAGCGCTTGTCGGTCTTCTCGGGGGCGGCCACCGGGGGCGCCTGCATGCCCATGAAGCGCATCATGGAGTGCTGCCACAGCGAGAAGTAGTCCCACACCAGGTTCATCTGCGACTGGGCGAGCTTGTACGGGTTGGACAGCAGCTTGGCCATCATGTCCATGAAGGCCTGGGCGATGCCCAGTTCGTCGGCCGGTGCGGCCACGCCCTTCTTGAGCTGGCGCTGCACATGCTCGCTGATCAGCTTGGAGGCGCGCTGGGCAACCTCGGCGTAGGTCTTGGCGACTTCCTTCGGATCGGGAAGTTCGGGATGGGTGGTCTCTTGCGTGGGTGCAGCCATTTTTCTTCGTACTCCTCGTTCAAGCGTTTCTTGCAAAACGGATCACGCCATCGCCATCGACCTGCCTGCAGAGCTCTCCCCGCACTGCAAGATGGTTGAGATGGGCGATTGCCTCCCCCATGGCGAACATGACCTGGTGCGTGTCCAGTTCGCGCGGGAACAGAGTGCCGAGCAGTTCCCCTGCACTGCGCGGCATACTGCATGCTGCCAGCAGTTCGTTACAGCGGTCGCGGTGGTGCGTCACGAGTTGCTCCACACGCGTCCGGATGCCCCGGAACGGACTCCCGTGCGATGGTAGCACGAGCGTTCGGTCGGGCAGCTTGCTGATGCGGTGCAGCGAATCGAGGAACCAGCCGAGCGGGTCGTCATCCGGCGTGGCGGCGAAAACGCTGACATTGGTGGAGATGCGCGGCAGCAGCATGTCGCCCGAAATGAGCACCCCGAGCGACTCGCAGTAGAGGCTGGCATGTTCCGGGGCGTGGCCGTAGCCGACGATGACCTCCCATTCGTGCGCGCCGATGCGCAGGCGGTCGCCGTCGAAGAGCCGGTGGTAGCTGGCCGGCAGCGCCGGCACGCCGCGGCGGTAGGCGTTGCCGCGGGTGGCCAGCGCGTCCAGGCGGGCGGCATCCAGGCCGTGGGCGCGGAACTGTTCCACCATGTCGGCCACGCAATGCCCGGGCAGCTGGTGCCAGAGCGCGTGGCCGCCGAGGAACTCGCCCTGCGTCATGCATACCCGCGCCCCGTCGCGGGCGGCCAGCCAGTCGGCGAGGCCGAGATGGTCGGGGTGGCAGTGGGTCACGACCACGCGCGACAGCGGGCGGCCGTCGGCGGCGAGGATGTCGTTCCAGTGCGTGCGCACCTCGTCCAGGCCGAAGCCGGTATCCACCACCACGGCGGCGTCGCCGTCGTCGAGCAGCCACAGATTGACGTGATTGAGGGCGAAGGGCAGCGGCATGCGGACCCAGCCCACGCCGGTGGCGACCTGGCGCACGGTGCCGCCGGCGGGGGTGTCGGACCAGGGGTAGGACAGGGCGTCGGGGCCTGCCGCGTCGGGTTTGGTGGCGGGTGCGGTGGTATTCATCGGGGTCTCTCCTGCGGGCGGGGTGCGATGCGCATTGCTCAAACCCCGGAAATCTGCTTAACTTTTCTCGCTGTAAAAACTTTTGTTTTTATAAAACAAATATTTAACTTTTCCTGCCGCCTCCAGGGCGTGCGGGTTGCGCGACAGGCAGCGCCATGGCCACCGAACAAACCTACACCATCACCGAACTCGCACGCGAATTCGACGTTACCCCGCGCGCGATCCGGTTCTACGAGGATCAGGGCCTGCTCACCCCGTCGCGCAGCGGCCGGGCGCGGGTCTATACCAAGGCCGATCGCACCCGCCTGCGCCTGACCCTGCGCGGCAAGCGCCTCGGCCTGTCGCTCGCCGAGATCAAGGAACTGATCGACATGTACGACGGCGTGCGCAACTCGGCCCCGCAGCTGCAGCGCTTCCTGCGCGTGCTCACCGAGCGTCGTGCGGCGCTGGAGCAGCAGCGCGAGGACATCGAGGCCGTGCTCGGCGAGATCGACATGCTCGAGCGTCAGTGTTCCGCCCTGCTGGGCGACAACGCCGCCGGCGCCGAACAGGCGCGCGCCGAACTCGACCGCCACATGCGCAGCGTCGCTTGATTTTTTTGATGGTTAGTTTACGTTGACGTAAACGTAAAAACAATGACAGGATTCGCCTCTGTCGAAGGAGACCGAATGCGCCGCGAAGCCCCGATCTTCCAGCCGCGAGACCCGAACTACGCCGAGCGCGTGCGTGCGAGTTTCGACCGCCAGCAGGCGATGAGCCTGATCGGTGCGCGCATCATCGCGGTCGAGCCCGGCTTCGTCGAGATCGAACTGCCGCACCGCGACGACATCACCCAGCAGCACGGCTACATCCACGGCGGCATCGTCGGCATGATCGCCGACAACGCCGGCGGGTTCGCCGCCAACTCGCTGGTGTCGGCCGAGGCCAGCGTGCTCACCGTCGAATACAAGCTCAACCTGGTCGCCCCGGCGGCCGGAGAGCGCCTGGTGGCCTGCGGCGAGGTGGTGCGCCCGGGCCGTACGCTGATCGTCACCCGCGCCGACGTGTTCGCGGTGCAGGACGGGCAGTGGAACTTGTGCGCCACCATGCAGCAGACCATCATGGTTCTACACGGCAAGGCCGAGCGGCCCGCCTGAACGGACACGTACGACAACCGCTGAACAGCAGCGTGGAGGAGACCACAACATGAACGTACCCAGCCTGGACTTCAACCTCGGCGAAACCATCGAGATGCTGCGCGACACCCTGCGCGACTTCTGCGCCGCGGAAATCGCCCCGCGCGCCGCCGAGATCGACCGGGTGAACGAGTTCCCCGCCGACCTGTGGAAGAAGCTCGGCGACCTGGGCGTGCATGGCATGACCGTGGAAGAGGAATACGGCGGCACCGCCATGGGCTATCTGGCCCACATCATCGCCATGGAAGAGATTTCCCGCGCCTCCGCGTCGGTGGGCCTGTCCTACGGCGCGCACTCCAACCTGTGCGTGAACCAGATCCGCCGCAACGGCAACGAGGCGCAGAAGCGCAAGTATCTGCCGGGGCTGATCTCCGGCGAGCAGGTCGGTGCATTGGCGATGTCGGAGCCCAACGCCGGTTCCGACGTGGTCAGCATGAAGCTGCGCGCCGACAAGAAGGGCGACCGTTACGTGCTGAACGGTTCCAAAATGTGGATCACCAACGGCGGCGACGCCGACACCCTGGTGGTCTATGCCAAGACCGACATCAACGCCGGCCCCAGGGGCATGACCGCCTTCATCATCGAGAAGGGCATGAAGGGTTTCTCGCACGGCACCCACCTGGACAAGCTGGGCATGCGCGGCTCCAACACCTTCCCGCTGTTCTTCGACGACGTCGAAGTCCCGGAAGAGAACGTGCTGGGCGGCGTGGGCAACGGCGTCAAGGTGCTGATGAGCGGCCTGGACTACGAGCGCGCGGTGCTCTCCGGTGGCCCGCTGGGCATCATGGCGGCGTGCATGGACGTGGTCGTGCCCTACATGCACGAGCGCAAGCAGTTCGACACCCCGATCGGCGAGTTCCAGCTCATGCAGGGCAAGATCGCCGACATGTACTCCACCTGGAGCGCCACCCGCGCCTACGTGTATGCGGTGGGCCAGGCCTGCGACCGCCTCGATCATTCGCGCAGCCTGCGCAAGGACGCTGCCGGCGCCATCCTGTACTCCGCCGAAAAGGCCACCTGGATGGCCGGCGAGGCGATCCAGGCGCTGGGCGGCGTGGGCTACACCAATGAATACCCGGTCGGCCGCCTGTGGCGCGACGCCAAGCTGTACGAAATCGGCGCCGGCACCAGCGAGATCCGCAGGATGCTGATCGGCCGTGAGCTGTTTGCCGAGACGATGTGAGGCGTGGGTTTTCTCCCTCCCCTTCAAGGGGAGGGCCGGGGTGGGGATGGGTTTTACGCTGCGGCCTTCCGGCTTGACCCATCCCCATCCTGTCCTTCCCCTTGAAGGGGAAGGCACCTGCTAATCGGCATCGTTACCTACCGCAAGATTCAACCGACTTCATCAGGAGCACCCCATGACCGACCCCGTCGTCATCGTTTCCGCCGCCCGCACCCCGATGGGTGGCTTCCAGGGCGAGCTCGCCTCGCTCACCGCCCCGCAGCTGGGCGCTGCGGCCATCCGCGCCGCGCTGGAGCGCGCCGGCCTGAACGCCGAGCAGGTGCAGGAAGTGATCATGGGCTGCGTGCTGCCCGCCGGCCTCGGCCAGGCGCCGGCCCGCCAGGCCGCGCTGGGCGCCGGGCTGCCGCTGTCGGCCGGCTGCACCACCATCAACAAGGTGTGCGGCTCGGGCATGAAGGCCACCATGCTGGCCCACGACCTGCTGCTCGCCGGCAGCAACGAGGTGATGGTGGCCGGCGGCATGGAATCCATGTCCAACGCCCCCTACCTGCTGCCCAAGGCGCGCGGCGGCTACCGCCTGGGTCACGGCCAGGTGCTGGACCACATGTTCTTCGACGGCCTGGAAGACCGCTACTCGGAAGAGACCAAGGGCCGCCTGATGGGCACCTTCGCGGAAGACTGCGCCGGCCACTACAGCTTCTCGCGCGAAGCGCAGGACGAGTTCGCCATGAGCTCCACCACCCGTGCGCAGAAGGCCATCAAGGAAGGCCTGTTCAAGTGGGAAGTGACGCCGGTCACCATCTCCGGGCGCAAGGGCGATGTGGTCGTGGAGAACGACGAGCAGCCGCTCAAGGCCCAGCCGGAGAAGATCCCCACCCTCAAGCCCGCGTTCAGCAAGACCGGCACGGTCACCGCCGCCAACTCCAGCTCGATCTCCGATGGCGCCGCGGCGCTGGTGCTGATGCGCCGCTCCACCGCCGAGAAGCTCGGCCTCAAGCCGCTGGCCACCATCCTGGCGCACGCCACCCACGCGCAGGAGCCGAAGTGGTTCACCACCGCCCCGGTCGGCGCCATGCAGAAGGTGCTGGACAAGGCCGGCTGGCAGGTCGGCGACGTCGACCTGTGGGAGATCAACGAAGCCTTCGCGGTGGTCACCATGGCGGCCATGAAGGAAATGAACCTGCCGCACGACAAGGTCAACGTGCATGGCGGCGCCTGCGCCCTGGGTCACCCGATCGGCGCCTCCGGCGCACGCATCATCGTCTCGCTGCTCGGCGCGCTGCGCCAGTACGGCAAGAAGCGCGGCGTGGCCAGCCTGTGCATCGGCGGCGGTGAAGCCACCGCGCTGGCAGTCGAGCTCGCGTAGGCACCGGTTTTCTCCCTCCCCTTCAAGGGGAGGGTCGGGGTGGGGATGGGTATTCTCGGCCGCAAGGGGAACCCATCCCCCAGTGTCCGTCGGGGCCGGTTTTGCACAACCAGCCCGTTCGGTCGGCGCAAAGCATGCTTTGCGAAACCCCGCCCTCACCCCCCTTGAAGGGGGAGGGACGCAGGTAATGACCGACCAATCACCCGGAAACTCAGGTATCCAGGACTCACAATGATCCTCACCCAAGAACAGGAAATGATCCGCGACTCGCTGCGCGCCTTTGCGCAGGAGCGCCTCGCCCCCTTCGCCGCCGACTGGGACCGCAACCACACCTTCCCGCGCGAAGCCCTGCAGGAGCTGGCCGAGCTCGGCGCGCTCGGCATGGTGGTGCCGGAAGAGTGGGGCGGCGCGGGCATGGATTACATGAGCCTGGTGCTGGCGCTGGAAGAGATCGCCGCCGGTGACGGGGCCACGTCCACCATCGTCAGCGTGCAGAACTCGCTGCCCTGCGGCATCCTCAACCGCTTCGGCTCCGACGCGCAGAAGGAGGCCTGGCTCAAGCCCCTGGCCCGCGGCGAGAAGCTCGGCTGCTTCTGCCTGACCGAGCCGCACGTCGGCTCGGACGCTTCGGCCATCCGCACTACCGCGGTTCGCGAGGGCGACGAGTGGGTGCTCAACGGCGTCAAGCAGTTCATCACCACCGGCAAGCATGCCGACATGGCGATCGTCTTCGCGGTGACCGACAAGGCTGCCGGCAAGAAGGGCATCACCTGCTTCCTTGTGCCGGCCAACGCGCCCGGCTACCAGGTCGGCCGCATCGAGGAAAAGATGGGCCAGAAGGCCTCGGACACCACCCAGATCCTGTTCGAGGACTGCCGCATTCCGGCCGATTCCGTGATCGGTAAGGAAGGCGAAGGCTACAAGATCGCGCTCTCCAACCTGGAAGCGGGCCGCATCGGCATCGCCGCGCAGTGCCTGGGCATGGCGCGCGCCGCGCTGGAAGCGGCGGTCAAGTACGCGCAGGAGCGCGAAGCCTTCGGCAAGCCGATCTTCGAGCACCAGGCGGTGAACTTCCGCCTGGCCGACATGGCCACCCGCCTGGAAGCCGCGCGCCAGCTGGTCTGGCACGCCGCCAGCCTCAAGGACGCCGGCCGCCCCTGCCTCAAGGAGGCCTCGATGGCCAAGCTGTTCGCCTCCGAGATGGCCGAATCCGTATGTTCGGACGCCATCCAGGTGCACGGTGGCTACGGCTACGTGAGCGACTTCCCGGTCGAGCGCATCTACCGCGACGTGCGGGTGTGCCAGATCTACGAAGGCGCCTCCGACATCCAGCGCCTGGTCATCGGCCGCGCGCTGGCGGACTGAGGCCGGCGAAATGATTTGACCGGTTCCGCGGACCCCAACGCCTCCGGGATTCCCAAGCCTCCCTCTCCATGCCTGGGGGTGTCCGCGGAACTTCTTTTATTCCCAAGCCTGCCGGCGCAGGCGGAGATTGAACGATGGCCGAACCGATCGACTTCTACTTCGACTTCTCCTCGCCCTACGGCTACTTCATGGCCGAAAAGATCGACGCGCTGGCCGCGGCCCACGGGCGCAGCGTGCGCTGGCGGCCCTTCCTGCTGGGGGCGGTGTACAAGCACACCGGCTCCAGGCTCATGCTCGATGCGCCGCTCAAGGGGCCGTACGTGTTCCGCGACTTCGAGCGCACCGCCGCGTTCTACGGCCTGCCCTGGGTGGTGCCGCAGCCCTTCCCGGTGGGCACCCAGGTTGCTGCGCGCGCCTTCTACTGGCTGCTCGACCAGGACGAAGCCATGGCCCGCCGCTTCGCGCTGGACATCTATCGCGCCTACTTCGCCCAGGGGCGCGACATCTCGCAGGAAGCCGTGGTGGCGGACGTGGCCGCGGCGGTCGGCGCCGACCGTGCCGCTCTGGTCGAGGCGCTCGCCGGTGAGGCCATCCGCAACCGCCTCAAGGACGAATGCGCGCGCGCCATCGACAAGGGCGTGTTCGGCTCGCCCTACGTCATCGTCGATGGCGAAGCCTTCTGGGGCGTGGACCGCATCCCGCAGATCGAGCGCTGGCTGGAAACCGGCCGCTTCTGAGTACGGCACGGATGTCCGTGCCACGCATCCTGTCGATTTCGCTCCTCCCCCGACGACTAGGCGGTGTGGCGTCCTGCCACGCCGACTATCCTGAAGGACGTCGGGAACCGATCGCGCCCCGCGCCGTGCCGCAGGGTCGCCCGCCGAGGAGGAGCACGCCATGCCGGCCACGTCCGCAGACCCCGCCAGCCCAGCACCCTTGATCCTGGTTGCCACCCGCAAGGGCGCCTGGTTCGTCCATGGCGATGCCGCGCGCAGCCGCTGGCGGCTGGACGGGCCGCACTTCCTCGGTCACATCATCAACCATGTGGTGCTAGACCCGCGCGACGGCCGCACCCTGCTGGCCGCCGCCAGCACCGGGCATCTGGGCCCCACCGTGTTCCGCTCCACCGATCTGGGCGTCTCCTGGCAGGAGGCCAGCCGTCCGCCGGCCTTCGCCAAGCACGAAGACGGCAGCGGCCGTGCGGTGGACCACACCTTCTGGCTTACCCCGGCCCACCCGTCCGAACCCGGCTGCTGGTATGCCGGCACCTCGCCGCAGGGCTTGTTCCGCTCGCAGGACGGCGGCGACACCTGGGCGCCGTTCTCGCCGATCAACGAAGACCCGGATTACCTGCGCTGGATGGGCACGGTGCAGGACGGTACGCCGGACGGCCCCAAGCTGCACTCCATCCTGGTCGATCCGCGTGACCCGGCGCATCTGTACTTCGCCATGTCGGGCGGCGGCGTACATGAGTCACGCGACGGCGGACAGACTTTCGCGCCGCTGCTCAAAGGCCTGGAAGTGGGCGAGGGTTTCGACGTCGCCGACCCCACCTTCCATGATCCGCACTGCGTGCGCCTGTCGCCTGCCAACCCGGACCGCCTCTACCAGCAGAACCACTGCGGCATCTACCGGCTGGACCGCCCCGGCGACACCTGGGTGCGCATCGGCCGCGCGATGCCGGCGGAGGTGGGCGACATCGGCTTTCCCATGGTGGTCCACCCGCGCGACGCCGAGCGTGCCTGGGTCTTCCCGATGGACGGCCAGAGCGTCTGGCCGCGCACCAGTCCGGACGGAAAGCCCGCGGTGTATGCCACCCGCGATGGCGGCGAAAGCTGGCAGCGCCAGGACGCCGGCCTGCCGCGCGAACAGGCGTGGTGGACGGTGAAGCGCCAGGCCATGTGCGCGGACGCGCACGACCCGGTGGGGCTGTACTTCGGCACCACCAGCGGCGAGTTGTGGGCCAGCACCGACGAAGGCGCCAGCTGGACCTGCATCGCCCGCCACCTGCCGGAGATCTACGCGGTGGAAGCCTGCGTGCCGGCCGCCGGGGCAGGCGGGCGATGAAGGTGCTCATCCCCTCGCCGCTGCGCTCCTACACCGGCCAGTCGCTGGTCGATGCGCAGGGTGCCACGCTGGGCGAGGTGCTCGCCGACCTGGATGTGCGCTACCCGGGCATCCGCTTCCGCATGGTCGACGAGCAGGACCGTCTGCGCCGCCACATGCGCTTTTTCGTCAACGGCCGCGCGGTGCAGGAACTCGCCCAGCCGCTCGGCGCGGCCGACGAACTGGCCATCGTGCAGGCGCTGAGCGGCGGGTGAGCGCCGGGTCGAGGGTACTCAGTGCTTCGAGTACAACCCCACCCGGTTGCCCTCGCTGTCGATGAACAGCGCCATGTAGCCGACGTCATCGGCGATCAGCGTCTTCTCCATCGCCACTTCGCCGCCGGCCGCCCGCACCCGCTGGAGCGCCAGGTTCAGGTCCTCGCCGCCGTTCAGGTACACCAGCGTGCCGTTGTCGCGCGGCGCCAGTTGTGGCATCTGCACCAGCGCGCCGGAGGGCTGCGGTTCGGCGTAGGGAAAGATCGCCATCGGATGGCCACCGCACTCGTCGCGACGCAGCGTCACACCGAATACCGTCTCGTAGAAGCGCACCGCGCGCGCCATGTCGCTCACCGGCAGCTCGAACCAGCAGATCGGCTTGTCCATGTCAGGACTCCTTCGCAAGATCCGCCACGGGATGCGGCGGGTGAGGCCATTCTCGCCACGTCCTCCTGACAGCGTGGTGTCAGGAGCCTGGCCGGGCCGCTGCGCGACGCGTGCTATCGTGAAGCGTCTGTCAGCCACCCGGCCCCCGATGCGCCCCGCCGACCGTCTCTTCCAGATCATCCTCATGCTGCGCAACGGCCGCGTGCTCACCGCGCGCGCGCTCGCCGAGGCGCTGGAAGTCTCCGAGCGCACCATCTACCGCGACATCGCCGACCTCATCGCCAGCGGCGCCCCCATCGATGGCGAAGCCGGCGTCGGCTACCGCCTGCGCCGCGGCTACCAGGTGCCGCCGCTGATGTTCACCGGCGACGAACTCGAAGCCCTGGTGATCGGCGCCAAGCTCGTCCAGGCCTGGGCCGACCCTGCGCTAGGCCAGGCTGCCGCGCAGGCCATGGCGCGCATCGAGGCGGTGCTGCCGCGCGCCCTGGAAGAACGCATCGCCGCCAGCGAAATGCGCTACTGCGCGCCCGGCTTCATGCAGCCCGCAGCGCTGCGCGAGCCGATGACCCTGTTGCGCGAAGGCATGGAGAAGGGCCGCAAGGTGCAGGTGCGCTACCGCCGCGCGGACGGCGAGGTCTCCCTGCGCACCCTGTGGCCGCTCGGCCTAGTGTTCTGGGGGCATTGCTGGACGCTGGGTGCCTGGTGCGAACTGCGCCAGAGCTTCCGCACCTTCCGCGTCGACCGCATCGAGGCAGTGGAACCCGGCGCGGAGCGCTTCGACGACCGCTACGGGCATCTGTGGAAGGCCTACCTGGCCGAGGCGCAGGACGACGGTTCCGCCGTGGGATGAGGCCGGCGGCCCGCTCATTAACCCTCCTTTTGACAGGGTCATGCATAAGCTGATTTTGGTACGCGCGTGAACCGCGCGCGCAATATCCGCCATCGACTGACTACCGACTTCCAACTCGCCATCCTGTCGCTGATGGGGGCGATCGCGCTGATCGGGATCACCCCCTTTCTCTTCGTCCGTGCCGCCAATGGCGAGTGGTACGCCTTCGTCGTCGATCTGCTGATCGAGACGGTGATTCTCGGCTGCATGCTGCGTGCCTGGCTGACCGGGAAGACCCATGGCCCCAGTCTGTTTCTTGCCTACTTCATCGGTGCCGGCGCAGTTGCAGCGATCTCCGCCCTGGGCGTGGCCGGACAATACTGGTATTTCCCGGCGGTCGTTGCCTGCTTCTTCCTCGTGCATCGCCACCATGCGCTCGGCATCGCCCTGGGAACCCTGCTGGTGGTTCTTGCCCTGGGCAGCCTGGTGGGTGACGCCAGCGATATCGCCTCCTTCTGCGTTACCGGGATTGTCTGTGCCTTCCTGGGGTATGTCTTTGCGTTCCGTACGGAGGTCCAGCGCCAGCAACTCGAAGTGCTGGCGACCAAGGATGCGCTGACCGCGACTTTCAATCGTCATGCCCTGCTGGACGAACTGGAGCGCGCCCGGCGCGTGCATGCGCGCGACAAGGTCGGCTTTGGCATCCTTGTTCTCGACCTGGACTACTTCAAGAGCATCAACGACCAGTATGGCCACTTGGCCGGCGACAAGGTTCTAGTGGAACTGGCCCGTCTGCTCGAAAAGCACATCCGCAAGAATGACCGCCTGTTCCGCTACGGCGGCGAGGAGTTCGTCATTCTCGCGCACGACGTAGACGAGGGCGCGCTCATCGCCATGGCCGACAAGCTGCGCGTACAGGTGGAGACATGCCTGCGCAGCCCGGGCGGCGCGGCCGTCACGGTCTCCATCGGCGGCAGCCTGCTGCGCCCGGACGAGAGCATCGACCAGTGGTTCGCCCGTGCCGACGCTGCCCTGTATGCCAGCAAGGGCAGCGGTCGCAACCGTGTCACGGTCGATTCGGCTCATTATTGACCCGGCAATGAATACCGTTCGGGCTGAGTCCTTCGGCTGCGTTCAGGACAGACCTGTCGCAGCCAAGTGGACGCGAACGCCCTTCGACAGGCTCAGGGAGAACGGTGTGGCGTATTTCGTTACCGGGTCAAGAATGGCCCATCGGGTGAGCCGAACAATGCCCGCCTTCGGCTCATCCGCAACGTGCCCGGCACCGTGGCAGGGTGCGGAGGGCGATGGGGATGCGGGTGAAGAACGGCGGCTTTCGGCCATTACAGGACGCACGGCCAAGGCGCCCCAAACCAGACGTTCGCCCCGCTACGTAACTGCAGCGGGGCGTTGGGTTAGCCGGACAGCGCGTCGAATGGGCTCATCACCTTCCTCATCGCTTCAAGGACATGTGTGTAGATCATGGTTGTCTGCAAACTGCGATCGCCGAGCAGGAGTTGAATGGTTCGGATGTCCATGCCGGTGGCCAATAGGTGCGTCGCAAAGCTGTGCCTCAGGCGGTGGACGCTCGCGTGCTTGGGGATTTCGGCGCGGGCGACCGCCTGCTTGAAGGCCCTTTGCACCGTGGAGTCGGAAGTGTGCCAGCGCACCAGCCTGCCGCTGTTACCCCATGGGCGCAGGCTCGCGGACGGGAACACGTATTGCCACGGAAACGATGCCGATGCGGAAGGGTACTTGCGCGCGAGCGCGTCGGATATTGGCGCCAGACCGCCGCCACGGGCCAGATCGTTACCATGAAGTGTCGCGACGCGCAGCAAGTGCTGTTGTAGCGGCGAGACCAAGCCTTCCGGCAACAAGGTCCGTCGGTCCTTGGAGCCTTTGCTGTTGCGGATGGAAAGCGTGCGGGAGCCAAAATCAACGTCCTTGACACGCAGTGTCACGCATTCATGCACACGTAACCCCGCGCCGTAGATCAACTCAGCCATCAAGCGGGTAGTGCCGGTCATCTGTCCTAAGGGCTTTTCGAGCACGGCCTGGTAGAGGAAGACGATGGCGTTGAGTGCTTGAGACTGCATCGATGCGGCAACCCGGCGTTCCACCGCCAGATGATTGAGGAATTGCTCCACCTCCGCAGGCCCCATCTGCAGGGGTGCCGCTTGTCATGGAAGAAGATGTACTGTCTTACCCAGAAGCGGTATGCTTTTGCGGTACGTGGGCTGAAATGCCTCCGTCGGCAAACGGTGTCGAGTTGGTCGAGTAGGCGCGGGGGACGGTGGCTGGGATGTTCACCCCATGAGGGTCACTCCTTGACAGTGGACAAAGCGCCCAGCGTAAACCGATTCGGCTGCAGCGCGGTGACTTCAATATCACGGTTGTTAGACTGACGGCCGAGCGGGCAACCCAGTGAAGCTAAAGCGCATTCTTGGTCGCGTGCAGCGTCCCGAATATCAATTGTTATTCAGACCCGAACGTCCGTGTAAACACTGTTGGTCGTCGCAAGCCGAGCGCTTCCGCCGCCTCTTTCCGCCGAGCAATTTCTGATGCCCGCAAACGCCGCAATCTATATCGCTGATCCGTCAATCCTTGGCTCCAGAACCTTGGACGCCATTGGCGAAGTTCAATCCTACGAAGGATTGACCCGCGACCAACAGGCTTCTGGTTTGCAACTAAGACTTGCGTGGGGCACCGTCGCGCTGAACTTCATTCCGTCGGGGCAACTGCAAGACCATCTGGCGGGGTTAAGGTCGTACGCGGAGCAAGTGATCGAGGACGAAAATACACTCGTCTATGCCCTTGCTCGTATCAGCCACGTTCGTATGTGTCTCGGTTGCGTTATTGAGCACCAACCGGACAGCGAGTCGGCGGCGCAACAATTTCTTTTTCGCCTCAACAGCGAACTGAACGGGCTTCTGTTCCTCTACGACTCGATTTTTGACCGCGACGGCCAACCTCTCGGCGGGCCCGCAACAGTCGAATGACTGAGGCGACGCCCAACCCGGCAGTCAACCGGACCTGCGCAAAAAGCCGCGCAGTCCGGTTACTTCTACGTTAGGCACCAATGGACACTGACGCCGTTCCCAGTAAGGACCCACTCATTCAGGCACTGGAGCAGAGCGACAATTGGCGTCGACAAGAGCGAGCTGAACGAATTCGTTGGGTTTCGCAGCACCAAGTTGAGTTCAACGGCATGATTTCGGGTTCCGTTGAATTGATAAGCCTCTTAAACGAAGCACGAGAGTGTTTCGTTGAGGGGCACTACATTGCCTCCATGGTCCTCGCAACAGCAGTGATTGAGCATCTTCTGTCCGAGGAGCTGGTTTCAGCGGGCAAGGCAAAGTACGGTATTCCGTTTGACAAGGCAATTCAGGTCGCGAAAGACGAAGGATTGTTTCCCGCCGAAATGTTGGCTCACGCAGATACGCTGCGCGTCATACGCAATCCTTTCGCACATCGCAAGCCGGACGGACACCCGCACACCTTGGGCAATCGGTATCTTAGTCAGAAGCGACACCCGAATCTCGTTGTGCAAAAAGATGCGCAAACGGCGCTTATCGCTATGTATGGTTTCTTTCGACATGCACTTAAAATTGGTGCCTAACCCTAGGCTCAACACGGACCGCCCAACGGCTCCGCCGTTGGGTTCCCTCCGGCCTTCGGCCTCCGGCGGCCGGTTAGCTCCACGTTAGCGATCATGACTGAGTTCTTTCTAGCGTTCTGGCCAAATCTGGCGTCCACGGTCCTTGGAGTTGTTCTCGGGGTGCCTGTTGCTCTGCTTCTGAATCGACGATTTCTCGAACACCAACAGCAACTTGAAAGAACGGAGTCTAGTGAGCGATTGGGGAGCGCAGTGGATGTGCTTGTCGACGCTTGCGAGTACAACAGCAAAGTGCTCGACCGTATAGCGGAACTCGCGCTTAGCGGGAGAGCAATGAGAAACGTTGATTTGCGTCTAACTACCTGGGACGCAGTAGGGGCGATGTTGTCTGGCAGTTTCTCTGATCCAGAATTGCTCCAGATGCTGTCGCACCATTGGCTCAGGCTCAAGCGGCTTGAAGACCTCAATCACGAGATATTTTCGAGAGAAGTGGTTGGGATGTTGCCAGAAATAATGGCCGTAGAGTTGAAAGTGGGTTATTGGCAGGAACTTCACGACAATGCAATTAACTTGTCAGCTCATGCAAGCCAAGCCGCTGACAAGCTGAAGAAGTTGAAAGGCACTTCTGCCGAGTTGACGGTTGATGGGAAACCAAGCGGAATTCGCTAACAATCGCGTCAACTCGGACGCCAGAGAGCTACGCTCCGCTCCGCTTTCTGCCGCCGGGTACGCGAGGCGTTGGGCGTAACGGGAGAAACTGAATCATGACAAGACACGAGCTGCTTTCTCTTGTGGCTGACGCGGTAGTCTCGAAGAACTGGGATCTGCCTACACCGGGAAGAGAGTTTGATACTTCAAAGACGTATTTTGGCCCAGATTCCGATTAGAGAGAAAAGGCGAAAGAATTTGCAAGAAGACTTCAGGACTCAAAAGACAATTCAGACGTACTCTTTGGTTTCGCCCTGGAAGCTAGCGCTCATTTCTACGGCTCGCTTGAGGCGGGAACAAATCAAGGTAGAACCCATCCAGAGCGGTTTGAACAATATTTGCCCCGCTGGATTCATTCCGATCCAAATTATTTCCCAGCAGAAATATTCCGGATTCTTGGAGAGTGGTTTCCAGCCCCAAGATCTCTGAAAATAGAAAGAGGAAGAACGTACTGGAGAGCTCGCGCCCAACAAAGCGCTCGTGTCGGACGCTCCGCTTCGCTGCGCGCCCCACAGCTTTGAGGTTATGTTCACAGCATGTCGCCTCGGCATAGAAAGCTCCTGTGGGTCGGGCTAATTCTCTCGGTACCGGCAGGTGGTTATGCCGCTGTCTCGGTCGTTTTCTATGCTTGGCTCAGCGCAGCATCCCCTGACCGCTGGCCCCCTGATCGCGCCGGCTTGTGGGTAGCCGTTTCATTGTTTTTCGCTGTGCTGTTCTTTGTGCTTTTCGTTTATTGCATCGTTTCACTCATCCGCGACGCAAATCATCGTTACCGCGAGGAGCAAAGGCAAAGTGCAACATAACATCCCAGTCAAACCGCGCTTCGCAGGCGCTTGGACGTACCGCAAGCGGCACGCCATTTACTTTGCACGTTGGAGATCATTCCCGTGACATCCGCCTCGCGATTTTGGCAAGGTCAAGTTTCGCTCCCGAAAACGTTTTGGCTAGGGTGGGCAGTTCCCGTGGTCGCCGGCAATGCAATGGTGTCTCTCGCGGCTTGGTGGCTTATCAGCAACCTCGGTCTCATGGCTTTCTACCTCACGGTTGCCTTGGTAGCTGGCTACTCAATTGTCGCCGTTGTTCCGGTGTGGCGTAGCGCATCGACCTATGGTGGATCAAAGTTCCTGAAGTACGGTGCAAGAGGCCTTGCTTCGATTGCAACCGCGGTTCAAGTTGCGGCTGTCGGTGCCGTTGTTGCCACGTTTGTATCCGTCATAATGGGTAACGATCCAACCAGCGATCTCGACCGCATTGCTGAGAAAACTGCAATTCCGTCCGAGACACATCCCTTGGCTGGCTTCTGGAAGTACGGTGCAAACGATAACTTCGGCCTGGCTATCGCGCCGGCCGATGGAAATCTCTATTCGGTTTCGTTCTGCGGTCCTGGTGGCTGTTTCAAACCGGGCACCTATCGGCCCAATACGCCAATTGCTGGAGATGGCGACTACCAAGTCGTATCCAATGACACCATTCGCGTGCGCGGTGCGGATGGTTGGTCGACCATAACCCGTTCTGCTGGTCGAGGCGGCGAAGATTGCCCGAAACCATGATGTCCAACCCTGCGGTCAACCGGACGCCCGGCTAGCTGCGCTTGCCGGTCCCGTCCGGCCAGCGGCCTCCTGTCGCCGGTTACCTTAGACGTTGAACGACCGCTTGCGCGATAGCTCAACGGCTGCATTGGGTTGGAAGGCGCCAGTTGCAGGCGGCCAGTTCAGCAACTGCTCCGGTCGACCCAGCGCTACTGAGTAGTTCACCCATCCGCTGCCACATCTCCCACCCCCGCAGCGGCCCTGAACCGCCCCGGCGCCTCCCCCGTCCATTCCCGGAACGCCCGCGAGAAGCTCTTCTCGCTGTCGAACCCCACCGCAGCGGCGACCTGCTTCACCGGTTTGCGGGTCTGCAGCAGCAGCTTGATCGCCCGCTCGCGGCGCGCCTCGTCCTTCAGGCGCTGCAGCGACACGCCTTCTTCCTTCAGCTGGCGGTGCAGGGTGCGCACCGAGATGTTGAGTTGGGCGGCGACGTCTTCCGCTGTGCGGGCGACGCCCGGCGTGGTGGCGAGGATCTGGCTGACGCTGTGCACCAGCAGGCGGTCGCGGCGGTACTGGTGCACGGTGAGCGGCAGCGCGCGCTGCAGCATGGCGCGCAGGGCGTCTTCGTCGCGGCGCAGTGGCAGGGCGAGGTAGCGGGCGTCGAAGCTGAAACCGGCGGCCTCGGCGTCGAAGCGCAGCGGGCCGGGGAAGAGGTAGGGGTAGGCGTCGGCGTGCGGCGGGGCGGGGAAGGGCAGGGTGGTCTCGGTGAGCGCGATGCGCGAATCGATCAGCCAGCAGGCATAGCCGAGCAGGTTGCGCAGCATGGAGACCAGGCAGAACTCGCGCATCGCGCCGAAGTCCCGCCGCTCGGTGATGCGGATGGTGGCGCTGTGGCGGATGTGGGTGAATTCCAGTTCCAGGTCGTCGGTGAGCAGATGGTGGTGGCGGCACCAGCGCTTCAGCGCCACTTCCAGCGTGGGCGAGGTGAGCGAAGCGCGCGCCAGCATGCCGTAGCTGCCCCACGGCAGGCGGCGCGAGAACCAGCCCAGGGCTTCGTCGTCCAGTTCCTGCATGGCCAGCGCGGAGATGGTTTCCATCTGCGCCGCGGTGATGCGTGCGGCGGGGTTGGCCAGGGCGTCGTCCGTGATCTGCGCCTGGCGCAGCGCGCTGGCCGGATCCAGCCCCCGTGCGCGGTAGCCGAGGACGATCGCGCGGATGAAGGCGATCGGAGTGGCGGCGCGGCCGCGGGTGAGATCGGCGGGGGCGGGGAGGTGAGTCTTCATGGGGTCGAATCCTGCTGCTGTGTGGCAGGAATTGCAACCTTGTTGGCAGGCACGGGGTGGGCTTTGGGGCTAGGCTTCGTCGTATGTCGGCCTGCTGGATGGGCGCGGGTGGCCTACCCATCCCCATCCTGTCCTTTCCCTTGAAGGGGAAGGAACCTTCTAATGGAGGCCAGCGGAAACAAGACAAGAGGACGAGGAGACATGAGCACGATCAAATCTGCCATCAACCCGCGCAGCGCGGAGTTTCAGGCCAATGCGGCGACCATGCGCGGGCTGGTTGACGACCTGCGCGGCAAGGCGGCGGAAGTTGCCCTGGGCGGCGGCGAGGCGGCGCGCGCCAAGCACACCGCGCGCGGCAAGCTGCTGCCGCGCGACCGCGTCGGCCACCTGCTCGACCCCGGCACGGCCTTCCTGGAAGTGGGCCAGATGGCCGCTTTCGGCATGTACGACAATGACGCGCCCTCGGCCGGGGTGATCACCGGCATCGGCCGGGTGCAGGGCGTGGAGTGCATGATCGTGGCCAACGACGCCACGGTGAAGGGCGGCACCTACTACCCGATGACGGTCAAGAAGCACCTGCGCGCGCAGGAGATCGCCGAGCAGAACAACCTGCCCTGCGTCTATCTGGTGGATTCCGGCGGCGCCTTCCTGCCCAAGCAGGATGAGGTCTTTCCGGACCGCGACCACTTCGGGCGCATCTTCTTCAACCAGGCCAACATGTCGGCCAAGGGCATCCCGCAGATCGCCGTGGTGATGGGTTCGTGCACCGCGGGCGGCGCCTACGTGCCGGCGATGTCGGACGAGACGGTCATCGTCAAGAACCAGGGCACCATCTTCCTCGGCGGCCCGCCGCTGGTGAAGGCCGCCACCGGCGAGGTGGTGAGCGCCGAAGACCTGGGCGGTGGCGACGTGCATACGCGGCTTTCCGGCGTGGCCGACCACCTCGCCGAGAACGACAACCACGCGCTGTCGATCGCCCGGCGCATCGTCGCCAACCTCAACCGCGTCAAGCCGCAGGGCCTGGCGCTGGGCGAGGGCGAGGCGCCGATCTACGACCCGGAAGAGATCTACGGCATCATCCCCACCGACACCCGCAAGCCCTTCGACGTGCGCGAGATCATCGCCCGCGTGGTCGATGGCTCGCGCTTCGACGAGTTCAAGGCGCGCTACGGCACCACCCTGGTGTGCGGCTTCGCCCAGCTCCACGGCTATCCGGTGGGCATCGTCGCCAACAACGGCATCCTGTTCGGCGAGTCGGCGCAGAAGGGCGCGCACTTCGTCGAGCTGTGCGGCCAGCGCGGCATTCCGCTGCTCTTCCTGCAGAACATCACCGGCTTCATGGTCGGGCGCAAGTACGAGAACGGCGGCATCGCCAAGGATGGCGCCAAGATGGTGACGGCCGTCTCGACCGTGCAGGTGCCCAAGATCACTACCCTGATCGGCGGCAGCTTCGGCGCCGGCAACTACGGCATGTGCGGCCGCGCCTACTCGCCGCGCTTCCTGTGGACCTGGCCCAACAGCCGGATCAGCGTGATGGGCGGCGAGCAGGCCGCCAGCGTGCTCGCCACCGTGCGCCGCGACGGCATCGAGGCCAAGGGCGGCAGCTGGAGCGCCGAAGAGGAAGAAGCCTTCAAGTCGCCGATCCGCGAGCAATACGAAGTGCAGGGCCACCCCTACTACGCCACCGCGCGCCTGTGGGACGACGGCGTGGTCGATCCGGCGCAGACCCGACGCGTGCTGGGGCTGTCCCTGTCTGCCGCGCTCAATGCGCCGATCCAGCCGACCAAGTTCGGCGTGTTCCGTATGTAAGGCGGGCGAGGAGACGACATGTACGAGACCCTGGAAATCGAACTCAAGAACGGCGTGGCCACGGTGTGGATGAACCGCCCGGATGTGCACAACGCCTTCAACGCGCAGCTGATCGCCGACCTCACCGCGGCCTGCCGCCAGCTCGACGCCGACGACGCGGTGCGCGTGGTAGTGCTGGCCGGGCGCGGCAAGAGCTTTTCGGCCGGAGCCGATCTGAACTGGATGAAGGCCGCCGGCGCTGCCAGCGAGGCGGAGAACTTCGCCGACGCGATGAAGCTGGCCGGCATGCTGCGTGCGCTGGCCGAGATGGACAAGCCCACCATCGCGCGGGTGCATGGCGCCGCGCTGGGCGGCGGCATGGGGCTGGCCAGTGCCTGCGACATCTGCGTGGCCGGGGAAAAGGCGGTGTTCGCCACCTCCGAGGTCAAGTTCGGCATCATCCCCTCGGCGATCAGCCCCTACGTGATCCGCGCCATCGGCGAACGCCAGGCCTACCGCTACTTCCAGACCGCGGAGCGCATCTCCGCCGCACGCGCCGCCGAACTGGGCCTGGCGCACGAGGCGGTGGCCACGGAAGAGCTGGACGCCAAGGTCGCCGAGATCGTCGACGCCCTGCTGCAGGGCGGTCCCAAGTCGCAGGCTGCGGCCAAGGACCTGATCCGCGCGGTGGGCAACCGTCCGGTGTCCGACGCGGTGGTGGAAGACACCGCGCGGCGCATCTCGCAACTGCGTGCCACCCCGGAAGCGCGCGAGGGCCTGACCGCCTTCCTCGACAAGCGCCCGGCCGAGTGGGTGCCGAAAGGCTGAGCTTGCAACGGCGCCGCAATTAGCAGGTTCCTTCCCCTTCAAGGGGGCGAAGCCGGGGTTTCGCGAAGCATGCTTCGCGCCGGCTGAGCGGGGCGGCTGTGCAAAGCCGGCCCTGGACAAGACAGGATGGGGATGGGTTTCGTGCAGGCGTTGCGGAGTCCACCCATCCCCACCCCGGCCCTCCCCTTGAAGGGGAGGGAGCAAACCGATCGCTCCCCGCCATGGTTCACGGGAGATGAGGCTGGAGACACAAAGAATGTTCGAAAAAATCCTGATTGCGAACCGCGGTGACCAGCCGCGTAGCGGCGCAGCGACGAAGTCAAATCGCCAGGCATGCGCAGCATGCTTGGGCGGTTTCACCGCGGAGGCCACCCATGTTTGAAAAGATCCTGATCGCCAACCGCGGTGAAATCGCCTGCCGCGTCATCAAGACCGCCCGCCGCATGGGCATCAAGACGGTTGCCGTCTATTCCGAGGCCGACGCCAATGCGCGCCATGTGCGCCTGGCCGACGAGGCGGTGCTGATCGGCCCGGCGGCCGCGCGCGAGAGCTACCTGGTGATCGAGCGCATCATCGCCGCGGCCAAGGCCACCGGCGCGCAGGCCATCCATCCGGGCTACGGCTTCCTGTCCGAGAACGAGGACTTCTGCCACGCCTGCGATGAGGCGGGCATCGTCTTCATCGGCCCGCCGGTGTCGGCGATCCACGCCATGGGTTCCAAGTCGGAAGCCAAGAAGCTGATGGAAGCGGCCGGCGTGCCGCTCACCCCCGGCTACCACGGCGACGACCAGGACCCGGCGCACCTGCACCAGCAGGCCGACGCCATCGGCTATCCGGTGCTGATCAAGGCCGCGGCGGGCGGCGGCGGCAAGGGCATGCGCCTGGTGGAGAAGTCCGAGGATTTCCTGGAGATGCTCGCCTCCTGCAAGCGCGAGGCCTCCTCCTCCTTCGGCGACGACCATGTGCTGGTGGAGAAGTACATCACCAAGCCGCGCCACATCGAGATCCAGGTGTTCGGCGACACCCACGGCAACGTGGTGTATCTGTTCGAGCGCGACTGCTCGGTGCAGCGCCGCCACCAGAAGGTGCTGGAAGAAGCGCCCGCCCCCGGCATGACGCCCGAGCGCCGTGCGGCGATGGGCAAGGCTGCGGTCGATGCCGCCAAGGCGGTGGGCTATGTCGGCGCCGGCACGGTGGAGTTCATCGCCAACCAGGACGGCTCCTTCTACTTCATGGAGATGAACACCCGCCTGCAGGTGGAGCACCCGGTCACCGAGATGATCACCGGGCTGGACCTGGTGGAGTGGCAGCTGCGCGTGGCCTCGGGCGAGAAGCTCCCGCTGGAGCAGGAACAGCTGCAGATCCGCGGCCATGCGCTGGAAGCGCGCATCTACGCGGAAGATCCGGCCAAGGGTTTCCTGCCCTCCACCGGCAGGCTGGTGCACCTGGCGCCGCCGGCAGAATCCCTGCACGTGCGGGTCGATACCGGCGTCGAGGAGGGCGACGAGATCAGCCCGCACTACGATCCGATGATCGCCAAGCTGATCGTCTGGGACGTGAACCGCGACCGCGCGCTGGCCCGCATGCTGCAGGCACTGGCCGACTACCGTGTGGTGGGGGTGGCCAACAACATCGACTTCCTCTCGCGCCTCACCGCCTGCCCGGCCTTCTCCACCGCCGATCTGGACACCGGCCTGATCGAACGCGAGAAGGACTACCTCTTCCCGCAGGAAGCCGCGGCGCCGGATGAAGTCTTCTTCATCGCCGCGCTGGCCGAGTTGCTGCGCGAGTCCGAGCGTGCCGAAAAGCGCGCGCGGCGCGACAGCCATCCGGCTTCGCCCTGGCATGCGCGCGACGGCTGGCGCCTGAACGCCACCGCCCAGCGCGTGCTGCTGTTCCGCTGGCAGGAGCAGGAGGCCGCGGTGAACGTGGCCTATCTGGCCGACGGCTACCGCCTCGGCCTCAACGGCCACGGCGTCACCGCGCGCGGTGAGCTCAACCCGCGCGGCCTGCTGCGGGTGGACCTGGACGGCAAGCGCCTGGACGCCACGGTGATCGCCGCCGCCGGCCGCCGCCACGTGTTCGCCCAGGGCCGCGCCTGGTCGCTGGCCGCGGTCGATCCGCTGCATCACACCGGCGAGGGTGGCGGCGCCGAAGGCGGGCTGGTGGCGCCGATGCCGGGTAAGGTCATCGCCCTGGTCGCCGCCGAAGGCGCCAAGGTGGACAAGGGCGCGCCGCTGCTGATCCTGGAGGCCATGAAGATGGAGCACACCATCACCGCGCCGGCCGCCGGCACGGTCAAGGCCTTCCGCTTCGGCGTGGGCGACCAGGTGGGCGACGGCGCCGAGCTGGTCGAGTTCGAGCCGGCCGCCGGCTGAGGAGGACGATATGGACCTGCCGAAGACCGTCCGTCTGGTGGAAGTCGGCCCGCGCGACGGGCTGCAGAACGAAAAGCAGCTGGTGCCGGCCGACACCAAGGTCGAGCTGATCCGCCGCCTGGCCGCCGCCGGGCTGCGGACCATCGAGGTGACCTCCTTCGTGTCGCCCAAGTGGGTGCCGCAGATGGGCGACAACACCGAGGTGCTGACCCGCGTGCTCGGCGGCGCGGCGCCGGCGGGACTCGACTACCCGGTGCTCACCCCCAACCTCAAGGGCTTCGAGGCCGCGCTGGCGGCCGGCGCGAAGGAAGTGGCGGTGTTCGGTGCGGCCAGCGAATCCTTCAGCCAGAAGAACATCAACTGCTCGATCGCCGAGTCGCTGGAGCGCTTCCGCCCGGTCACCGAAGCGGCGCAGGCCGCCGGCGTGCGGGTGCGCGGCTACGTCTCCTGCGTGGCCGGCTGTCCCTACGAGGGCGCGGTGGCGCCGGAGAAGGTCGCCGAGGTGGCGGAAACCCTGCTGGTCATGGGGTGTTACGAAATCTCCCTGGGCGATACCATCGGCACCGGTAACCCGGTTTCCATCCGCCGCATGCTCGAAGCGGTGTTGCGCCGCGTGCCCGCCGAGCGTCTCGCCGGCCATTACCACGACACCTACGGCATGGCCGCCGCCAATGTGTACGCGTCCCTGCAGATGGGTGTGGCGGTGTTCGACGCCTCGGTCGGCGGCCTGGGCGGTTGTCCCTACGCCGCCGGCGCGTCCGGCAACGTCGCCACCGAGGACCTGGTCTGGCTGCTGCACGGCATGGGGCTGCAGACCGGCATCGACCTCGATGCGCTGGTGGACGTGGCCGCCTGGATCAACGCCGAGATCGGCCGCGAACCGGCCTCGCGCGTGGCCCGCGCGGTGCTGGCTAAGCGCGCCAAGGCCTGCGCCTGACATCGCCGTAGGAGCGGCCTTGGCCGCGATTGGACGGAGGACAGGGAACCACGACGTGCGCCGCAACATCGAAGCGACGCCTCACGACAACAACGACTGCACCCCCGACCGACCATGAGCATTCCCTCCCCCTGCATCAACGTCTGCCGCATGGACGCCGACCGCCATCTGTGCGAAGGCTGTCTGCGCACCATCCCGGAGATCACTGCCTGGAGCCGTGCGGACGACGCCGAGCGCCTGCGCATCCTCGCCGCGGTGGCCGAGCGCCGCGCGGCGCGGGCCGCCGCCGGAGAACCGGCGCGATGAGCAATGACGCGCTGTGCGTGGGGGTGTGCATGATCGACTGGGATACCGGCGTATGCCTCGGCTGCGGGCGTACCTCGGACGAGATCAATGGCGTGCCGGTCGCTGAACCGCCACCGGCGGAGATGCCGCGGCCGCAGCAGTCCGCGGTCGCCGCGCCGCTGCCGCCCAACGTGGCGGACGCGCTCGGGGAGGGCAGCGATTGAGCGCACCGCCCCGGCTGCCCGCCGGCGTGCAGGTGTTCGAACGCGGCTGGCTTTCGGCCAACAACATCCTGCTCGACGACGGCGACCACGCCACGCTGATCGACAGCGGCTACCTCAGCCACGCGCCGCAGACCATCGCCTTGCTGCGCAAGGCGCTCGGCGCGCGGCGGGTCGCGCGCCTGATCAACACCCACTCGCATTCCGACCACATCGGCGGCAACGCCGCGGTGCAGGCCGCCTTTGGCTGCGAGATCACCGTGCCTGCCGGCATGTACCAGGCGGTGACCGACTGGGACGAGGACGCCCTGCTGCTCAGCGTCGCTGCCCAGAAGGGCGAGCGCTTCCGAGCCGACCACGCGCTGGCGGCGGGTGAAGGCTTCGTCGCCGGCGGGCTGGCCTGGCAGGCGCACGCCGCCCCGGGGCACGACATGGACGCGCTGGTGTTCCACAACCCGGAGCATCGCGTGCTGATCTCGGGCGATGCGCTGTGGCGCGACGGCTTCGGCATCCTGTTCGCCGACGTGCTCGGCACCGGCGACGGCGTGGGCGAGGCCCGGCGCACCCTGGAGGCCATCGCCCGCCTGCCGGTGGACCTGGTCATCCCCGGGCACGGCGCGCCCTTCGTCGAGTTCGACGATGCGCTGGAACGCGCCTTCGGCCGCCTGCGCGCCTTCGAGGAGGACGGCGCGCGCATCGCGCGCAACGCCATCCGCGCCTGCATCACCTTCACCCTGCTCGACCGCCGCGAGATGGCGGTGGAGGAACTGGCCGCCCACCTGGCCGAAGTGCCCCTGTACCGTGAGGCCAATGCGCGCTTCCTCGGCCTGACGCCCGATGCGCTGACCGACTGGCTGGTGGGCGACCTGCAGCGCTCGGGCGTGATGCGGCGCGAGGGCGAAAGACTGCTCGCCGCCTGAGTGCCGCCATCGGCGGCAAGCAGTTACAATCCGGCCCTTTTTTTCCGGCAGCCTCATTTCCATGCAAGCAATCGTCGACGGGATCAATGGCTGGGTGTGGAGCCCGGCACTGGTCTACCTGTGTCTGCTCGTCGGACTCTATTTCTCCCTGCGCACCCGCTTCATGCAGGTGCGCCATTTCTCCGAGATGGTTCGCGCCATCTTCCGCGGGCGCAGTTCCTCGGCCGGGGTGTCGTCCTTCCAGGCGCTGAGCATCGCGCTCTCCGGGCGGGTCGGCACCGGCAACATCGCCGGCGTGGCCACCGCCATCGGCTTCGGTGGGCCCGGGGCCATCTTCTGGATGTGGATGGTGGCCTTCCTGGGGGCCGCCACCGCCTATGTCGAGTCGGCCCTCGGGCAGATCTACAAGACCGAATATCACGGCCTCTACCGTGGCGGTCCGGCCTACTACATCGAGCAGGGCCTGGGCTGGCGCGTCTATGCCATCGTGTTCGCGGTGGCCACGCTGCTGGCCTGCGGCCTGCTGCTGCCGGGGGTGCAGACCAACAGCATCGCCTCCAGCATGGAGAACGCCTTCGGCATCGCCCCGGCGGTCACCGGCACGGTCATCGTCATCCTGCTCGGCTTGATCATCTTCGGCGGCGTGCGCCGCATCGCCCAGGTCACCCAGGTGGTGGTGCCCTTCATGGCGCTGGGCTACGTGCTGGCCGCCTGCGTGGTGGTGGCGCTCAACATCGAGAAGGTGCCGGGCATCGTCAGCCTGATCGTGTCCTCGGCCTTTGGCTTCGAGGCCGGCTTTGGCGCCATGATCGGCCTGGCCATCCAGTGGGGAGTGAAGCGCGGGGTGTATTCCAACGAGGCGGGCCAGGGTACCGGCCCGCATGCGGCGGCCGCGGCCGAGGTCTCGCATCCGGCGGCGCAGGGCTTGGTGCAGGCCTTCTCGGTGTACGTCGACACGCTGTTCGTGTGCACGGCAACGGCTTTCATGATCCTGATCGCCGGCAGCTACAACGTCACCGGCCCGGACGGTCAGATGGTGTTCACCGGCCTGGCCAACATCGCGGCCGGCACCGGCTTCACCCAGGCGGCCATGGAGTCGGTGCTGCCGGGCTTCGGCGCGGTCTTCGTCGCGGTGGCGCTGTTCTTCTTCGCCTTCACCACGGTGCTGGCCTACTACTACATTGCCGAGACCAACCTGGCCTACCTGACCCGCAACCTGCGCTCGGAGGTCCTGATCTTCGTGCTGCGCGTGGCCCTCATCGGCTCGGCGCTGTATGGCTGCGTGCGCACCAGCGACCTGGCCTGGGGGCTGGGCGACATCGGTGTCGGCATCATGGCCTGGCTCAACATCCTCGCCATCCTGCTGCTGCAGAAGCCGGCGCTGGCCGCACTGAAGGATTACGAGGCGCAAAAGGCGAGAGGCCGCATCGAACCGGGCTTCGACCCGCGTCCGCTGGGTATCGCCAACGCCACGCTGTGGGAGAAGCGCGCGGCCAGGAGCGAAAGCCAGTAAGCCCGCCACCTGCGGGCGACCGGCCCGCCGGCACTGCGCTATAGTGTCGGCGGGCTTTCCTTTCGTACCGGACGCATGCAGATCATCCTCATCAGCGGCCTTTCCGGCTCGGGCAAGAGCGTTGCCCTGAACGTGCTGGAAGACGCCAGCTACTACGTGGTGGACAACCTTCCGGCCACGCTGCTGCCGCAGCTCGTCGCCTATCTGCGCGACGCCGGCTATCGCCGCGTGGCGGTGGCGGTGGACGTGCGCTCCGGGGCGAACATCGCCGCACTGCCGCAGCAGGTGGACCAGCTGCGCGGCATGGTGGACGACCTGCGCTTCATCTTCCTGGAGGCGCGCGACGACGCGCTGATCGCGCGTTTCTCGGAGACCCGCCGCAAGCACCCGCTGGCTCAGGAAGGGGTATCGCTGGAAGAGGCGATCCGCCAGGAGCGCGACCTGCTCTCCGAAATCGCCGAGCTGGGCCACCGGGTCGACACCAGCGAGCTGCAGGCCAACACCCTGCGCGCCTGGGTCAAGGACTTCGTGGACATCGAGGCCACCGAAGGGCTGACCCTGATGTTCCAGTCCTTCGGCTTCAAATACGGCATTCCGCTCGACGCCGACCTGGTGTTCGACGTGCGCTGCCTGCCCAATCCGCACTACGACCTGCGCCTGCGCCCGCTCACCGGGCGCGACCAGCCGGTGATCGACTTTCTTGCCGGCGTGCCCGAGGTCGGGCGCATGGCCGAGGACATCCGCCGCTTCGTCGACACCTGGCTGCCGGCCTATGTGCGCGACAACCGCAGCTATCTGACCGTGGCCATCGGCTGCACCGGCGGCAAGCACCGCTCGGTGTACCTGGCCGAATGGCTGGCCGAGCGCTTCCGCGATCGCGTCCGCGTGCTGGTGCGCCACCGCAGCGCGGCGCGGCGGGCCTCCGACACGGCGGGCAACGGCGCGCAGTGAAGGACAGGCTGGCCGACTGGCTGCCGCTCGTCCGCCCCGGCGACTGGCTGGTGATGGGCGCCGGGCTGGCGCTGTGCGTGTTCGCCACCGTCACCCTGTGGCGCGGCGGCGCGCCGGACAAGGCGGTGGTTCGCGCGGGCGGCGAGGTGTTCGGCGAGTACGGCCTGAGCACGCCGCAGCGCATCGAGGTGCCCGGGCCGCTGGGCGTCAGCGTGATCGAGATCGAGCCCGGCCGCGCCCGGGTGGCGGTCGATCCCGGACCGCGCCAGTACTGCGTGCGCCAGGGCTGGCTGAGCCAGGCCGGTTCGGTGGCGATCTGCGCGCCCAACCAGGTGAGCCTGAGCCTCAGCGGACAGGGAGGGCAGTATGACTCGCTCAACTATTGAGCTGGTGCCCACCCCCGAAGATCATCGCATCGCCCGCCACGCGGCGGCGGCGATCGTGCTCACCGTGGCCGAGGCCGCCATCCCGCTGCCGCTGCCCGGCGTGAAACCCGGACTGGCCAACATCGTCACGCTGATCGTGCTGGCGCGCTGGGGCTGGCGCGAGGCCGTGTGGGTGGCGCTGCTGCGCGTGCTGGCCGGCAGCCTGCTGCTCGGCCAGTTCCTTGCCCCGGGCTTCTTCCTCAGCCTCTCCGGCGCCATCGCCAGCCTGCTCACCCTGGGCTTCGCGATGCACCTGCCCGGGCGCTGGTTCGGCCCGGTGAGCCTGTCCATCTTCGCTGCCTTCGCCCATATCGGCGCGCAGCTTGTGGTCGCCCGCCTGTGGCTGGTGCCGCACGATGGCGTCTTCTACCTGACCCCGGTGTTCTCCGCGGCGGCGGTGTTGTTCGGCGTGGTCAACGGCCTCATCGCCGCCCGTTTGCTGCGCGATCTGCCGCGGGCTGGCTGAGCAGGCGGGCTCAGTACGCAGCGGCCCGGCGCAGGCCGCACAGCACCGCGCGGAAACCGCCTTGCGGGCGATTCGACAGTTCCAGCCGGCCGCCGTGCAGCGCCATGATGCGCGCGACGATGGCCAGGCCCAGGCCGCTGCCTTCCGCGCTGCTTGCGCCGCGGAAGAAGCGTTCGCCCAGCCGCGCCAGGGTGTCGGCCGGCACGCCGGGGCCGTCGTCGCACACCACCAGGTTCAGGGCCTGGCCGTCGTCCTCGACCGCCACCTGGATGGCAGCCTCCGCCGGCGTGTAGCGCAGCGCGTTGTCCAGCAGGTTGCGCAGCGCGATCTGCAGCAGGTCGGCGTCGCCGGCCACCGCGGGGGTGTCGGGAGGCAGCGTGTGGGTGATGCGCTGCGCGGCGTCGGGCGTGGCCTGGCGCAGCGCGTCGATGGTGCCGTCGACCAGCGCGTGCAGCTTGACCGCGCGCGGTTCGGGCAAGGTGTTGAGCGGGTCCAGCCTTGCCAGGCGCAGCAACTGCTCCACCAGGCGGGTGGCGCGATCCACGCCGTGTTCGATCTGCCGCAGGGCGTGGTCGCGCTGGGCGTCCTCGCGGCTCAGGCGGGCGACCTGGGTATGCACCTTGAGCGCCGCCAGCGGCGTGCGCAGTTCGTGCGCGGCGTCGGCGGTGAAGCGGCGTTCGTTGTCCAGGGTACGGGCGACGCGCCGGAACAGGCGGTTGATCGCGCCGACCAGCGGCAGCGCTTCGGTGGGCACCTGCTGGTCCGGCAACGCGGCGAGGTTGTCCGGGCTGCGCGCGGCGACCTCGCCGGCCAGGCGGTCGAGCGGGCGCAGGGCGCGCAGCACCGACAGGTAGATCAACAGGATCAGCACCGGCGAGAGCGCCGCCAGCGGCAGCACCGTCTGGCTGGCCACCTCCAGGGCGGCGCGGTCGCGCAGGTCGATGGACTGCGCCACCTGCACGCGGAAGCGGCCATCGCCCGAGGCCACGTTGAGCACCCGCCAGGAGGCGTCCTTGCGCAGGATGTCGCTGTAGCCGGCCACGCCCAGCACCGGCAGGTTCGGCGCGGCTTCCGAGCGCGCCAGGATGCTGCCGTCGCCGCGGCCGATCTGGAACTCCAGCGGCGGTTCGTAGATGTTGTCCGCGGCGCCGCGCACGGTGGCGAGCCGTCCGGCCAGTTCGCGCAGGTCGTCTTCGTTGTCGTGCAGGATGGCCAGCAGCAGACGCCCGGTCTGTGCCAGGTTGCCGTCCATCAGTTCCTCGGCCTCATGCTGCGCCTGGGTATAGCTCAGCCAGCCGGTGAGCAGCCACAACAGCAGTACCGCGGCGCACACCGCGCCCAGCAGGCGCCAGCGCAGCGAGCGCAGGCGGGATGGGGCGGTCTTGGCGATCGTGGCGGCTTCCCTCATCGGCCCTCGCCCAGCTGGTAGCCCAGGCCGCGCACGGTGCGGATGAAGTCGGCGCCCAGCTTCTTGCGCAGATGGTGGACATACACCTCCACGGTGTTGCTGCCGGCTTCCTCGCCCCAGGCGTAGAGGCTTTCCTCCAGCTGGCTGCGGCTGCGGATGTGCTGGGGATGGCGCATCAGCTCCTGCAGCAGGGCGAACTCACGGGCGGACAGCGCCACGTCCTGGCCGGCGCAGGTCACCCGCTTGCTGGCCGGGTCCAGGGTGACGTCGCGATGGCTCAGCACCGGCTGGGCCTGCCCGCCGGCACGGCGCAACAGGGCGCGGATGCGGGCCTGCAGTTCGGCCAGGTCGAAGGGCTTGGTCAGGTAGTCGTCCGCCCCGGCGTCCAGCCCGCCGATCTTGTCGGCCTGGGTGTCGCGTGCGGTGAGCACCAGCACCGGGGTGAGGTCCCCGCGCCGGCGCAGCTCCTGCAGCACCGCGATGCCGTCCTTGCCCGGCAGGCCGAGGTCGAGCACGCAGGCGTCGTACTGGTGGCCGGCCAGCGCGGCCAGCGCCTGCTCGCCGTTGTGCACCCAGTCCACCGCGTAGCCGGCCAGGGCCAGGCCGGCGCGGATGCCGTCGCCGAGCAGCAGGTCGTCCTCCACCAGCAGGATGCGCAATTCAGCTTCCTTCCTTGTCGATGCGCGCCAGCAGGGCGCGGATTTCCTCGCGCCGGCCCTCGTCGGCCACTTCCCGCCCGGGGCGCGGCGGCGCCTGCAGGGCCTTGCGCAGATGCTCGCGGCCTTCGGCCACGCGGCCTTCATCGACCAGATACTCGCCGTAGAAATAGTTGGGGTCAATCCCGTCCGGGTTGAGGGCGAGCGACTTGCGGAACAGCTCCTCGGCGCGCGCCTTGTCGCCGAAGCCCAGCGGCCAGCGCGGCACCTTGGCGTACAGGGTGGCGAGGCTGGTGTAGGCCGAGCCGTTGAGCGCGGCCTCGTCGAGCTTGAGGCTCTCTTCCAGCAGGTCGCGCGCGCGCTTGGCCAGCGACAGGGCGCCGAAACCGCCGCGGGCGCCGGCTTCGCTGGACACCACGATGCCTTCCCAGATCAGCGCGGGGGCGAGGTTGGGGTGCGACTCGCTGAGATGGCGGGCCTGCTCGGCGAGCGTGCGGTAGAGGTCGGCCTGCTGCTTCTCGGGCTGCTTGTACTTGATCTCCGCCCAGCGCTGCTGGATGGGACGGATCAGCTCGTCCGGGGTGTCGGACTGTGCCGCGGCGCCCAGGCCGAAGCACAGCGCGGAGGCGGCGAGCAGGTTGCGGATGATGAGACTGGGGCGTGACATGGAGGCGTCCTCTGTTGTGGGTGGGGGCGGGGCGGTTCAGCGCCCGCCCGGCTGGCTGGCGGCGTGGCGCTTGATGATGGCGAGCTTGCCGGCCAGGCCGCGGTCGAGCAGGCGCGGGGCGGTGCCGTTGAGCCAGGCGAACAGGCCTTCCGGGAAGCCGATATGGCGCTCGTCGGGGCCGTGCTGCAGCATCGCGACGATCTGCGCGGCAACCGTGTCGGGACTGTCGCAGGCGCTGCCCAGCGCGCTGTTGAGCGCCACTACCGCGGGCGGGTTGAGCGGCGTGTCGATGGCGCGCGGGGCGACGTGCAGCACGCGTACCGGGGCGTCGGCCAGTTCCCGGCGCAGGGCCTGGGAGAAGGCGCGGAGTCCGGCCTTGGCGGCGGAATAGGCGGCGAAGCCGGCAAACGGAATGCTGCCGAAGGCCGAACCGATGTTCACGATGGCCGCGGCCGGCTGCTCGCGCAGCAGTGGCAGCAAGGCCTGGGTGAGGTGCATCGGCGCGGCCAGGTTGGTGGCCAGGATGGCGTCCACGGTGGCGCGGTCCTGCGCTTCCAGCAGGCCGAAACCGCCGATGCCGGCGTTGTTGATCAGCACGTTGGCGCGAAAGGCGTGGGCCGCGCCGGCCAGCGCGGCGACGCCCGCCGGCTGGGTGAGGTCCACCGCCAGTCGCTGCACCTCGCTGCCCTCGGGCAGGGGGATGGCGGCCAGACGGGCGGCGTCGCGCGCGGTGAGCAGCAGGGCCGCGCCGGCGCCGGCCAGCTGGCGGGCGAGCGCCTCGCCCAGGCCGCCGCTGGCGCCGGTGAGTACGATGCGGGCGTCCTTCAGTTGCATGGCACGGCCTCGGCTTCCGTCTCGGCCGCAGCGGCCGGCAGGGCGCGGAAGATGTCGCCGTAGAGCTTGAAGAACACCCTGGCGGCGTGCAGCACTTCGGCCTGGTCCTGCGGCGTCATGCGTTCCAGCAGGCGGGCCAGGTGCTGGGTGTGCTCCTGGTCCAGCGTGCCGTGCGAGCGCAGGTAGCTGAAGGCCGCATCGGGCAGGCCGAGGGCCTGCTGGATGCGGTCGGCGGCTGTGAGCGCCAGGGCCACGCTGGTGCCCTCGAGCACGAAGACCATGCCGAAGAAGGCGGCCGGATTGCCGCGGTTGATGATGTCCCAGGCGTAGGCCACCATCAGTTCGGCCGGCAGCTCCGGGCGGCTGGCGCGCACCGCGTCGGCATCGCCGCCGGCGGCGGCGATGTCGTTGAGGATCCACTCCTCGTGGCCGATCTCCTCGGCGATGTATTCGGCCACCGCCGGGCGCATCCACGCCAGGCGCTCCGGCAGGCGGCCGCCCAGGGCCATCAGCAGGGGCGTGGTGTGGCGCACGTGGTGGTAGGCCTGGGTGAGGAAGGCGAGGTAGGCGGCGCGGCTGACCTTGCCTTGCAGGCAGTCGGCGACGATGGGCGCACCCACCACGTGCTGGCGGTCGACGGCGGTGGCGTGCTGAAGGTGCTCGTAGAAGGACATTTCGGTTTCCTTGTCGGTGAAGGGCGTAGCGTCGTCGGCCGCGCCGTACAGCGCGGCCAGGGTGTGGGCGTGAGCGGCGGCGATGCGCGCACGGACCGGGCGGCCGTTGCCGGTGGCCAGGCCGTTGGCGGCGGTGAAGGGGGCGACCGCGGCCCAGTGGGCGACGCGGGCGTAGTCCGGCAGGCCGGCGTTGACCCGCTCGACGAGTCCGCCCAGCGCGGCCGCGTCCGCCCCCGGGGCGGGGACCAGCAGCGCGGCCAGCGCGGGGCGGCCGTCGCCGCTCACCACTGCCTGCATCACCCGCGGGTCGGCCAGCAGGGCGGATTCGATCCATTCCGGCGAGACGTTGCGCCCGAAGGAGGTCACCAGCAGGTTGCCGCGCCGTCCGTCCAGATGCAGATGGCCGCGCTCGTCCAGGTGGCCGAGGTCGCCGGTGGCGAACTCCGCCTCCTGCGGCGCCGCCTGGCCGGCGTAACCGAGGAAGGCGCGGGTGCGCACGCGCACTTCGCCGTCTGCGCAGCGCAGCGCGGCATGGGCGAGCGCTGCGCCGCAGCCGTCGCCGTCGTCTCCCGGGCGGTTGAGGCAGACCACCGAGCCGGCCTCGGTCAGCCCGTAACCCTGGTAGGCGGGGATGCCGAGCGCGCGCGCGTGTTCGATCAGCGCCGGAGCCACGCGGGCGCCGCCCACGGCGACGAACTGCAGTGCCGGGCTGGCGCGCTGTCCGGTGGCGGTCAGCCAGGCGGTCCAGGCCTTGAGCAGTTCGGGCACCAGGATCAGGCTGGCGGCGGTGCTGTCGCGCACCTGGCGATCGAGCGCGGCCGGGTCGAAGCCTGCGGCGCCCTGCCAGCCCAGGCTGGCCAGCGGCGGCAGGTGGATGGGCATGCCGCGCAGCAGCGGTGCGTGGATGCCGGCCACGTTCTCCAGCAGCAGGGCGAGCGGCAGCGCCGCGAGGTGGCGCGTCAGCGGCAGCTCGTGCAGGCGCTCGACCACCGCTGCGGCGGTGTCGCGCAAGCCGGCGGCGGACAGGCACACGCCCTTGGGCGCCCCGGTGCTGCCGGAGGTGAAGGAGATCTTGGCGGTGCCGGCGGGCAGTTCCGCCGGTGCGACCACCCGGCGCATCCAGTGCAGCCCCTGCCACTGCCCGGTGAGACAGAAACCCAGGTCGAGCGCGCCGATGCGTTCGGGCTGGTCGGTGATCACGGTGTCGGCGCCGCTGGCGTTCAGGGCGTGCTGCAGTTGTGCCGCGGTGAAGAAGGCCGGCAGCGGCAGATGTACCCGGCCGGCGTCCTGGCAGGCCAGCTCGGCCAGCACCCAGGCCGGGCCGTTGTCGGCCAGCACCGCCACCACCCGGCTGTCCGCCAAGCGTTGCTGCAGCGCGTGCAGCTCGTCGCGCATCGCGGCCGCGGTCCAGCTGCCGGTGGCGCCGCTCAGCACGACGTCCTGCTGCGGCCGGCGGGCGAGCAACTCGCTCCAGAAGGCTTCAGCCACGGGCGCCTCCCTTTTCCAGCGCCAGGCGCAGGCGCCCGGCCACCACCACCGGGCGGGTGTCGTAATAGCGCCCCCAGGCCTGCGCCTGCGCGCCCAGGCGATGCGGATCGGCCGGCGCCAGGGCCAGCGGCGGCAGGTCCAGACGACGGAAGATGCCGATCAGCTCGCTGGTGGCGGTGAAGACCACCCACTCGAAGCCGAGCTGGTCGAGGTGGGCGGCCAGCGCCAGGATCACCGCCACGCTGCCGCCCGGGCGTTCGGCAGCCAGGTTGCCGACCTCCACGATGCGCCCGCGCGGCACCGGCTGGCCGGCGAGGCGGGAGATGGCGTGCTCGATCGGCTCGTCCAGGTACTGCTCCAGCATCAGCGCTTCGGACTCCGCACCGCGCCAGCCGGCCGCGGCGACGATGCGCGGCGCCTGTTCGAGCAGCATCAGGTTGGGCGCGAAGCCAGGCACTTCGGCTTCGTAACGGCGCCGGAAGACGTCGCGGATGAAGTCCTCCGCCGCAGCCCGGCGCGGATGGCCGGCCACCGCATGGCGCACCACCGGCTGGTGGCGGGGGCGGGATTGGATGCGTTGCAGGGCGCCCGTCATGATGGTCCTTGGGGAACGAAGTGTCGCCAAGGTAGGGCGGGGCGCTTAAATCTGCCTTAAGTCCGCCCGGGTGCTCGTGCTGCGGAGTGTTTCATCATGTTAGCCCGCATTTCTCACACTGTCCCTACTGCGGGTGCCGATACGCTCGCCGTGGCACGCCGTACTCGCTCGCGCCACCTAGACGTAGTGTCAGCTACGCCGTCGGCGTCGCTCGCTCCGTGCGGCGCACCACGGCGGCGCCTCGACCCCCTCGTGACGTGCCAGTGTGAGAAATGCGGGCTAGGCGGTGGGCAGGTGCAGCGCTGCGCACAGGCCCCCTTGCGCGGGGGTGTGCAGGCGGACGCTGCCGCCGTAGGCCTGGGCGAGGTCGCGCACGATGGCCAGGCCCAGGCCGCTGCCCGGGGTATGTTCGTCCGCCCGGACGCCGCGTTCGAGTACCGCATGCAGGGCGTCTTCCGGTAGGCCGGGGCCGTTGTCGGTGATCGTCACCCGCAGCATCCCGTCACTGCACTGCGCCTGCACCTCGACCTGGCTGCGCGCCCATTTGCAGGCATTGTCCAGCAGGTTGCCGAGCATCTCCTGCAGGTCCTGCTCTTCGCCGCGGAAGAATGAATCGGCCGGACAGTCGACCAGCCGCAGGCGGATGCCGCGCCCGGCATGCACGCGTTCCATCACGCGCAGCAGTCCCTCGATCACCGGGCACAGCGCGCAGCGCAGGCCGGGCACCTGCACCGCTGCGGCGGCGCGGGCGCGGGCGAGGTGGTGGTCCACCTGCACGCGCGCGGTGGCGACCTGTTCGCGCACCAGGCCGGCCAGCGGGCCGTCCTCGCTGGCCGCTGCGTTGGCCAGCACCGTCAGCGGCGTCTTGAGCGCGTGGGCCAGGTTGCCCGCCTGGGTACGCGCGCGGGCGACCACTTCGGCGTTGCGTGCCAGCACGCCGTTGAACTCATCGACCAGCGGCTGGATCTCCGACGGGAAACGCCCGGCGATGGCCTGGGCCTCGCCCCGGCGCACCGTGGCCAGGCCGTCCCGCAGGCGGGCCAGCGGGCGCAGGCCGATGCGTACCTGCACGACCGCGGCCGCCACCAGGCCGGCGGCGAGCACGCCCAGCGCCAGCAGCAGCTGGCCGGTGAAACGGTCCTGGGCGGCGCTCAGCAGGGTTTCGTCCGCAGCCACCACCAGGCGCCAGGCCTCCTGCGGGCGCTCGGCCGGGCGCACCACGCGCTCGATGGAGCGCACCGCCTTGCCGTCCGGGCCGTCGATGCGGTGGCGGTGCACCTCACCGTCCGCCGGGTGGTCGGCCGGCACGCCGAGCGCGCCGTCCCACAGTGAGCGTGAGCGCAGCGGCGGGGTGCCGTCGGGCTGCCGGCCGTCGAGCCGCTCCACCTGCCAGTACAGGCCGCCATAGGGGCGCCGGGTGCGCGGGTCGGACAGGGGGGAGGCCAGCGTCGGAGCGCCGTCGGCGTCGAAGGCGAGGACGGCGGTGAGCTGGTCGAGGTGGGTGAGCAGCTCGGCGTGGAACTGGCGGGACAGATGCTGTGCGAACAGGCCGGAAAGCCCCCAGCCCGCGACCGCGATGGTGCCGAGTATCCAGGCCAGCGTGCCGGCCAGCAGGCGCAGGCGCAGCGAACCGCGCCAGGCGCCCGGGGTGGCGGGGGGCGCGCTCATGCCGGGCAGGACAGCCGGTAGCCCAGGCCGCGCACGGTCTCGATGCTGCCCGGCGGCAGCTTCTTGCGCAGGCGGCCGATGAACACCTCGATGGTGTTCGAGTCGCGGTCGAAGTCCTGGGCGTAGATGTGCTCGGTGAGTTCGGTGCGCGAGACGATCTCGCCGCGCCGGTGCATCAGGTAGGCGAGCACGCGGTACTCGTGGCTGGTGAGGCTCAGGGCCTGCCCGCTGGCGGTGACCCGACCGCTGCGCGTGTCCAGCACCAGCGGGCCGCACTGCAGTTCCGCGCTGGCCTGGCCGGCGGTGCGGCGGATCAGCGCACGCAGGCGGGCGAGCAGCTCTTCCATGTGGAAGGGCTTGGTCAGGTAGTCGTCGGCGCCGGCGTCGATGCCGGCCACCTTCTCGTGCCAGGCGTCGCGCGCGGTGAGGATCAGCACCGGCATCGCGCGCCCGGCGCTGCGCCAGCGGCGCAGTACGCTCAGGCCGTCGAGCTGCGGCAGGCCGAGGTCCAGGACCACCGCGTCGTAGGGCTCCTGGTCGCCCATGAAGTGGGCGTCACGGCCGTTGTCGGCCAGGTCCACCGCGTAGCCGGCGGCAGCGAGCGCCTCGCGCAGCTGGTTTGCCAGCGTCGGTTCGTCCTCGGCCACCAGCAGGCGCATCAGTGCTTCTCCTTCTCGCGGCTGCGCAGCACCGCGCCGCTGTGTGCGTCGAGTTCGAGCTTGAGCAGCGAGCCGTCGCTGCGCAGCAGCTTGATCTCGTATACCCAGGCGCCGTGCTCGCGCTCGAGCTCGACCTCCATCACCTGGCCGGGGTGCTCGCGCTCCACGGTATCGAGCACCTGGCGCAGCGGCAGGATCTGACCGGCCTGCAGGGCCTCGCGGGCGCGGTCGTGGTCGCCCGAGGCGAGCGCGAGGCCGGTGCCGCCGGCGAGGATCAGGGCGAGGATGGCAAGTTGGCGTTTCATGACGAATCTCCCGGGCGTGGCGCAGGGGCGCGGCGCGTCCCGGAGTCCTGTTTAGCGCGCCGGGGCTGAACGCCGGATGAACGGCTCCTTAAGCATTCGTTCAGCCACGCAGGCCTAGTCTGCAGCCCATCGACATCGCAGATGGGAGGAATTGAGACATGAAAGCTGCCCTGTACGCAATTGCCGCGGCGCTGTCCGCCGGCTTGGCCCAGCCCGGTGTGGCTGCCGCGTCCGGCATCGACGCGCAGCTGTCGCGCTACGCCGCGCAGGCGCGCGCCGCCGATTCCGGCTTTGCGGGCTTCTCGGTCGAGCGCGGTGCGCAGCTGCACACGCAGCGCTTCGCCGGTGGCAAGCCGGACGCGCCGGCCTGCGCGAGCTGTCACGGCGCCGACCCGGCCAAGGCGGGCAAGACCCGTACCGGCAAGGAGATTGCGCCGATGGCGCTGTCGGCATCGCCCGCCCGCTACGCCGACGACGCCAAGGTGGAGAAGTGGTTCGGGCGCAACTGCCGCGAGGTAATGGGGCGCGAATGCACGCCGCTGGAGAAGGGCGACTGGCTGAGTTTCATGCGTGCGCGCTGAGCGCGCCGCCGACAAGGAGAAAACCATGAAGATCCTGCGCAAGATTTCCCCACGAGCGGTGATGGCCGTGCTGATGGTGCTCGCACCGGGCCTGTTCGTGCTCGACAAGGCGCTGGCCGGCGGCGGGCATTTCTACCCGCCGGTGAGCGACCCGGTGGTGGCCGAAGAGTGCGGCAGCTGCCATATGGCCTTCCCGGCCGCGATGCTGCCGGCGCGCTCGTGGTCGCAGATGATGGGTTCGCTGGACCAGCACTTCGGCGACGACGCCAGCGTGGATGCGGAGACCGCGGCGCGCATCGAGCGCTACCTGGTGTGGCACGCCGCCGACGGCCAGGGCGCGCGCTATGCCGGCAAGCTGCTGCGCGGTGTGGCGGCGGATGCGGCGCCGCAACGCATCACCGAGCTGCCCAAGTGGGGGCGCGAGCACCGCGAGGTGTCGCGTGCCGAATGGGCCGACCCCAAGGTGGGCTCCAAGGCCAACTGCGCGGCCTGCCATCGCGACGCCGAGCGCGGCTACTTCGACGACTGAGGAAGCGGGGAGCAGAACCATGAAAACCATACTGTCGGGCTTCGTTGCCCTCGTTGCCCTCGCCTGGGGGCTGAGTCTGGCCGCGCACGGCGCCGGCCCCGGCACGCTGCCCTGGGTGGCGCGCGAGCAGGCCTTGTACCTGAGCGGCCTGCTGTCGATCGGGCTGATGTCGCTGGCCATGGTGCTGGCCACCCGGCCGGCCTGGCTGGAGCGTCCCTTCGGCGGCATGGACCGCGTCTATCGCGCGCACAAGTGGGCCGGCATCCTGGCCGGCAGCTTCGCGGCGCTGCACTGGCTGGTGGAAGAGTCCGGCGGGCTGGTCAAGGCGCTCGCCGGCACGGCCGGGCGGCCGCCCAAGGTGGAGTACTTCGGCCTGCTGGAGAACCTGCGCGACGCCGGCGAGGAACTGGGCGAGTTCGCGGTCTATCTGGTACTGGCCATGGTGCTGCTGGCCCTGTGGAAGCGCTTCCCCTACAAGTTCTGGCGCCACCTGCACCGCGCCATGCCGGCGCTCTACCTGATGCTGGCCTTCCACGCCGCCGTGCTGGCGCCCCTGTACTGGTGGACCACGCCGGCCGGCGCCGTGCTCGGCGTGCTGCTGGCTGCCGGTTCGGTGGCGGCGGGGCTCTCGCTGGCCGGGCGCGTCGGCCGCGGGCGACGGGTGGCAGGTCAGGTGGTGGCGGTGAACCGGCCAGCGCCGGACGTCACCGAGGTGGTCTGCCGGCTGGACGGCGACTGGCGAGGGCACCGCGCCGGGCAGTTCGCCTTCGTCACCTTCGAGCGTTTCGAGGGCGCGCACCCCTTCACCATCGCCAGCGCCGACCACGGCGACCGCACGGTGACTTTCCAGATCAAGGCGCTGGGCGACTACACCCGCAGCCTGCCGCAGCGCCTGGCCGCCGGTCAGCCGGTGAGCGTGGAGGGTCCCTACGGACGCTTCGAGCTCGGCCGCCACGACCGCCGCGCGCGGCAGGTGTGGGTGGCCGGCGGCATCGGTGTGACCCCTTTTCTGGCCTGGCTGGGCGCGCTGCGTGCCGACCCTGCGTCCGCACCTGAGGCCGACCTGCACTACTGCACCCGGCGGGCCGAGGGCGACCCCTTCGTGGCACGGCTGCAGGCGCTGTGCGCGGATCTGCCGGGCGTGCGTCTGCATGTCCACGACAGTGCGGCCGAAGGCCCGCCGAGCGCCGAGACGCTGGGCCTGTCGGTCGGCGAACGGCGCCGTGCGGAGGTGTGGTTCTGCGGTCCGCAGGGCCTTGCCGATCACCTGCGCGCCGGGCTGGCGCGACTCGGCTTGCGCCGCCTGCGCTTCCATCAGGAGGCCTTCGAGATGCGCTGAATGCGGGCGGCTGCGTTGCGCCGCGGGAGCTAAACCGGCATGCTGCGGCGCAACCGGTCGGCCGCCCGCGGCCGGCTTCGTTCACGAACCGCTGCAAGAGGAGATCCCATGTCCAACTGGTACGCCGACAACGCAGAGTCCATCGGCCGCACGCCCCTGGTCCGTCTCAACCGCATCCTCGACGGCGCCGGCGCCACGGTGCTGGCCAAGATCGAGGGGCGCAACCCGGCCTACTCGGTCAAGTGCCGCATCGGTGCAGCCATGGTGTGGGACGCCGAGAAGCGCGGCCTGCTCGGCCCGGGCAAGGAGATCGTCGAGCCGACCAGCGGCAACACCGGCATCGCGCTGGCCTTCGTCGCCGCCGCGCGCGGCATCCCGCTCACCCTGACCATGCCGGAAACCATGAGCGTCGAGCGGCGCAAGCTGCTGCTCGCCTTCGGCGCCAAGTTGGTGCTGACCGAAGGCGCCAAGGGCATGAGCGGGGCGATCGCCAAGGCCGAGGAGATCGTCGCCTCCGACCCGGGTCGCTACGTGCTGCTGCAGCAGTTCAGCAACCCGGCCAACCCCGCCATCCACGAGGCCACCACCGGCCCGGAGATCTGGGAGGGCACCGAGGGCAAGGTGGATATCTTCGTGGCCGGCGTGGGCACCGGCGGCACCATCACCGGCGTGTCGCGCTACCTGAAGCAGGGCCGCGGCAAGGCGGTGCTGTCGGTGGCGGTGGAGCCGAGCGCCAGCCCGGTGCTCACCCAGAAGCTCGCCGGCGAGGCGCTCAAGCCGGCGCCGCACAAGATCCAGGGCATCGGCGCGGGCTTCGTGCCGCAGGTGCTGGACCTGTCGCTGGTCGACGCGGTGGAGCAGGTGAGCAATGAGGAGGCCATCGACTACGCCCGCCGCCTGGCGCGCGAGGAGGGCATCCTGTCGGGCATCTCCTGCGGCGCGGCGGTGGCGGTGGCGGCGCGTCTGGCGCGCCGGCCGGAGCACGCGGGCAAGACCATCGTGGTGATCCTGCCGGATTCGGGCGAGCGCTACCTCAGCTCCGCGCTGTTCGAAGGCATGTTCGACGCCGCGGGCATGCCGGCTGCCTGAGCCGCGCGCCGCGCACACCGAAAGACCGGCCGCTGGCCGGTTTTTTCTTGCCCGGAACGCCGGCGCCGGGCGTGCGTCCAACCCGCATCGGAACCCCCGCGGGGGCAGGCATGCGGACGTGGCTGAGGACGATTGCGACGGCACTGGCGTGGATGGCGGGCATCATGTTCGGCCTGTGGGCGGGCGTGGGCATCGTGCGCGCGGACGACGCCCGGTTGCTCGCCAGCATGCGCAGCGGCGGCAACATCGTGCTGATCCGCCATGCCGCCACCGAACCGGGCATCGGCGATCCGGCGGACTTTCGGGTGGACGACTGCAGCACCCAGCGCAACTTGTCGGAGGCCGGGCGCGAGGACGCGCGCCGCATGGGCGAGGCCCTGCGCGCGGCCGGCGTGCCGATTGCAGCGGTGCGCAGCAGCCGCTGGTGCCGTTGCCTGGAGACCGCAGCGTTGGCCTTCGGGGCGTGGCACGAGGTCGAAGCCTGGCCGGTGCTCGATTCCTTGTTCGGCCGCGCGGGCGAGCGTGAGGCACGCCGCACACGCATGCTGGACGCGGCGGCCGGCGTGCCGGCGGACGGCAACTGGGTCTGGGTAACGCATCAGGCGAACATCACGGCGCTGACCGGCGAGTTCACCGCCATGGGCGAGGCCTTGGTGGTGCGCCCGGACGCGGGCGGAGGCTTGCACGTGCAGGGCCGTTGGCGGGCGCGCTGAACGCAGGCGGTAGGAGCGGGCTTGCCCGCGATGCGGATTTTCGCCTTCGTGCACACCGCATCGCGGCCACGGTGCGCGCCACCGGCCGCGCACCACGTTCCTGCCGGGTTCAGCCGCGCACCGACTGCATGATCGCCTCGGGGATGCGGTCGAGCGGCAGCACGTGATCGACCCCGCCCAGGCGGATCGCTTCCTTGGGCATGCCGAAGACCACGCAGGTGGATTCGTCCTCGGCGTAGGTGGTGGCGCCGGTGTCGTGCATCTCCCTGAGCCCGCGCGCGCCGTCGTCGCCCATGCCGGTCATGATGATGCCGGTGGCGTTGCGCCCGGCGAACTTGGCGCAGGAGCGGAACAGCACGTCCACCGACGGCCGGTGGCGATTGACCAGCGGGCCGTCCACCACCTCCACCGTGTATTGCGCGCCGCTGCGCGTGACCATCATGTGCTTGCCGCCGGGGGCGATGAGCGCACGGCCCGGGGTGATGCGGTCGCCGTGGCGCGCTTCGCGTACTTCGATGGCGCACAGGCCGTTGAGCCGTTCGGCGAACATCGCGGTGAAGCGCTCGGGCATGTGCTGCACGATGACGATGGGCGGCGCCACCGCCGGCAGGCGGGTGAGCACCGCCTCCAGCGCCTGGGTGCCGCCGGTCGAGGTGCCGATGGCGACGAAGCGCTCGGTGGTGCGCACCATGCCGGCGCCGCTGCCCAGCCCGCCTGCGGGTGTGGCGGGGATCACCGCGTCGGCGCTCAGGCGCGGGCGCGGCGCGGCGGCAGGCGTGCCGGCGGCGGGGCGGGCTAGACGGCGGATGTTGGCGCGCGCGGCGGCCTTGACCGCCTGCACGATGTCGTTGGAGCTGTCCTCCAGGAACTGCTTGAGGCCGGAGGTCGGCTTGGTGATGATGGACACCGCGCCGGCGGCCAGCGCGTTCATCGCCGCATCCGAGCCGCTGGCCGCCAGCGAGGAGCAGATGACCACCGGGGTGGGGTGCTCGGCCATCAGCTTGCGCAGGAAGGTGAGCCCGTCCATGCGCGGCATCTCGATGTCGAGCACGATCACGTCCGGCCACTGGCGCTTCATGTGCTCCAGGGCGAACAGCGGGTCGGAGGCCGCGCTGATCACCTCGATGCCGGGGTCGGCGGACAGGGCCTGGCGCACCACCTGGCGCACCACGGCCGAATCGTCCACGATCATCACGCGTATCGCACTCACTCGCTTTTTCTCCTGTGCACATCGCCGAGATCCTGGAAAGCCAGCCAGGCGTCGCCGCTGGAGACGTCGAACACCAGCTTGCGGTGGCCGTCGCCACCCAGGTGTTCGGCCACGATCGGGATGCCCCGCTCGGCCAGCAGGCGGTGGGCGATGTCGATGTTGCGCCGCCCGACGTCCAGGCTCTGTACCGGTTGCGGGCGGGTGGGAAACATGTTGCCGCCGCCGAAGACCTTGGCGCGGTAGTCGGCGTGGCGGGTGTGGTGACGGGCGATCTGGCGGTCGAACAGCGCCATCGCCTCGTCCGCGTAGCGTCCGTCCAGCGGCTGGTCGCCGCGGCGGTTGCGCGTGGGCAGCATGAAGTGGCACATGCCGCCCACCCGGCGGGCCGGGTGCCACAGCGTGATGGACACGCAGGAGCCCAGCACGGTGCGGATGCGCGCCGGCGCCTCACAGAAGTGCAGGTCGCCGATGCCGAGATAGATCTCCAGTTCGGCCATCAGGGCTTGCGGTAGATGGTGGGGCGCACCCCGGCGAGCTGCTCGGGTTCGACGATGCCGTTGAGCGTCTCCGAGTGGCCGACGATGAACCAGCCCCCGGGCTTCAGGCGGGTGATCAGGTTGCCGACCACCTTGCGCTTGGTCTCCTGGTCGAAATAGATCATCACGTTGCGCAGGAAGATCACGTCGAAGGGACCGAGCGCGGGCGGCGGTTCGATCAGGTTCACCTGCATGAAGCTGACCCGGCTGCGCAGTTCGCGGGAGATTAGGAAGGTGCCGGCCTGTTCGCGCACGCCCTTCAGGCAGTATTTCTTGAGCAGGGCCTGGGGGATGCCGCGACTGCGTTCCAGCGGGTAGTGGCCGCGCCGCGCGCGCTCCAGCACCTGGGTGGAAATGTCGGAGGCGGTGATCTTCCATTGCGCTTCGCCGAGCGCCTCGGCCAGCACCATGGCCAGGGTGTAGGGCTCCTCGCCGCTGGAGCAGGCCGCGCTCCACACCTCGAAGCTGCCGCCGCGCGGGCGCCGGGCGATGATCTCGTCGCGCAGGAAGTCGAAATGCTTGGGTTCGCGGAAGAAATAGGTCTCGTTGGTGGTCAGCAGATCCACCATGGTCTGCAGTTCCTGGCCGTGCTCGGCGGCCGTCACCAGGCGGTAGTAGTCGGCGAAGCTGGCGAGGTTGAGCGCGCGCAGGCGCTTGGCGAGCCGGCCGACCAGCAGCACCTTCTTGGACGGGGCCAGGTAGATGCCGGCGATCTTGTAGAGCAGGGACTGGAAGCGGGCGAAGTCCTGGTCGCTGATGCTGCTGGCGGTGTGTTGCTCCATGAGCGATCCGGTTGGCGGCGGGGACGCGGATGGCCCCCGCACAGGGTCAGAAACGTTCGAAGGCTTCTTCGTCCAGCGCCGCGGTGGTCACCTTGGGCAGTGGCTTGCCCGTGGTGCGCGCCGCTGCAGGCTTGGTGCGCGAAGCGCTGGCCGGGCGGGACGACGGCGGTGCCGCTTCGGCGCGCTGCGTGTTCCGCGGTGCGGCGGCCGGCACGCGCGGCGCGGCGCTCATGCCGGCGCCGGGGCGGCCTTCGTCGATGTGGAAGAAGTGCATCAGCGACTGCAGCTGTTCGGCCTGCGAGCCCATTTCCTCGGCGGTGGCGGCGAGCTCCTCGGAGGCCGAGGCGTTCTGCTGGGTGGCCTGGCTCAGCTGGCCGACGGCCTGGTTGATCTGGGTGACGCCGCCGGCCTGCTCCTCGGAAGCCGAGGCGATCTCCTGGACCAGGTCGGAGGTCTTGCGGATGGAGGGCACCATCTCGTCGAGCAGGTGGCCGGCCTTCTCGGCCAGCTTGACGCTGGAGCCGGCCAGCTCGCCGATCTCCTGGGCGGCGACCTGGCTGCGTTCGGCCAGCTTGCGCACCTCGGCGGCGACCACCGCGAAGCCCTTGCCGTGCTCGCCGGCGCGGGCGGCCTCGATGGCGGCGTTGAGCGCCAGCAGGTTGGTCTGGTAGGCGATGTCGTCGATGATGCCGATCTTGTCGGCGATGGACTTCATCGCATCGACGGTCTCGCGCACCGCGGTGCCGCCATCGGCGGCCTCGGTGGCGGCCTTGGCGGCGATGCCGTCGGTGACGCGGGCGTTCTCGGTGTTCTGGTGCACGCTGGCGGTGGTCTGCTCCAGGGTGGCGGAGATTTCCTCGACGCTGGCGGCCTGCTCGGAAGCGCCTTGCGACAGCGACTGGGCGGTGGCCGAGACCTCTTCCGAGGCCGAGGACAGGTTGTCGGCCGCGCTGCGCACCTCGCCGATGATCTGCGACAGCTGTTCCACCATGCCCTTGATCGCGTACAGCGCGCTGCCGGTATCCCTGGGACGGGTGTCGACCTGCACGGTGAAGTCGCCCTCGGCCACGCGGTTGACGATCTGCGATACGTAGCGCGGCTCGCCGCCAAGCTGGCTGAACAGGCTGCGCACGATCCAGAAGCCCAGTCCCGCGGCGAGCAGCACGCCCACGGCGATGGTGGCGATGGCGATCGCCAGGCTGCGCTCGAAGGCGGCGACCGCGGTGTCGTACTCCTGGCGGGCGACATCGACCTGCAGTTGCAGCAGCTTCTCGGCGACTTCCTTGGCCTCCGCGTACAGCGGGCCGACACGGGTCACCATGTGGGTGTTGGCCTCGGCGTAACGTCCTTCGCCATAGAGCTGCGCGGCCGGCCGCAGGCCTTCCTCGACGAAGGCGCGGCGCTCTTCGGCGAACTCCTTGGCCAGGGCAGCCTCCTCGGGGGTGAGATAGGTGGACATGTAGGCGTCCCAGATCTCACTGATCTTGCCGATGTTGGCGGTAACCGCGTCGAGGTGCATGCCGATCGCGTGACTGTGCAGGCGGCTTTCCTCCATGCGCGGATCGTGCATGCCGGCGAGCTGCAGCTGGCGGATGTTGTCCTGCATGTAGTTGTTGATGTTGGCGAGCTGGCCGGTGGGGATCAGGCGGTCGTTGTAGACCGTGGCCAAGGACTCGTTGCTCTGCCGGGTGGTCATCAGGCCCTGCACGCCGATCACCAGCAGCAGCAGCGAGAGGAAGGAGAGCACGCCGATCAGGCGGGCCTTGATGGTGACGTTGTCGAGCATGGTCCGGACTCCGTGAAGATCTTGGTAGGTCGTTCGCAGTAGCGGGCGGCTCAGGCGCCGTGCTCCTCGCCGTCGGCCTGCAGGCGACCGCCGACGGCGGCCAGCTGGGCCATCTCGTCGACCGACAGCACGCGGTCGATGTTGAGGATGATGACGAATTTGCCGGCCACCTTGCCCATGCCCTGGATGAAGTCGGCGCGGATGCGCGCGCCGAAGGCGGGCGGCGGTTCGATTTCGCCGGGGGGGATTTCCAGCACTTCGTTGACGCTGTCGACGACGATGCCGATGTCCTGGCGGATTTCGGCATCTTCGACCATCTGGCTCATCTCCACGATGACGATGCAGGTGCGCCGCGCCACCGTGGTCTGCTTGCCGCCGAAGCGGGCCGACAGGTCGACCACCGGCACCACCGCGCCGCGCAGGTTGATCACCCCGCGGATGAAGGCCGGCATCATCGGGATCTCGGTGAGCGTGCCGTACTCGATGATCTCCTTGATGTTGAGGATGCCGATGGCGAACACCTCGGCGTTCAGCGTGAAGGTGAGGTATTGCTGCGAACCCTGGTCACCCGCGGCGATGGCGAGCGGGGAGGTTTTCTGCGCGACGACTTGTCCCATGAGCGAAGTCCTTCAGAAGCGTTCGAAATCCTGCTCGTCCACCGTGGCGGCCGGGGCGGGCGAGGGCTTGCGGGCGGGCTTGGCGGCTGCCGGCTTGCGCGAGGGGGCGGGTACGGCAGGCGGGGCGGTGTGCGAGCGTCGCATGCCGCCGGCCGGACCTTCGCTGACCTGGAAGAACTGCATCAGCGACTGCAGCTGTTCGGCCTGCGAGCCCATTTCCTCGGCGGTGGCGGCGAGCTCCTCGGAGGCCGAGGCGTTCTGCTGGGTGGCCTGGCTCAGCTGGCCGACGGCCTGGTTGATCTGGGTGACGCCGCCGGCCTGCTCCTCGGAAGCCGAGGCGATCTCCTGGACCAGGTCGGAGGTCTTGCGGATGGAGGGCACCATCTCGTCGAGCAGGTGGCCGGCCTTCTCGGCCAGCTTGACGCTGGAGCCGGCCAGCTCGCCGATCTCCTGGGCGGCGACCTGGCTGCGTTCGGCCAGCTTGCGCACCTCGGCGGCGACCACCGCGAAGCCCTTGCCGTGCTCGCCGGCGCGGGCGGCCTCGATGGCGGCGTTGAGCGCCAGCAGGTTGGTCTGGTAGGCGATGTCGTCGATGATGCCGATCTTGTCGGCGATGGACTTCATCGCATCGACGGTCTCGCGCACCGCGGTGCCGCCATCGGCGGCCTCGGTGGCGGCCTTGGCGGCGATGCCGTCGGTGACACGGGCGTTCTCGGTGTTCTGGTGCACGCTGGCGGTGGTCTGCTCCAGGGTGGCGGAGATCTCCTCGACGCTGGCGGCCTGCTCGGAAGCGCCTTGCGAGAGCGACTGGGCGGTGGCCGAGACCTCTTCCGAGGCCGAGGACAGGTTGTCGGCCGCGCCGCGCACCTCGCCGATGATCTGCGACAGCTTGCCGACCATGTCGCGCATGGCGGTGAGCAGCTGGCCGACCTCGTCGCGCGATGAGGAGTCGATCCGCACAGTGAGATCGCCGTCGGCCAGCGCGTTGGCCGCGGATACGGCCTGGGCGAGCGGGCGGGTGATGGAGCGGGCGATCAGGAAGGCGAAGACCAGGGCCAGGGAGATGGCAGCCGCCGAGAGCACGATCATCAGCAGGCGCGAGCCTTCGGCGGTTTCCAGGGCCTGCTTGCCGCTGTCTTCCATCAGATCGCCCTGGTAGGCGATGAGGGCCGCAATGCTGTCCATGTAGGCGCCCTGCGCCTTGCGCATCTCGCCGGTGAGCAGCGCGGTGGCGCCCTCGCGATTGTCGGCCTCGATCAGGCGGCGCAGGTTGCCGAGCTCGGTGACGTAGGCGGCGCGGGTGGACTCGACCGTGCGCAGCAGCGCAATGCCTTCGGGCGAGGTGATGGTGCTGCGCAGCTTGTCGATGTTCTCGGTGATGCGTGCCGAGGACTGCGGAATGCGCGCCATCTCGCGCTCGGATTCGGTGCGCGTGGGCACCAGGATGGCGTTGCGCGTGGCGCGCGCCACGAGGTTCAGCTCGTCCAGGACGTTGTTGGCCCACACCGTCTTCTGGTAGCGGTCGGCGACCATCAGGTCGACCTCTTCGGCCAGTCCGCCGATGCGGGCGATGCTGACCACCGCCATGACGCACATGAGTACGACCACGAAGGCGAAGGCGATGGCGAGACGTATGCCGATCTTGAGATTGTTGAGCACAGAGAACCCCTTGTAGCGAAGCGTCGGTCGATCAGGTATCGGTTAGTTAGCCAGGCTGTTGCGCCCGGTCTGGTTGTGGGACAGCGTGGCTTCCTCGCCCCTGGCTGCCAGTTGGGTCAGCGCCTGCACGTCGAGGATCAAGGCCACCTCGCCGCTGCCGAGGATGGTGGATCCACCGATGCCGCGTAGGTTGCGGAACAGGTGGCCGAGCGGTTTGATGACGGTCTGGAACTCGCCCAGCAGGTCGTCGACCACGATGCCGGCCTTCTGTCCGGCGGATTTGACCACCACCACGTTCTCGCGCCGGGGACGCTCCCCGGAGATCTCGAACAGCTCGCGCAGGCGGATGAAGGGCAGGACCTCGCCGCGCAGGTTGAGGTAGTTGCGGTCGGTGGCCTCGGCTTGCAGTTCCATGCACTCCACCACCATGTCGAGCGGCACCACGTAGCTCGCCTCGCCGGCGCCGACCAGGAAGCCGTCGATGATCGCCAGGGTCAGCGGCAGGCGGATCGAGAAGCGCGTGCCCTCGCCTTCCTGCGAACTCACCTCGACGCGGCCGCGCAGGCTCTGGATGTTGCGCTTGACCACGTCCATGCCCACGCCGCGCCCGGACAGGTTGGAGACTTGCTCGGCGGTGGAGAAGCCGGCCTCGAAGATGAGGCCGTAGATTTCGTTGTCGGACAGGCTCTGGCCGCTGGCGATGATGCCGCGCTCGATGGCCTTGCGGGTGATCTTCTCGCGGTTCAGGCCGCCGCCGTCGTCCACGATCTCGATGACGATGCTGCCCGAGTCGTGAAAGGCGTTGAGCTCCAGCCGGCCGCGCGGGTCCTTGCCGCGCTCGGCGCGTACTTCCGGCGGCTCGATGCCGTGGTCGATGGCGTTGCGCACCAGGTGCATCAGCGGGTCGCCGATCTTCTCCACCACCGACTTGTCGAGCTCGGTGTCGCCGCCGGAGATGACCAGCTCGATGTCCTTGCCGAGCTCCTTGGAGACGTCGCGCACCACCCGGTTGAAGCGGTTGAAGGTCTCGCCGATCTGCACCATGCGCAGTTGCAGCGCGGAGTCGCGGATGCTCTCCACCAGGCGGCTGACGATGGAGGTGGCCTCGGTCAGGTCGGCCTGGCCGGCGCGGCTGGCGAGCAGGTTCACGCTGGCGCCGGCGATCACCAGCTCGCCGACCAGGTCGATCAGGCGGTCGAGCTTGTCGGCCTGGATGCGGATCAGGCGCGCTTCGGCGGCCTTCTTGTCGCTGACCTGCTTCTGCTTGACCACCGCGGCCTCGACCAGCTCGGGCTGCACCACCTTCTGCTCGATGAGGATCTCGCCCAGCGGGGCGGGCGCCGCCGCTTCGCCGCCTTCGGCGGGCTCGCCGGTGCCGCTTTGCGCGCGCAGGCCTTCGTCCAGTTCGGCCTGGGTCAGCGCGCCGATGCGCACCAGGATCTCGCCCAGGCGCATCGGGTCTTCCGGCAGCGCCATCATCAGCTGCATGTAGTCGGCCAGGCGGCTGCGCGGCGGCAGGATGTGCAGGGTGCAGTCGTCGCGTACGAAGTCGAACACCCGCTCGATGGCGGCCTTGTCGGCGTCCGAGGCGAAGCTGATCTCGAAGCCCAGGTAGCAGGACTCCGGGTCCATCTCGTCGGCCGGCGGCATGGCGTCGGCCAGGGTTTCGATGCGCTCGATGCGCCCCAGGGTGCCGAGGTAGCGCAGGAAGGACAGCGGGTCCATGCCGTTCTTCAGCACGTCCGGGCCGAAGCGCAGCGAGATGTGCCAGCAATCGGTCTCCACCACGCCGCCGCCGCTGGCCAGCACTTCCTCGGACTTCGGTGCCGGCGGCGCGTGGCCGCTGTCCTGAGCGGCGCCGGCGCCCGACAGCCAGTCGCGCTGCAGGCGGGCGAGCAGGCCGTCGCCTTCGGCCTGCAGGTCGGCATCGGGCGCGTCGGCGCCGGATTCGAGCACGCCGATCAGGTTGCCCATGTGGTCCGAGCAGGCCAGCAGCAGGGCGATCAGGTCGGTATTCGCGGCAATCTCGCCGTTGCGCAGCTTGTCCAGCGCGCTTTCCACCACGTGGGTGAAGGCGACCAGGAAGCCGCATTCGATGACGCCGGCGCCGCCCTTGATGGTGTGTGCGGCGCGGAACACCGCGCCGAGGATGTCGGCGTCGTCGGGGCTGTCCTCGAGTTGCAGCAGCGCGGCCTCCATGGCCTCTAGCTGCTCGCGGCTCTCGGTGACGAAGACGGAGGTGATCTCATCCATCGTTCAGCGCGCCTCCTGTGCGGGCACCAGCATCGGATCGCCGAAGTGGGCTGCCATGTTGAAGAAATCGACCACTTCGCTGACGGCCTGGCTGTGCGCCACGATGCGGGCCTGCTTGCCCAGGCGCGCGGCCTCGCGCTTGACCAGCACCAGCAGCTGGAAGCCGGCGGTGTCGATCTCGGCCACGGTGGACAGGTCCAGTTCCAGTTCGTCGCAGGCAGCCAGCGCCTCGACCAGGGACTGCTTCTGCATCATGGCGTTGTAGATGGTCATGTCCTCGACGATCGCGAGGCGCTGGACGGTGCTTTTCTTCTTGCTCATCGACCCTCCCCAGGGCGGTGCGGCGGTCAGAACAGTTCTATCTTGGGACTGCCGCCAGCCGGTTCGTCCTTCTGGTGCAGACTGTGCTTGTGGGTGCTGCGCTGGCTTTCCATGACGTACTGGGAGTACAGCTGCTCCAGGTGTTCGGCCAGCGGAACGTACTTGAAGTCCGGGTTCTCGGCCTGGACCAGGCGCTCGGCCAGGCCGGCCAGGTGTTCGTCCAGGCGCTGCAGGGCCTGGGCGGTGTGCTCGATCTGCTGGCGGGTGACGTCCTGGAACTGCACGCTGGCCATGGTATCCATGAACATGACCGCCAGTTCCTCGCTGCTGCCGCGCACGGTGTCGATCACCGTGGCCTGGTGGCGGAGGATCTCCTCGTAGCTGCCGCCGAGTTGCACCAGCTGGTCGGCGAACTGGCCGAGTGCGGCCTTCTCGCGGTCGAGGTTGATGGCCGAGAGCTTCTCCTGCAGCTGCACCTCGATGGTGGTGGCCACGCCCTGGATGCCCTGGTTGATCGCCAGCACCGCCTTTTCGGTTTCCGCCGAGAGCTTGCGCACCTCGTCGGCCACCACCGCGAAGCCGCGCCCCGCCTCGCCGGCGCGGGCCGCTTCGATGGCGGCGTTGAGTGCCAGCAGGTTGGTCTGCGCGGCGATGTCCTTGATCAGCTTGGTCAGCGACTCCAGCGAACGCGCCTCGCCGACCACCTGCGCCACGCGCTCCTGGTCGGCCTGGGCCTCGGCGATGCGGGCCTCGATGTATTCGCGCATCTCGCCGATCAGGCGCTGGTTGTGCTCGATGTTCTCTTCCGAGTGCTCGGCCAGCTGGTTGGAGGCCGACGAGCTTTCGGCGACGAAGCCGTTGAGACGGCTGACGACTTCGTCGATCGCCTGCAGCCGGCTGGTGATGTCGTAGGCCGCCTGCTCGGTCTGCTGGATCACGCTGTCGAGCTGGTCGCGCAGCACGCCGTTGTAGGTCGGCACCGTGCGCAGTTCCTTGGAGACTTCCTCGTTGACCGCGACCACGTTGCGCGAGGAGAACTCCATCCTCTCCTGCACCGAGGTCAGGCCGAACATGTGGTCGCGGAAGAAGGCCAGCGACACCAGGCGCTGGGCCAGCGTGGCCACCGCGACGATGAGCACGGTGCCGACCGCATCGCCCAGCGGCTGGGCGATGTTGAGCCCGGCGAGGAAGTCCTCGTGGAACCATTCGTTGAGGAAGAAGACCGTGGTGCCCGCCCCCAGCGCAACCACGGTGGCGACCAGTATTGAGCGGCGGAGGAGGGCATTGAAGTCCATGGTTCTATTCCCGTGCGGGTCAGCGCATGACCAGCTTGATGGTGTTGAGCAGCTCGTCGGCCGAGGCCGGCTTGACGATCCAGCCGGAGGCGCCGGCGGCCTTGGCCTCGGCCTTCTTCGACTGCTGCGATTCGGTGGTGAGGAAGAGGATGGGCATGAAGCGGTAGCCCGGCAGCTTGCGGACTTCCTTGATGAACTCGATGCCGTTCATGCCGGGCATGTTGAGGTCGGTGATCAGCAGGTCCACCTTGACCCCGGCCTGGAACTTCTTCATCGCTTCCTGTGCGTTGCCGGCCTTCTCCACGCCATAGCCCGCCTTGCTCAGGATGCCGGAGATGCTCAGCAGGATGGTTGCGGAATCATCGACCAGGAAGATGGTTTTCATGAGGGTGTCACTCTGTGCGGTTAGCCGAGAAAAAGCGCCCTGATCGGCCCGAGGTCGGTGAGGGCGCTTGCCTCGGATGAGTATACGACGATATTGCGGTGCAACTTTAGTCGCAGGGCCGCGCTTGTACTTTGGTACAGATCAATCGCGCACAGGCCCGCCGGACCGCCCCATTCTGGGCGCTCCGGCGGGCACGGCATCGAGGGAAGCGGGGCGGCGCTAGCCGAGGTGGCGGGTGAACCAGGCGGTGAGCCGCTGCCAGCCGTCCTCCGCCTCGGTCTTGCGGTAGCTCGGCCGATAGTCGGCGTGGAAGGCGTGCGGGGCGTCCGGATAGACCACGATCTCGCTGGTGCTGCCGGCCTTTTTCAGGGCCTCGCGCATCATCTCCACGTCGTCCAGCGGGATGCCCTGGTCCTGTCCGCCGTAGAGGCCGAGCACCGGCGCGTTCAAGGCGTCGGCCACGTCGATCGGGTGCCGGGGGGTGAGTTCGCCGGGGGCGCCATCGATGCGCCCGTACCAGGCCACGCCGGCCTTGAGTCCGGGATTGTGGGCGGCATACAGCCAGGTGACCCGCCCGCCCCAGCAGAAACCGGTGATGCCGAGGCGGGCCGGGTCGCCGCCCTGGCCGCCGGCCCAGGCCGCGCAGGCGTCGAGGTCGGCCATGACCTGCGCATCGGGCACCTTGGAGACGATGCCGGAGAGGATCTCGCCGACGCTGCCGAGCGCGGACGGATCGCCCTGGCGGAAATACAGTTCGGGCGCGATCGCCAGATATCCGAGGTGGGCGAGGCGGCGGCACACGTCGCGGATGTGCTCGTGCACGCCGAAGATCTCCTGCACCACCAGCACCACCGGCAAGCCGCTCTTGGCGGCCGGCCGGGCATAGTAGACCGGCAGGGTGTCGCCGCCGGAGGGGACGCTCGCGTTGCCCTGGTCCAGGCCTTCGGCCGGGGTGGTGATGACGCTCTGGGCCATCACCGGCTGGACGGCCAGGGCGAAGCCGGTGGCGCCGAGCGTGGCGACGAAGCCGCGCCGGTCCATGCGCGCGGCGGGCAGCAGGCTGTCGAAGTCGGCGGTGTCTTTCATCGTGGTCTCTCCTTGTTGTTGGTCTGCGGTGTTCGGGCGAACTGAAGGATGACAAGGCGGCAGTGCCGGCGTTCCGTGGCGCTCAGTCGGTTTCCCGGCGCATGGCGAAGGCCTGGGCCTCATCGAAATGGATCGCGGTGCGCAGCAGGCCGGCCACGTGTCCACGATAGGCCACCTCCTGCGGTCCGGCAGTGATCTCCCAGCCCGGGCGTGCGGCCGGCTCCATGGCCGCGAAGCGCAGCCGGGGCGTTTCGAGCACCACCGTGCCGTGCACCGCCATCGGGTGGAAGCTGTCCAGGAAGCGGCGCTGCAGCGGGCCGCCGCGCAGCACCCAGCCGGCGGCCTCGCGCTCCAGCGACCGCGACTGCAGGTCGATGCAGATGCTCGCGCCGCGGGTCACCCGCTCCAGGCGTACCTCGTGGGCGCCGGCATGCACCGCGCCGATGCCCTGGTGACTCACCACCCTGGGCGCCTGCACGCGGTCGGCGGCGAAGACAATGTCCACGCGGTCGATCGGATCGAGGTTGTAGTGGCAGGTGTGGGTGCGCACCACGCCGCTGTCCAGGCTGGCTTCGTCGATGTGGATGCGCGCCTCGAAGCGGTACAGCGTGGCGGGCGCATCCTCGGCGAAGAAGGCGGTGGGCTGGCCGGCATTGACCGGTTCGGCGGCGCCGGCCGGGCCGCCGGCGAGCAGGACGGCGAGCGCGGGAGCGAGGATGGGGGTGCGCACTGACATGGCCGGACTCCGCGGGGCGATGACCGGGTGGACCGCCTCAGCGCGGAAAGCGTTCGCCCTGCCCGGGAATCAGCCGCCCGCCGCGCCGCCGCGTGCCGCTGCCGGCCAGCGCGCCCAGCCCCGCGGCACCGTGCGCGTGGCAGATGGCGCAGGCCAGCGCATCCGAGGCGTCCGGGCCGGCGAGGGCGGGCAGCGCGAGCAGGCGCTGCACCATGTGCTGCACCTGTTCCTTGTCGGCCTTGCCGTAGCCGACCACCGACTGCTTGACCTGCAGCGCGGTGTATTCGGCCACCGGCAGGTCGCAGCTCACCGCGCCGCAGATCACCGCGCCGCGCGCCTGGCCGAGCAACAGGGTGGATTGCGGGTTCACGTTCACGAACACCTTCTCCACCGCGACCTGGTCGGGGGTGTAGGTCTGGATCACCTCGCGCACGCCGTCGAGCAGGGTGCGCAGCCGCCCGGGCAGTTCGCCGTCGGCGGTGCGGATGGTGCCGCTGGCCACGTAGCGCAGCTGGCTGCCGAGGCGGTCGATGAGGCCGAAGCCGGTGATGCGCAGCCCGGGGTCCAGCCCCAGGATGCGGGTGGCGACCACGCCGGAGGCCGTGGGTGCGTTCAAGCGGTCACCACCGCGGTGCCGCTGACGCACACCATCAGCATGCCGTTGTCGGCGCCCAGCACTTCGTAGTCGATGTCGATGCCGACCACTGCGGTCGCGCCCAGGCGCGCGGCCTGCTCGGCCATCTCGTCCATCGCCACCTGGCGCGCATCGGCCAGCGAGCGCTCATAGGCGCCGGCACGCCCGCCGACGATATTGCGGATGGAGGCGAACATGTCCTTGAAGATGTTCGCGCCGATGATCGCTTCGCCGGTGACCACGCCCAGGTACTTGCGGATCGGGCGGCCTTCCAGGGTCGGGGTGGTGGACAGTTCCATGGCCTGCGCTCCGGTGCGGAAAAGTCCGATTCTAGCCCTTGCGTGCCAGCCACACGCCGCCCACCGCCACCACCATGCCGGCCAAGGCCGGCGGCGCGAGGGTCTCGCCGAACATCGCCCAGGCGATCAGCGCGGTGGTCGGCGGGGTGAGGTAGAACAGGCTGGCCACGTTCACCGCGCTGCCGTTGCGGATCAGGATGTTGAGCAGGCTGATCGCACCCAGCGAAAGGACCAGCACCAGCCACAGCAGGGCGAATACGAACTCGCCCTGCCAGTCGATCTGCATGGTCTCGGTCTGGCTGGCGGCGAGTGCGGACACCGCCAGCGTGGGGACGAACTGGATCACCGAGCCGGTGCGCAGGTCGAAGCGCGGGCAGAAGCGCTTCTGGTACAGCGTGCCGCCGGTGATCGCGACCAGTGCCACCAGGGCCGGCAGCAGCGCGTGCCACAGCCCGGCCAGGTCCGCGCCGCCGGTGCCGGCCTTGTCGCCGACCACCAGCGCCACGCCGGCAAAGCCCAGCGCCAGCCCCGCCCACTGGCGCGCGCTGACCCGCTCGCCGAGCAGCCAGCCGGCGCCGAGCGCGGTGAGCAGCGGCTGCATGCCGACCACCAGCGCGGTGACCCCGGCCGGCAGGCCGCGGTCGATGGCGACGAACACGCCGCCCAGATAGCAGGCGTGCAGCAACAGGCCGGAGAGGCCGATATGGAAGAAGTCCTGCGGGCGCTTGGGCCAGGGCGCGCGGGTGGCCAGCACGACGAGCAGCATCAGGCCGATCACCAGCACGTAGCGGGTGGACAGGAAAGTCAGCGGCTCGGCGTAGGGCAGGCCGAACTTGGCGCCGATGAAGCCGGTGCTCCACAGCAGGACGAAGAGCAGCGGTGCGGCGGCGCTGAGCAGGGCGGTGCGGGGTGGATTCATGCGCGCATGGTGCCCTTTCGGGCGGTGGGCGGAGAAGGCACAGCGACACGTCGATCGGCCGGTACAGCTGGGGGGTGGGAAAGCAAACGGGCCGCGTGGGGCGGCCCGTCGGGGGTGTGCAGCCGAACGGCCGTATCGCGGGCAAGCCCGCTCCTACCGTCGACCTGTAGGAGCGGCCTTGGCCGCGATTCGCCCGGCTTACTCTTCCAGCACGGCGGAGGTATACACCTCCTGCACGTCGTCCAGCGATTCGAGCGCGTCGAGCAGCTTCTGCATGCGCGCGGCCTCGTCGCCGGTGAGCACGGTCTCGTTGAGCGGCTTCATGCTGACTTCGCCGAACTCGGCGGTGAAGCCGGCGGCTTCCAGCGCCTCCTTGACCGCGGTGAACTCCCACGGGCCGGTGATGACTTCGATGGAGCCGTCCTCGTCGCTCACCACGTCCTCGGCGCCGGCTTCCAGCGCCGCTTCCATCAGCGCGTCTTCATCCGTGCCGGGGGCGAACATCAGCTGGCCGCAGTGCTTGAACTGGAAGGCCACGCAGCCGTCCGTGCCCATGTTGCCGCCGTACTTGGAGAAGGCGTGGCGCACGTCGGCCACGGTGCGGGTCTTGTTGTCGGTGAGGCAGTCGACCATCACCGCCGCGCCGCCGATGCCGTAGCCCTCGTAGCGGCCTTCCTCGTAGGTCACGCCCTCGAGCTGACCGGTGCCGCGCTTGATGGCGTTCTCGATGTTGTCCTTGGGCATGGACTCGGCCTTGGCCTTGTCGATGGCCAGGCGCAGGCGCGGGTTGGCGCTCGCGTCACCGCCGCCCATCTTGGCGGCGACGGTGATTTCCTTGATCAGCCGGGTGAAGATCTTGCCGCGCTTGGCGTCCTGACGCCCCTTGCGGTGCTGGATGTTGGCCCACTTGGAATGACCAGCCATGGAATGCCCTCGATGCTGCCGGTTGGTTTGAGAGAGGCCGGCATTATACAGGCCGGGCATGGTGGCCGGACAGGGGCGCGCCGGTGGTATGCTCGCCGGGTGCAAACCCGAGGGCTCCGGTCATGACTGCTCCGCTGACGCGATTCTTCCTGGTCCTGCTGGTGGTCTTCGCGCCGCCGGCCTTCTCGCAGGAGACGATTTCCTATCACGGCTGCACCGACGCGCGCGGCCGCGCGGTGCTGTCGGTGGCCGATCCGGCCTCGCCGGTGGTGGCCGGCACCCATGTCGAGGCCGGCCGCCGGGTGATCCGCTACAACCCGGCCCTGATGCCCGAGCTCTCCCAGACCGCGCGCCTGTTCTTCTATGCGCATGAGTGCGCGCGCCACAACCTCGCCCTGCCGCTGGACCGCCCCTTGTTGGCCGAGGAAGCGCAGCGCGCGGATTGCTGGGGGCTGGACAGCCTGCTGCGCTCGGGCCTGCTGCGCAGCGCGGCGGACCTGGCCGCCCTGCAGGCCGAACTGCGTTTCACCCCGGAGCAGTGGGCGCTGCTGCCCGGCCCGCCGCGCGAGTTCGATCTGCCGGCCTGCCAGGCGCGCATCGCCGCGCGTCCGCGGCTGGCCGCGCCGCCGGCCGGTCAGGACGCCTGGAACACCTGCGTGCGCGTGTGCGGCGATGCGCTGTTCGCCTGCCGCGGCGCGGGATGCGACGACGAGTACGGGCGCTGCATCGCCCGCTGCGGCGAACGCTGAGCGCCGGAACCCCGAACGAGGAGCCCACCATGGCCGAACCCCTGCCGATCGCCCGCGCGGGCGACAAGACCCTGCACCTGCTGCCGCGCCTGGCCAACCGCCACGGCCTGATCACCGGCGCCACCGGCACCGGCAAGACGGTGACCCTGCAGAAACTCGCCGAGAGCTTTGCCGCCGCCGGCGTGCCGGTGTTCATGGCCGACGTGAAAGGCGACCTCTCCGGCATCGGCGCGGCGGGCGTCGCCTCGCCCAAGCTCATGCAGCGCCTCGCGGCAATCGGCATCGACGAATTCACGCCGCGCGCCAATACCGCGGTGTTCTGGGACGTGTTCGGCGAGGCCGGCCACCCGGTGCGCGCCACCATCTCGGACATGGGGCCGCTCTTGCTGGCGCGCCTGCTGAATCTCAACGACACCCAGGCCGGCGTGCTGCAGCTGGTGTTCCGGGTCGCCGACGACAACGGCCTGCTGCTGCTCGACCTCAAGGACCTGCGCGCGATGGTGCAGTACGTGGGCGAGAACGCGAAATCCTTCACCACCGAGTACGGCAACGTCTCGGCCGCGTCGATCGGCGCCATCCAGCGCAACCTGCTGGCGCTCGAGGAGCAGGGCGGCGACGTCTTCTTCGGCGAGCCGATGCTCGACATCGCCGACCTGATGCAGACCGACGCCGACGGACGCGGGGTGGTCAACGTGCTGGTTGCCGACCGCCTCTACCACTCGCCCAAGCTCTACTCCACCTTCCTGCTGTGGCTGCTCGCCGAACTGTTCGAGCAGCTGCCCGAGGTGGGCGACCCGGACAAGCCCAAGCTGGTGTTCTTCTTCGACGAGGCCCACCTGCTGTTCGACGATGCGCCCAAGGCGCTGGTGGACAAGATCGAGCAGGTGGTGCGGTTGATCCGTTCCAAGGGCGTGGGGGTGTACTTCGTCACCCAGAACCCGCTCGATGTGCCCGACGCGGTGCTCGGCCAGCTCGGCAACCGCGTGCAGCACGCGCTGCGCGCCTTCACTCCGCGCGACCAGAAGGCGGTGAAGACGGCGGCCAGCACCATGCGCGCCAACCCGGCCTTCGATGCCGCCACCGCGATCACCGAGCTGGGGGTGGGCGAGGCGCTGGTCTCCTTCCTGGATGAGAAGGGGCGTCCAGAGGTGGTCGAGCGCGCCACCGTGGTCGCGCCAAGCTCGCGCATGGGGCCGCTGGAGAAGGCCGAGCGCGAGGCGGCGATCCGCGCCTCGGTGCTTTACGGCCATTACGAGCAGGCGCTGGACCGCGAGTCGGCCTACGAACGCCTGCGCGCGCAGGCCGAGGCGGCCGCCGCGCAGGCGCCGGAACCGCCCGCGACGCGTGGGCGCGCCGGCGCACCGGCCGAATCCGCGCCGGCGGGCGGCGGCCTGAGCGACATGCTGTTCGGCTCCACCGGCCCGCGCGGCGGCAAGCGTGACGGCCTGGTGCAGATCGCCGCCAAGACGGTCACGCGTACGGTGGGTAGCGCCATCGGCCGGCAGATCGTGCGCGGCCTGCTCGGCTCCTTGCTCGGCGGCAGTCGGCGCTGAAGGCGTTTCAGGCCGCGTTCAGCACGCGGCAGCGCCCGGCTGCCGCCAGCTCGGCGAGTGCGCGGCGGCTGGCCACCAGCACCTGAGGGGCGTCCGGGTCGGCAAGCACGACCATGTGTCCGGTGGCGCCCACCCAGGCGATGCATCCATGCAGCGCGCTGCCGTCCGGCAGATCGATGGCGAGCCAGCTTCCGGCGGCGGCGTCGGTGACCGGATGGGGGGCGGGGCTGCTCGCCGAGTAGCCGGTGTGATTGAGGATGCGCAGGCCGTTGGCGCCGAGCGGCGCGCTGAGCGTGGCATTGGCCGGCACCGGCGGCAGGCCGGCTGGAGGGGTTTCACCGGCGATCAGCGCACCGTGCAAGGCCATGCACGGGGCCAGCGCGGCCTGCCGTGCGTCGGCGTCCAGGCCCAGGGCGACGAGCCCCTGGGTGAGCTTCCTGACCAGCGCCGGCAGCCCGCTTGCCCATTGCTGGCGCTCCTGCGGGTCTGCGGGTAGGCGGGCGCTGCGCACCAGGCGTCCGGCCAGTTCGCCGCAGATCTGCCATTGCTGGTGGTCGCTACCGTGGTTGTAGTGCAGGCGGGCGAGCAGCGGCAGCCACGAACGGGTGAGAAACTGGCGTATCGCGTTCGGCGTTTCCGTGCTCATCAGGCTTTCGATCAGGGCGGTGGCCTGGATGAGCGAGTGTTCGCGCCGCTCGGCGCGCTCGGCCAGGGCATGGGCCGGTTGCACGAGCTCGGCAATGCGGCCGGCGAGCTCGTCATCGGTGGCGCCGGCGGCAGCCGCGCTGCGCCGCTGGCCTTCGCCCGAGGCCTCCGCCCGCTCATGCGCGCGACCGTCCGAGCTTGCGGCAGGGGCAGGCGCCGGGGGGGTGTTGCGATACGGGGCGACACCGGCCGCATCCAGCGTTGCGCCCAGTTCGCGGTAGGTGGCACGCAAGGCGTGCGCCAGCGGCTCGCCGCAGCGCTCGAGGAATTGCAGACGTTGCTCGGGGTCGAAACCCGCCGCGTCCGACAACGCGCGCAGCGCGCGGCAAACGGTTTCGGGGCCGACCGGGGTCTGTTCGGCTGCGGCGTCGCGCTGCCCGAGCAGGGTCATGTAGCGCAGGTGCAGGCGGCTCAGTTCGCCACCGCAATAGTCGCGCAGGCGACGGGCCAGGGCGGTGAGTTCGAGGGTGAACTCGAGGTCGTGTTCATGTACCAGGCTGATCCGCGATGCGGTCAGCCCGTGCGCCTGCTCGAAGCCCCGACGGTCGTGCAGGCCGGCGAGTTCATCGTGGCAGCGGGCCGCCTCGTCGAGGAAGGCCGCAATCGTTTCCTGCTGGACGAAGCCGAGGCCGCGGGCGAACGCCTCGAGGCTGGCAAGCAGTACGCTGCGGCAGTGATCGCGCAGTCGCTCCTGGGCCGACTGCGGAGCACTGGCAGTGGAAGTGTCGATCATGGCGGCGTCCAATGCGGCGGCAATGCCCGATTATGCCGCCGCATTGCCCAAAATGGTGCGTTTGCGCACAGGACATTTGCCAAGCGCCGCGGCCGGTGGCGTAATGCCAGCCGGATTGGGGTAGGGAGTGGATGATGGGCGAGGCGGTAAAGCGGGCAGGCTTGCTGTTCGCGCTGGTCGGTGCGGTGGGGTTCTCGTTCAAGGCCATCCTGGTCAAGCTCGCCTACCAGTACGAGGTCGATGCCGAGACCCTGCTCGCCCTGCGCATGGCCATCTCGCTGCCCTTCTTCCTGGTGATGGGCGTGGTGGCCGACCGGCGTGCGGCGCGACGCCTGGACGGGCGCGACTGGCTGTGGATGGCCGGCCTGGGCTTCTTCGGCTACTACCTGGCGAGCTATCTCGACTTCCTGGGCCTGCAGTACATCAGCGCGGCGCTGGAGCGGCTCATCCTCTTCCTCTATCCGACCCTGGTGATCGTGCTCTCCGCGCTCTTCCTGGGCAAGCCGGTCACCCGCCGCGCGATGGCCGCCCTCGGCCTGTGCTACCTGGGTATCGCGCTGGCGCTCGGCCACGACCTGAAGATTGCCGGCGAGGCCGGGGCGGTGCTGCTCGGCTCCTTGCTGGTGTTCGGCAGCGCGCTGGCCTACGCGCTCTACCTGATGGGCAATGGCGAGGTGGTCGGCCGGCTCGGGTCGATGCGGGTGACCGCCTTCGCCACCAGCTTCGCCTGCCTGTTCTGCATCGCCCAGTTTCTGCTGCTGCGTCCGCTGGGCGCGCTGGTGCAGCCCTGGCCGGTTTACGGCCTGGGGCTGGCGATGGCGCTGTTCTCCACGGTGGCGCCGGTGTGGCTGGTGTCGGAAGCCATCCGCCGGCTGGGCGCCGGCCCGGTGTCATTGACCGGCACGCTGGGGCCGGTGATCACCATCTTCCTCGGCTGGCTGATGCTCGACGAGGCCATCGGCGCCAGCCAGATCGCCGGCGCCGCGCTGGTCATCGCCGGCGTGCTGGTGATGGCGCGGCGCGGCTGAAGCCGGCCGTGCGGCTCACTCGGCTTGCGGGCCGAGGCCCAGACGCTCGCAAACCGCCAGCGTGAGCTCGGCCTGGTTCATGCAGTAGAAGTGCAGGCCGGGCGCGCCGGCGTCGAGCAGGCGCTGGCAAAGGTCGGTGACCACGTCCAGGCCGAACTCGCGGATCGACGCCGAGTCGTCGCCGAAGCTCTCGAACTTGCGCCGCATCCAGCGCGGGATCTCGGCGCCGCAGGCGTCCGAGAAGCGCGCCAGCTTCGAAAAGCTGGAGATCGGCATGATGCCCGGCACGATGGGGATGTCCACGCCCAGCGCGCGCGCCTCGTCTACGAAATGCAGGTAGGCGTCGAGGTTGTAGAAATACTGCGTGATCGCCGAATCCGCGCCGGCGGCCACCTTGCGCTGGAAGGCGATCAGGTCGTCGCGCGGGCTCTTCGCCTGCGGATGCCATTCCGGATAGGCGGCCACCTCGAGGATGAAGCGCCGGCCGGTCTCGGCGCGGATGAACTCCACCAGCTCGTTGGCGTAGCGGAATTCGCCCGCGGTGCCCACGCCCGAGGGCAGGTCGCCGCGCAGGGCGACGATGCGGCGGATGCCGGCCTCTTCGTACTCCTTGAGGATGGCGCGCAGCTGCTCGCGGCTGGAGCCGATGCAGGACAGGTGCGGGGCGGCCTCGTGCCCGGCGGCGGCGATCTCCTGCACGGTGGCGAAGGTGCGCTCGCGGGTGGAGCCGCCGGCGCCGTAGGTCACCGAGAAGAAGGCGGGCTGCAGCACCGCCAGGCGCTCGCGCACCGCACGCAGCTTGTCGGCGCCCTCGGGGGTCTGCGGGGGGAAGAATTCGATGGAGAGTTCAGTTGCTTGCATGTTCGGGGTGTCGCATCCAGATGAAGAATTCGCGGTTGCCGTCGCCGCCGGCGATGGGTGAATCGTACCAGCCGCACACCGTCAGCCCGGCGTCGTGCGCGGCGGCGCGCAGTTTGTCCTCCACCTCGCGGTAGAGACGGGCGTCGCGCACGATGCCGCCCTTGGCCAGCCCCTGCGGGCCGACCTCGAACTGCGGCTTGACCAGTGCGAGGATGTCGCCGCCGGCGGCCAGCAGCGCCGGCCACTGCGGCAGCAGCAGGGTGAGCGAGATGAAGCTGGCGTCGCAGACGATGAGGTCGAAGCCGTCCGGCGGGCAGTGACCGCCGAGGTCTGTCGCCGACAGGTGGCGGGCGTTGACGCCTTCCAGGGTGATGCAGCGCGGCTCCGCGGCGAGCCGCGGGTGGAGCTGGCCGTGGCCGACTTCGATCCCCACCACGCGCGCGGCGCCGGCCTGCAGCAGGCAGTCGCTGAAGCCGCCGGTGGACTGGCCGACGTCCAGGCAGGTCCGTCCGGCCACCGCCACGCCGCTGGCGGCGAGCGCGCCGGCGAGCTTGAGGCCGCCGCGCGAGACATAGCGGTCGGCTTCGTCCGCGGCCACGGTGAGCCGCGCCGAAACGGGCAGTTCCTGCGCCGGCTTGGCGACCGTGCCGCCGTCCCAGGCCACCCGCCCGCCCTCGATCAGCTGGCGGGCGCGGGTGCGTGATTCGGCCAGGCCCTGCGCCACCAGCAGGGCGTCGGCGCGCAACATGCCGTCTGCGCGCGCTGCCGGGCGGTGCTTGTCGGCGGTAGGGCGCGGCCGCCCGGAGCGTGCGTGGAAGGAGTTCATCGACATGGCTTCACCGCGCGCTGATCAGCTCGACCTCGTTGTCGTACACGTCGTGACGCTTGTCGTACAGCGGGATGGTGGTGCCGTTCACCCGGTTCTGGGTGAGGTTGTCGATGTTCACGTCGGCGATGACGATCTGCTCCACGTTGGGCGTGCCTTCGGCGGCGATGCCGTCGCGCGAGAAGGGAAAATCCGACGGGGTGATGATGCTGGCCTGGCCGTAATGCACCCCCAGGCCCTGCACCGGCAGGTTGCCCACGGTGCTGGTCATGGCGACGTACACCTGGTTCTCGATGGCGCGCGCGTGGCAGCAGTAGCGCACCCGCAGGAAGCCCTGGCGGTCGTCGGTGCACGAGGGCACGAAGAGGATGTCGGCGCCGGCTTCGCAGACCATGCGCGAGAGTTCCGGGAACTCGATGTCGTAGCAGATCAGGATGGCGATCTTGCCGTAGGGCGTGTCGAACAGGCGCAGCTGGTCGCCAGCGGCGGTGTCCCACATCTCGCGCTCCCAGCGCGTGCGGTGGATCTTGTCCTGCTCGAACACCTCGCCTTCCGGGGTGAACAGGTAGGCGGTGTTGTACAGCTGGCCGTCGCGCAGCGTGGGGTGGCTGCCGCCGATCAGGAAGACCCGCCAGTACTGCGCCTGCTCGCGCATCAGCTCGATGTAGCGCGCGGTGTAGTCGTGCATGTTGCGCACCGCGGCGGGCAGTTCGCGGGTGTCCATGAAGGACAGCAGCTGGGTGGTGAAGATCTCCGGCAGCAGGACGAAATGCGGGCGGTAGTCGCCGGCTGCCTGCATGACGAAGCGCACCTGGTTCTCGAAGCCGGACCAGTCGTGGATCTGGCGCAGCAGGTACTGCACCGCGGCGATTCTGACGATCATAGGATGTCCTCCTCCGGTATGCGGGTGGGTCGGCCGGGATCGTAGGCCGGGTTGAGCCACACGATCAGCGAGGCGTTGCCGCGCGATTCGGGATCTTCGGGCAGGTAGTCCTCGATCACGCCGCAATAGTGGAAGCCTTCGCGCAGCTGGAAGCCGAGCACCGGGTCGGAGAAGTCGCCCCATACCACGCGCTTGGCGTAGTCCTCGGCGCTCATCTGCGTCGCATGCTCGTGGTAGCCCGGCAGGCGGCCGCAGGCGATGATGCGCTTGAGGTTCATCGCCCGGCACAGGCGCCGGCGTCCTTCGTAGAGCGCATGACCCAGGCCCTTGCCGCGAACCTCCGGGTCGACGAAGACCTCGGCGCCGTAGAGCGTGCGCCCTTCCGGGTTATGGTTGTCGAAGCTGCCGCCGGCGGTGATCTCCTTCCAGGTGTGCGATTCGCACCAGTCGTCCCACAGCACCACCAGCGAACTGGCGCAGCCGACCAGGCGGCCGTCCGCTTCGGCCACGATCTGGCCCTGGGGGAATATCTCGAGTTGCTGTGCGAAGGTGCTGCGCGACCAGGGCGGCATCTGCGGCGGGTAGGCGCGGCGCTGCAGGGCGACCAGCGCGGGGATGTCCTCGTGGCGCAGATGGCGTACGCGAAGCTTGCTCATGACGGTTTCCTCCCACTGCGGCAAGGCGCCGGCTTCGCGACCGCCCGGCGCGAGGCCGGGCGGTGCAAGGGCCGCTCAGTAGCGGTAGTGGTCGGGCTTGTACGGCCCTTCCACCGGCACCCCGATATAGTCGGCCTGCGCCTGGCTCAGCACGGTGAGCTGGGCGCCGATCTTCTTGAGGTGCAGACGGGCGACCATCTCGTCCAGCTTCTTCGGCAGCACGTACACCCCTACCGGATAGTCGCTCGTGCGCGTGAACAGTTCAATCTGCGCCAGGGTCTGGTTGGCGAAGGAGTTGCTCATCACGAAGCTCGGGTGGCCGGTGGCGCAGCCCAGGTTCACCAGGCGGCCTTCGGCCAGCAGGATGATGCGCTTGCCATCGGGGAAGATGATGTGATCGACCTGCGGCTTGATGTTCTCCCACTCGTACTGGCGCAGGCTGGCGACTTCGATCTCGGAATCGAAGTGGCCGATGTTGCACACGATGGCGTTGTTCTTCATCGCCTTCATGTGGCCGTGGTTGATCACCCCGACGTTGCCGGTGGTGGTGACGAAGATGTCGCCCAGGGCGGCGGCCTCGTCCATGGTGACCACGCGGTAGCCTTCCATCGCAGCCTGCAGGGCGCAGATCGGGTCGATCTCGGTGACCCACACGGTTGCGCCCAGGCCGCGCAGCGACTGCGCGCAGCCCTTGCCCACGTCGCCGTAGCCCAGCACCACGCCGATCTTGCCGGCGATCATCACGTCGGTGGCGCGCTTGATGCCGTCGACCAGCGATTCGCGGCAGCCGTAGAGGTTGTCGAACTTGCTCTTGGTGACCGAGTCATTGACGTTGATCGCCGGGAACTTCAGCTCGCCGCGCGCGTGCATCTGGTACAGGCGGTGCACGCCGGTGGTGGTCTCCTCGGTGACGCCCTTCACCTGCGCCAGGCGGGTGGAGTACCAGGTCGGGTCGCTCTGCAGCTTCTTGCGGATGCTGGCGAACAGCACGGTGGCTTCCTCGCTGTCCGGCTTGTCCAGCACCGACAGATCCTTCTCGGCCTTTGCGCCCAGGTGCAGCAGCAGGGTGGCGTCGCCGCCGTCGTCCAGGATCATGTTGCTGTAGCCACCGTCCGGCCACTCGAAGATGCGGTGGGTGTATTCCCAGTAGTCTTCCAGCGACTCGCCCTTGACCGCGAACACCGGAATGCCGTCGGCGGCGATCGCCGCGGCGGCGTGGTCCTGGGTGGAGAAGATGTTGCACGAGGCCCAGCGCACCTCGGCGCCCAGCGCGGTGAGCGTCTCGATCAGCACCGCGGTCTGGATGGTCATGTGCAGCGAACCGGTGATGCGCGCGCCCTTGAGCGGCTGGCTGGCGGCGTACTCCTCGCGGATCGCCATCAGGCCAGGCATCTCGGTTTCGGCAATGCGGATTTCCTTGCGACCCCAGTCGGCGAGCGACAGGTCGGCAATCACGTAGTCCTTGAAATCAGCCACAGCGTTCATGAATTTCTCCATGCTATGGCCGGGGGGGAGGGGGAGAGAATCGCGTGCGGCTCACCCGGCATCCCCAACCCGGCAGGGTTGAGAAGCGAAACACCGCGGGGGTGCTTCGGGTGAGCGCCGTTCAAGCGGCCGCAGCGCGGGGCTGGCGGCTTTCCGAGCCTGGGGGCCGGCGAATGCGGCGCCTCGCAGCGCTCCTCGGAAAAGAGGGGTGGATTATACCCCGCGGCGCGCGGCCGCGAGCGGTACGATCCGGGTTCAGTCCCTGGACGTGTGTCCGTTGTGGCGTACCACCGAGACGATCAGGGTGATCACGGTCAGCGGCATCACGTAGCCGAGCATGACGCCGGAGAAGGCCGGCAGCACCGTGTGCTGCTGGGCGGACAGTACCAGCCAGGCGGTGTAGGCGGCGTAATAGCCGAGGAACACCCCGCCCTCCCAGCGCGCGATCTCGCGTCCGGTCATCAGGATGGGCAGGCAGGCGAAGGCCACGGCGAGCATCACCCACAGGTCGAAGTTGCGCGCGGCTTCCGGCACCGGGATGCCGGCCGAGGACACCAGTCCGGTGGCGCCGATGACCGCGAAGATGTTGAACACGTTGCTGCCCACCACGTTGCCCACCGCGATGTCGCGCTGGCCGCGCAGGGCGGCGACCACCGAGGTGGCCACTTCCGGCATCGAGGTGCCGACTGCGACGATGGTCAGGCCGATCACCAGATCGCTCACCCCGAAGGCCTTGGCCAGCGCCACCGCGCTGTCCACCAGCCAGTCGGCGCCGAGCACCAGCAAACCCAGGCCGACGACGATGAGCGCGAGCTGCACGCTCCAGTGGCGGTCCCAGTTCGAGGTGGGGATCTCGCTGGCGAACTCGTCCTCCGCCGCCTTCGAGGCGCTGCGCGACTGGCGGATCAGGAACACGGTGTAGGCCACGACCAGCGCGAACAGCACGCCGCCCTCGAAGCGGCTGATGCCGCCGTCCAGGGCCATCACCACCAGCAGCAGGGAGGCGCCGATCATGATGGGGATTTCCTGGCGGATGATCTGCTCGGCGACCACCAGCGGGGTGATCAGCGCCGAAATGCCGAGGATCAGCAGGATGTTGGCGATGTTGCTGCCGACCACGTTGCCGATGGCCAGGTCCGGCGAGCCCGAGAGCGTGGCCCCCACCGACACCGCCAGTTCCGGCGCGCTGGTGCCGAAAGCGACCACGGTGAGGCCGACGACCAGCGGCGAGATGCCCATCGACACGGCCAGGCGCGAGGCGCCGCGCACCATGAGGTCGGCGCCGATGACGAGGATGACGAGACCGAGAGCGAGCAGGATGACGTGGTCTAGCATGGGCAACTACGGGTTCAAGGAAGTGAAGGCCGGCCTGGCGCAAGAATAGCAAGGGCCGCCCGGGCGGAGCGGCCCTTGCAGTTGCTTACACCCTTACAGCCCGGCGTCGGCACGCAGCGCGGCGGCCTTGTCGGTCTGCTCCCAGGTGAATTCCGGCTCGTCGCGGCCGAAGTGGCCATAGGCGGCGGTCTTGGAATAGATCGGGCGCAGCAGGTCCAGGGTCTGGATGATGGCCTTGGGGCGCAGGTCGAAGTGCGCACGGATCAGCTCGACGATCTTCTCGTCGCTGATCTTGCCGGTGCCGAAGGTGTTGACCATCAGGCTGACCGGCTTGGCCACGCCGATCGCGTAGGCCACCTGCACCTCGCACTTGTCGGCCAGGCCGGCGGCGACCACGTTCTTGGCCACGTAGCGGCCGGCGTAGGCTGCCGAGCGGTCGACCTTGGAGGGGTCCTTGCCGGAGAACGCGCCGCCGCCGTGGTGGGCCGCGCCGCCATAGGTGTCGACGATGATCTTGCGCCCGGTCAGGCCGCAGTCGCCGTGCGGGCCGCCGATGACGAAACGGCCGGTCGGGTTGATCAGGTAGCGCACCTCGCCGGCCATCAGCTCGGCGGGGAGGACCGGCTTGATGATCTCCTCGATCACCGCCTCGGAAATCTGCGCGTGGGAGACCTCCGGGCTGTGCTGGGTGGACACCACCACGGTGTCGATCGCCACCGGCTTGCCGTCCACGTACTTCACGGTGAGCTGGCTCTTGGCGTCCGGGCGCAGCCACGGCAGGCGGCCGTCCTTACGCACTTCGGCCTGGCGCTGCATGATGCGGTGCGCGTAGTAGATCGGCAGCGGCATCAGGCTGGGGGTTTCGTTGGTCGCGTAGCCGAACATCAGGCCCTGGTCGCCGGCACCCTGGTCGAGATCCAGGCCTTCGCCCTCGTTCACGCCTTGGGCGATGTCCGGCGACTGGCGGTTGATTGCCGCCAGCACCGCGCAGCTCTTGTAGTCGAAGCCGATGTCGGAACTGTCGTAGCCGATGCGGCGGATGACGTCCTGGGCGATCTCGCGGTAGTTCGGGTGCGCGGTGGTGGTGATCTCGCCGGAGATCACCACCAGGCCGGTGGATACCAGCGTCTCGCAGGCCACGCGGGCGTGCGGGTCGTCGGCCAGGATGGCGTCGAGCACGCCGTCCGAGACCTGGTCGGCGACCTTGTCGGGATGGCCTTCGGAGACCGATTCGGAGGTGAAGAGGAATTCGCTGGACATGCACTGCTCCTGAGCAAATGAAAAAATCCCCGGTGCTTCTGGCGTCGCGGCCGGCTCCGGGGATTTCACGAGCAGCTGACGCTTTAGCAGTATTTCTGTGCCGGTCGAGGCCGGCGGCCGCCCTGCAAGTTGTCGTATTAACTCGGCGGCTGGGCGATAATTATAAGCTTTCAGTCTTGGCGGTCAAATCCGCCACCCACCTAGACCGTGATCACCAAGCTGTTGTTCCGCATGCTTTCGCGCCTGCCCCTGCGGGTGCTCCACCTGCTGGGCGGCTGGGCCGGCTGGCTGGTGTACCGCGTGGACGCCGGCTATCGCCGCCGCCTGCATGACAACCTCGCGCTCGCCATCGGGCGGGACGACCCCGCGCTTGTGCGGCAGGCGGCGCGCGAGGCCGGCCGGCAGGCGCTGGAACTGCCCTGGGTGTGGCTGCGTACTGCCGACGAGGTGGTGGCCGGCGTGCGTCGCGTGGAGGGTTGGGAGCTGGTGGATGCGGCGTTGGCCGAAGGCCGCGGCCTGTTGTTCCTCACCCCCCACCTCGGTTGCTTCGAGATCACCGCGCAGTACATCGCCAGCCGCACGCCGATCACCGTGCTCTACCGGCCACCGCGCAAGGCCGTCCTGCAGCCGCTGATGGAGGCCGGGCGCGCGCGCGGGCAGATGAAGACCGCCCCGGCGGACCTGTCCGGGGTGCGCAAGCTGGTCAAGACGCTGCGCAGCCACGAGGCGGTGGGCATGCTGCCCGACCAGGCGCCCGGCGTGGGCGAGGGCGTGTGGGCGCCATTCTTCGGCCGGCCCGCATGGACCATGACCCTGGCCGCGCGCATGGCCGAGGTCAAGGGCGTGTGCGTGCTCTACGTGTGGGCCGAACGCCTGCCGCGCGGCGAAGGCTTCGCGCTGCGTTTCAGCGAGGGGGTGGAAGCGCTGGAGGGCGAACTGGAGGCCCGTTGCGCCACCATCAACCGCGAGATCGAGCGCCTGATCCTGGCCTGTCCGGCGCAGTACCTGTGGGGCTATGACCGCTACAAGCGGCCCAAGGGCGTGGCCGCGCCGGATGCGCCGGCGGTGCGCGCATGAGCCAGTTGTCGGTCGGAAAGAGGGGTTTCGCTTGAGCCGCCGCAAGCGCGATGAGGAGGGGAGCGGCGTGCTCGCCCGTGCCGCCAGCCGCGTGGGCGTGGCGCTGCTGTGGCTGCTGCACTGGCTGCCCCTGCCGGTGCTGGCGCCGCTGGGTGTGGCGCTTGGCGAATTGCTGTTCCGCTTCGCGCGCGGGCGTCGCCATGTCGTCCTGACCAACCTGCGCCTGTGCTTTACCGAGCTCGACGATGCCGCACGCCGCGCCCTGGCCCGCCGCCATTTCCACGTGCTCGGCCGCAGCCTGCTCGAGCGCAGCCTGCTGTGGTGGGCGCCGCGCGCCCGCATCGAGCGCGTGGTGCGCTTCGACGGCGACCAGCGGCTGCGCGAGTTGCTCACCGCCGGCCGGCCGGTGATCCTGCTGGCGCCGCATTTCGTCGGCCTGGACATGGGCGGCACGCGGGTCACGATGTCCTTCGACATCGTCAGCATCTACGCGCGGCAGAAGAACCCGGTGTTCGACCGCTGGTTCCTGCACGGGCGCAGCCGCTTCGGCGACCAGCTGTTGCTCGCCCGCGAGGACGGCGCGCGCGCCACGGTGAAGGCCATGAAGGCCGGGCGCCCCTTCTATTACCTGCCGGACATGGATTACCGCCGCAAGGACTCGATCTTCGTGCCTTTCTTCGGCGTACCCGCGGCCACCATCACCGGCCTGTCGCGCCTGTCGCGCCTGGCGGGCGCCGCGGTGGTGCCCTGCGTCACCCGCATGCTGCCCGGCGGGCAGGGCTACCGGGTGGAGTTCGGTGAGCCGTGGGCGGACTTTCCCACCGCGGACGTCGAAGCGGACACCGCGCGCATGAACCGCTGGGTGGAAGAGGTCATCCGCAGCATGCCCGAGCAGTACTACTGGGTGCATCGCCGCTTCAAGACGCGGCCGGAGGGTGAGCCCCGGCCCTACTGATCGCCGGCGGGCAGGTCGCGTTCGGCCAGGCGCCGCAGCACCAGCGGAAAGGCCGCGCTGCCGAGCAGGGCGATGGCCGAAACCAGCAGCGCCAGGCCGGCACCCGCACCGCCCAGCAGCGGATGCAGCGCGCCGAAATCGAAGGCCAGCAGGACGACGCCGGCCGCGAGGCAGGCCAGGCCCGGCAGGCCGAGCAGCCAGGCAGTCAGCGGTATGGTGGCGGGCGGTCTGTTCATGGAGGCGGATTCTCGCACGAGGGGACCGCGGTGGACGCGCCGCAGCCGCTGGAGGACAATCCGCGAATTGTCCTCGAGATGCACCATTCATGACGATGCGCTTCACCAAGATGCACGGCCTCGGCAACGACTTCGTGGTCATCGATGCCACCCACGAGCCGGTCGAGCTTACGCCGGAGCGCGTGCGCCACATCGCCGACCGCCATTTCGGTGTGGGCTGCGACCAGCTGCTGGTGGTCGAGCCGCCCAGCCAGGCGGGCGTGGACTTCCGCTACCGCATCTTCAACGCCGACGGCGGGGAGGTGGAGCAGTGCGGCAACGGCGCGCGCTGCTTCGTGCGTTTCGTGCATGAGAAGGGCCTGACCGCCAAGCGCGAGATCCGCGTCGAGACCCGCTCCGGCATCATCGCCCCGCGCCTGGAAGACAACGGTCTGGTGACCGTGGATATGGGCGTGCCGGTGCTCGAGCCGGCGCGCATTCCCTTCATCTCCGATTCCGATGCGGTCGTGCAGCCGCTGGACGTAGGCGGCACCATGGTGCCGGTCACCGCGGTGTCGATGGGCAACCCGCACGCGGTGCAGGTGGTCGCGGATGTCGATGCGGCGCCAGTGGCCGCACAGGGGCCGCTGATCGAAGGCCATGCGCGCTTCCCCGCCCGGGTTAACGCTGGCTTCATGCAGGTGGTGTCGCCTTCGCACATCCGCCTGCGGGTCTACGAGCGCGGTGCGGGCGAGACGCTGGCCTGCGGCTCTGGCGCGTGTGCCGCGGTGGTTGCGGGCGTCCTGCGCGGGCTGCTGGTTTCGCCGGTACGCGTGGAAACCCTCGGTGGCAAACTGGAGATTGCCTGGGCGGGGATCGGCGCGCCGGTCATGATGACCGGCCCGGCGGTGACCGTCTTCGAAGGCGAGCTGGCGCTTGCCTGACACCCCTGTTCATAACTCGCCGGAGCGCGCCTGCGGGCGACCGCGCGACAGGAGCCAACAACCGATGAACGCCGACGACGTTGCTCGCTATCTGAAGCAGAATCCCGACTTCCTCGCCCAGCATGGCGAGCTGTTCACCGAACTCACTGTGCCGCATCCACATGGCGGGCAGGCGATATCGCTGGCCGAGCGCCAGTTGCACGCCCTGCGCGACAAGATCCGCCAGCTGGAGCACAAGCTCGCCGAACTGATCCGCTTTGGCGAGGAGAACGACGAAATCGGCGAAAAGGTGCACCGTTTCAGCGTGGCCTTGCTCGACTCTGCCGAGTTCGACGGTTTACGCCATGTGCTCTTCCATCACCTGCGGGAGGATTTCGCGGTTCCGCATGTGTCGCTGCGCATCTGGAACAGCGTGATCACCCACGATGGCGAGGACTTCGCCGAGGTCAGCGAAGCGGTACGCTTCTACGCGGGCGACCTGCGCCAGCCTTACTGTGGGGCGCCGGGTAATATCGAGGTGGTCGGCTGGTTCGGTGAGGCGGCTCCGCACGTGCGTTCGGTGGCGCTGGTGCCCTTGCGTCGCGGTGCTCAAGTGTTCGGCCTGCTTGCGCTCGGCAGCGAAGAGGCCGAACGCTTTTATTCCGGCATGGGCACGCTCTATCTCGGCCGCATCGGTGAACTGGTGTCCACCGCCCTGCTGCGGCAACTCGGATAGACCTCGTGGGCGAGGCAGCCGTCGAGTTGCCGGAGTGCATGACCGCCTACCTCGACTGGCTGGACAGCCAGCGGCGGGCGGCAAGGCTCACCCTGGAGAACTACCGGCGGGACCTCGCCGCGCTGCAGCGCCTGGCCGGAGGGCGCCCGCCCGAAACGCTCGGCGCTCATGACATACGCGTGTTCGTTGCCCGCCTGCACGGCGAAGGCCTGGGCGGACGCTCGATCGCGCGTCGGCTGTCGGCATGGCGCGGCCTGTTCCGTTGGCTGGTGCGTCATCGCGGACTGGCGGCCAATCCCGCCGAGGGCGTACGCTCGCCGCGCGCCCCCAGGAGACTGCCCAAGGCGCTGTCGCCCGACCAGGCCCAGATGCTGCTCGACGCGGATGCCGACGACGGCGTGCTGGCAGTGCGCGACCGTGCGATGTTCGAGCTGTTCTACTCCTCGGGCCTGCGCCTGGCTGAGCTGGCGGGCTTGAACCTGAGCCTTGCAGCGGATCTCGAGGAGGGCCTGATCACCGTGACCGGCAAACGCGGCAAGACCCGCAGCGTGCCGGTGGGCGGCAAGGCGGTGGCGGCCCTGCGCGAGTGGCTGGTCCAGCGCCCGGCGATGGCGATGGCCGGCGAGCAGGCGCTGTTCGTCAGCCGGCGCGGCGCGCGGCTGGGGGCGGGGGCGATCCGCAGCCGGCTCGCACGCTGGGCGCGCGAAGCGGGCCTGGGCGTGCACGTCCATCCACACATGCTGCGCCACAGCTTCGCCAGCCATCTGCTGCAGTCGAGCGGGGATCTGCGCGCCGTGCAGGAACTGCTCGGGCATGCCAGCATACAGAGTACGCAGGTCTATACGCACCTGGATTTCCAGCATCTGGCAAAGGTGTACGACGCGGCGCATCCGCGCGCCAGAAGGCGTGATCAGGGCAAGTGACCCCAAGGCAGTAGCGCTCGTGAACTGCTCCCCATTTTGGGGATTGAAGATCAAGCTGTGCTAATAGTCGTAGGGTATTCTCGGTAAAAAACACTGAGATGAGATCCTAGCCCGGGAGGCCCTGCGTACGGGGAAGAGGGAGCGGGAAAACATGACAACAACCAATACCCCAGCACGCCGCACAGACGGCAACCAGGACGAGCAGTCACGCGCCGAGGCGCAGCGTATCTTCCGTGCAGTCGCGCTTCTCCTTGCGCGCTACGAGGTGCGCAACCTCAAACGCATCTTCGATGAATTCGAGCGCGACATCCTGCTCCCCATCCTGTTGGGCGAGATCGCCCTGCACAACCTCGGCGAGCTCGAGAACGGGCGCGAGGTCAAGGAGTCCGCGGCCAATGAGGACGGCGTAGAGCTTTGCGGCGTGCGTGACCTGCGGCCGTGCAACGCCTATTCCATTGCTGCCGCCACCGGCCTGCCGCGTGAGACCGTGCGGCGCAAGATTGCCCGGCTGACCGAACTCGGCTGGATCAACCGGCGGCGCAATGGCCACCTCTACATAAGCTCCGATGCGCTGGCAAAGTTCGGCGAGGTGCTGTTCTCGCGCGAGTTGCCTGAACTGCTTGCCATTGCCGACCGCGCGCGTCGCCTGATGAGGCAGTAAAGCGCCGAGATGGAGCCGCAGGCTCGCCGCATCATCGAGATCCTGGAGAGCGAGGTGCTCGCGATCTGTGATGATGAGGGCGTCGAATGCGGCGACTTCGATGCCCTGTTGGAGCGCCTCGAAGGCCACGAGGCCACCACCCGGCACCTGTCGGCGCCGGTGGTCGAGGCGCTGCGCAGCCTGCTGAGCCTGCGCCGCGACCTGTTGGCCATCCATATCCGCGGCCGTCGTTGAGCCGCTGCGATGGCCGGGCGAGGTCCTGGCCCGCATTTCTCACACAGCCCCTGCTGCGGGTGCCGATACGCTCGCCGCGGCACGCCGTACTCGCTCACGCCACTTCGACGTAGTGTCAGCTAGGCCTTCGGCGTCGCTCGCTCCGTGCGGCGCACCACGGCGGCGCCTTGACCCCCTCGTGACGTGCCAGTGTGAGAAATGCGGGCTAGCGGGTAGACTCTGGCGCCTTCCCCCTTTGCAGGCTGTTCGATCATGGCCCGACTCATACTCAAGCCCGGCAAGGAGCGCTCGCTCATGCGCCGTCATCCGTGGATATTCGCCGGTTCGGTGGCGGAGCTCGACGGCCGCGCGCGTGCGGGCGACACCGTGGATGTCTGCGCGGCCGATGGCCGGGTGCTGGCGCGTGCGGCCTGGTCGCCCGCCTCGCAGATTCGCGCGCGGGTGTGGAGCTTCGATCCTGAGGTCGCCATCGATCACGCCTTCTTCAAGCGCAAGGTGGCCGAGTCGGTCGCGCGCCGTGCGGCCCATCCGCTGCTCGCCGGACAGGCCGGCATGCGCCTGATCCATGGCGAATCCGACGGCCTCCCCGGGGTCATCGCCGACCGCTACGGCGCGGTGGTGGTGGTGCAGCTCACCAGCGCCGGCGCCGACAAGTGGCGCACGGCCATCGTCGGCGCCCTGGTGCAGGCGACCGGCTGCGTGGCGGTGTATGAGCGCTCCGATTCCGAGGTGCGCGGCCTGGAAGGCCTGCAGCCGGTGGCCGGCTGCGTCCATGGCGAACTGCCGGAAGGCCCGCTGACCATCGTCGAGAACGGCGTCACCATGGAAGTGGACGTGGCCGGCGGACACAAGACGGGCTTCTACCTGGATCAGCGCGACAACCGCCTGCTTACCGGACAGCTGGCGGCCGGCCGCCAGGTGCTCAACTGCTTCTGCTATACCGGCGGCTTCTCGCTGCAGGCGCTGGCCGGCGGCGCGGCCGGCGTGCTGTCGATCGACTCCTCGGGCCCGGCGCTGGCGGTCGCGCAGCGCAATCTGGCGCTCAATCCAAAGCTCGACGCGGCGCGCGCCGAATGGCGCGAGGACGACGTCTTCCAGGCGCTGCGCGCGCTGCGCGCCGAGGGCCGCAAGTTCGACCTGATCGTGCTCGACCCGCCCAAGTTCGCGCCTTCGGCCGCGCACGCCGATCGCGCCGCGCGCGCCTACAAGGACATCAACCTGCTGGGTTTTCGCTTGCTGAACCCCGGCGGCATCCTGATGAGCTATTCCTGCTCCGGCGGCGTGGGGCTGGAACTGTTCCAGAAGATCGTCGCCGGCGCGGCGATCGATGCCGGCGTGGATGCGCGCATCATCCATCGCCTGTCGGCCGCGGCCGACCACCCGGTGGGGCTGGCGGTACCCGAGGGCGAGTATCTCAAGGGGCTGGCCTGCCAGATCGGCTGAGCGCCGTCCGCGGATTCTTGTTCTGGCTCAAGGCGGTAGGGGGCGCGCATCCATACGATGCGTCGCAGCGTCACGCCCCGCCAAGCGGGCGGGCGTCCCCCGACTCCAGGAGAGAGAATCCATGAGCGAACTGCCCCTGTTCAACGAATCCGTTTTCCCCTTCGATGCCCGCGGCGTCGCCAAGCGCTTCCGCCATGCGGCCATTTTCGGTGCGCTGGAAGCCCTGATGGACGGCGAGACCATGCGTTTCGTCAACGACCACGATCCCTTGCCGCTGCTCGGCCAGATCCGCCAGCGCTACGGCGACCAGGTCAGCATCGAGTACGTGGCCCGCGACCCGGGCAACATCGTCATCGACTTCTCCATCTGTCTCTCTCCGCGCGAACAGAAGCAGGCCCCGGCCGAGAGTGCGCCGGTGGGCGGCGGCTGCGGCGGGGGTGGCGGTGGCTGCGGCTGCTCCGGCGGCTGAGCGGCTGCCGTTCAGGAGACCGCGCCGCTCTCGATGCGCAGATGCGGCGCGGGCCCGGCCTCGCCCAGGTAGTAGGCGGTGCCGATCAGCGCCAGGGTCAGCATCAGGGTGAGGAAGTAGCGCACCTGCCAGCGATGCGGTGGCGGCTTGCCGCTGCCGCGCCCGGCATAGCGCTTGACGCTGAAGCCCGCCCAGGCGAGCGACAGCAGGCCGAGACCGAGCAGGCGCGAGGACAGGCCGCTGAAGTACATGCCGTAAGCGGGATCGTGCCGTCCGGGCATGTAGAACTCCGGCCCGCTCAGCAGCCAGGCGCCGGAGAATACGCACAGCAGGATGACAAAGGCCTGGAAAGTGCGCATGCGTCAGTCGCCGCCGCAGCCCCCGCCACAACTGCTGCCCCCGCTGTCCCCGCAGCTGTCCGAACTGCAACCGCTGCCGCATCCGATATGGCTGGCGCAGTAGGGTGCGCCGCCGGCGGCGCGTGTGTCGCGGCAGTCGAGGCTGTAGTGGAAGCCGTCGGCCAGCCCCAGTTGTGCGTCGAGCGCGAACAGCAGCGGCAGGTGGCTTGGGCGGTCCGGGGCGATGCCTTCGGCGCGGCAGGCCAGCTGCCACGTGGCGCGGATGCCGCGTTGCGCCTGAGTGGGCGAGCTCATCGCCTCGGCCGGCACGTGGTGCAGGAAGCGGCCCAGCGCGCGTTGGCAGAACTGCGCATAGTTGCGGGTGAACAGGATGAACTCGTGCCAGGCATCGTCCACCGCCTGCGAGGGCATGGACAGGCGCCGGCCGTCCTTGTGCTGGCACAGCGCGAACCACTGGCGCAGGCCGTCGAACACCAGGCGGCGCTGCGCGGCGTCCAGTTGCGGGCGACGCAGGGCTAGGCGGCGGTCGAGCAGGCGGGCGAAGTCGTAATCCGCCAGGTAGGCGGCGCGCTGCCGGCTACGGCCGCGCTTCATCTGCCAGCCGAAGAGCAGCACGACGGCGCCCGCGAGCAGCAACTGCAGCGTCGTGCCCATGCCCTTCAGCCGTCGAACAGGCCGGGGCCCCCGGCGCGCGGCGGATTCAGCCCGAAGTGCTGCCAGATCGCCGGAGTGGCCATTCGTCCGCGCGGCGTGCGCTGCAGGTAGCCCTGCTGGATCAGGTAGGGCTCGAGCACGTCCTCGATGGTGTCGGCGGATTCCCCGACCGACGCGGCGAGGTTGTCCAGGCCGACCGGGCCGCCGCCGAACTTCTCCAGCATGGCGCCGAGCAGCTTGCGGTCCATCAGGTCGAGTCCCAGATGGTCCACGTCCAGCATGGTGAGTGCCGCATCGGCAACCTCGGCGGTGATCTGTCCGCCGGCCTTGACCTCGGCGTAGTCGCGCACCCGGCGCAGCAGGCGGTTGGCGATGCGGGGCGTGCCCCGTGCGCGCCGGGCGATCTCGAAGGCGCCGGCTTCGTCGATCGTCACGTTGAGCAGGCCGGCGGAGCGGCCGACGATGTAGCCCAGTTCCCCGGGCGTGTAGAACTCGAGGCGCGAGACGATGCCGAAGCGGTCACGCAGCGGGTTGGTGAGCATGCCGGCGCGGGTGGTCGCGCCCACCAGGGTGAAGGGCGGCAGGTCGAGCTTGACCGAGCGCGCGGCCGGACCTTCGCCGATCATGATGTCGATCTGGAAATCCTCCAGCGCCGGGTAGAGGATCTCCTCGACCACCGGCGACAGACGATGGATCTCGTCGATGAACAGCACGTCGTGCGGTTCGAGGTTGGTGAGCAAGGCGGCCAGGTCGCCGGCGCGCTCCAGCACCGGGCCGGACGTTTGGCGCAGGTTCACGCCCATCTCGGCGGCGACGATGTGTGCCAGCGTGGTCTTGCCCAGGCCGGGCGGGCCGAACAGCAGCACATGGTCGAGCGCTTCGCTGCGGTTGCGCGCCGCGGTGATGAAGATCTCCAGCTGCTCCCGGATCTTCTGCTGACCGACGTAATCGGCCAGGTGCTTGGGGCGCAGCGCCCGCTCTATGGCGTCTTCCTGGCGGTCGGTCGGTTGCGCGGAGAGGAGCCGTGGGGCGGCCAACTTGTCGGTTTCGATCATGGGCCGAAGTTTAGCCGAAGGCAGACGTCAAATCCTCCGACAGCTGCGGGAAAAGAAAACGGGGAGCACGAGGCTCCCCGAACGGTGCTGCACCGAGGGTGTGATTCTTGTTCAGACGCGACGCCTGCGCATCGCTCCCAGGCCGGCGAGGCCGATGCCGAGCAGGGCGAGCATGCCGGGCTCGGGCACGCCCAGCGGTTCGGTGGAGATGGTGAAGCCGAAGGCCAGGGTGGTCGACTGGTTCTCCTGGGTCTGGAAGCCGATACAACCCGGAGCTTCGCCAGCCGCCGCGCAGCTTGCGTTGGAGAGGACGCTCAATACCCCGCCGGTGATCGGGAAGATGTTCACGAAGTAGGTCAGCAGGCCGTCACCGTCGCCGGCGTCGTACTGGAAGCTCTGGTTCAACAGACCGCCGAGCAGCACGAAGATGTCGTCGCAGTTGCTGGTCGAGGGGAAGCCGCAGTTGGCTACGTTGGGGGTCTCGGCGAAGGAGATGTCGAAGGAGGTGATCTGGTCGGGCAGCGCACCGCCGGCCGGGTTGGTCGGCGTCAGGGTGACCTGTGCGCGCAGGGTCGCGGAGGTCAGCGAGTTGCCGGTGATCGGGTTGTTGTTGTGGGTGAGCGAGGTGCTGAAACCCAGGTAGGGAGGCGCAGCGGGGGGCATGCCGCCGCCGATGAAGGTGTCCACCGAGGCGCCGACAATCTCGGGGTTGTTCACCACGAGCGAGCTCTGGCCGGAACCGGTCGAGGTGCCCCAGGACAGGATGTCAACGCCCGGATCGGGATAGTTGGTCGTCGCGCCGCCGATGGTCGACTGGGTGAAGCCGCTGAGGATGTCGTAGTCCCACGACAGCACTGCGGACTGGGCGCTCCCGGTGAACAGGGCTGCGGAGGCGAGCAGGCTGCTTGCCAGGACGTTCTTGCGAAGGGTGTTGGTGCTGAACATTGCCGTTCTCCTGTCTTCAGGTTGCAGGTTTGACTGCTTGCCCTGTAAGAGCATCAGTCGTGCCAGTCTTTGAAAAACCTTAAAAAACAGGAGCTTGTTGCTGGTGCTGGTTCGGTCGATGTATCGATGTGTAAAGGTGTTCGACAGGAGCGCCCGGCCGGCGCGGGCTCTTCAGGCCTTGGACAATTGCTTCAGCGCCTGGCGGATGCCGTCGGATACGCCGACCTCCTCGTCCAGTCCCTTCATCGCGCCTAGCGCTTCGCGTTCGTTGTAGCCGAGTGCCAGCAGCGCGTTGAGGATGTCGCTCTTCGCGTCGCCGGGCAGCGCGGTACATGCCGGCGACGCCAGGCGTGCCGCCGCAAGCGTGGGCAGGGCCTGGCCGAGCTTGTCGCGCAGTTCCAGCAGCAGGCGTTCGGCGGTCTTCTTGCCGATGCCCGGCACCTTCACCAGGCGGCCGGCTTCCTGCAGCGCCACGGCCTGGGCGAGGTCGGTAACCGAGAGGCCGGAGAGCACCGCCAGCGCGGTGCGCGCGCCGATGCCGGAGACCTTGAGCAGCTGGCGGAAGGCGGCGCGCTCTTCTTGGGAGGCGAAACCGTAGAGGAAGTGGCCATCCTCGCGGATGGCGAGATGGGTGTGCAGGGTGACCGGCTGGCCGGTGGCGGGCAGTCCGTAGAAGGTACTCATCGGCACGTCCACTTCGTAGCCGACGCCGTGCACGTCCACCAGAATCTGCGGCGGGTTCTTTTCCAGCAGGGTGCCTGCAAGTCGTCCGATCATGGGTGTGGCGTATCCGGGAGCGGTGGTTGGGAAGCGGTCAGTGCCCGCCGGGCCATTCGGCCATGGCGAGCGCGCCGGTCAGGATGAGGCCGTGGACGCAGGCAGCAGCAATGGTCTGGCGGATGGCGGGGGCGAGCTCGGCGGCCTCGTCGGCATGGTCGATCAAGTGCTTGGCGGCGTTGAAGGACAGCACCAGGGTGAAGGCGGCCGCGGCCGCCTTCTGCGGCAGCAGCTCGCGGCCCACCATCAGCACCAGCCAGGCGTAGGCCAGTAGCGCGATGACGAGGTAGCCCCACTTGGCCGCCTGCGGGCCGAGACGCACGACCAGGGTGCGCTTGCCGGCCGCGGCATCGCCGGCGTGGTCGGGAAACTGGTTGATGTACAGCAGGTTGGCCACCAGTAGCGCGTAGGACAGCCCGGCCGCGAAGGGCAGGGCGCTGAACGCGCCGCGTTGCACGTAGTCCGCGCCGGCCACCACCAGCAGCCAGGCGGCGACGATGCACAGTTCGCCCAGGCCGCGTCCCACCAGGTAGAGCGGCGGCGCGGAGTAGGCCCAGGCCACCAGCAGGCCGCCTGCACCGATGGCCAGCAGGCCGGGGCCGGCGCTCCAGGCTAGCCACAGCCCGCCGGGGATCACCGCGGCCAGCAGGCCGTAGCCGAGCATCGCGGTCTGCCGGGCGCTGAGCACGCCGTTCTGGATGAAGCGGCTGCCGCCGGTGAAGGGAAACAGGCGGCCGGTGTTGAGCCGGTCCGCGTCGCGGTCATGGTAGTCGTTGATCACGTTGCCGGCCGCATGCGCCACGAGGGCCAGCAGCACGGTGGCCAGAGCGGTGAGCGGGTCCAGCCGTACGCCGCTGCCGTGGGCGACCGCCAGCCCGACCAGGCAGGCGACCAGGGTGACCAGCAGGAAGGCCGGCCGGGTGGCGGCGATGCCGCGTGCCAGCGGATTGGCGAAGCGCGCCGGGCTGGGCTCGGCCGGGCCGGCGGACGGATGCTGGGGCGATGGGCTCACGGCGTGGCTCAGAGCAGCACGATGTCGAACTGTTCCTGGGTGTAGCTGGCTTCCGGGTGCAGCGAGATCTTCTTGCCGATGAAATCCGACAGCATCGCCAGCGACTGCGACTCTTCGTCGAGGAACAGGTCGATGACGTTGGGCGCGGCCAGCACGCGGAACTCGCGCGCATTGAACTGGCGCGCCTCGCGCAGCAGCTCGCGCAGGATCTCGTAGCACACCGTGCGCGCGGTCTTCACCTCGCCGCGCCCGCCGCAGGTGGGGCAGGGCTCGCACAGCAGGTGGGCGAGCGACTCGCGGGTGCGCTTGCGGGTCATCTCCACCAGGCCGAGCGCGGTGAAGCCGTTGATGCTCATCTTGGTGTGATCGCGCGACAGCGCCTTGCGGAACTCCTCGAGCACCATCTCGCGGTGCTCGACGGTTTCCATGTCGATGAAGTCGATGATGATGATGCCGCCCAGGTTGCGCAGGCGCAGCTGGCGGGCGATGGCCTGGGCCGCCTCCAGGTTGGTCTTGAAGATGGTGTCGTCGAAGTTGCGCGCGCCGACGAAGCCGCCGGTGTTCACGTCCACCGTGGTCATCGCTTCGGTCTGGTCGATGATCAGGTAGCCGCCGGACTTGAGCTCGACGCGGCGGGCGAGCGCCTTCTGGATCTCGTCCTCGACGCTGTGCAGGTCGAACAGCGGACGCTCGCCGGTGTAGTGCTCGAGCAGCGGCAGCACCTTGGGCATGTATTCCTGGGCGAAGGCGGTGAGCTTCTGGAAGTTCTCCCGCGAGTCGATGACGATGCGCCCGGTGTCGTCGTCCACCAGGTCGCGCAGCGCGCGCTGGCCCAGGTTGAGGTCTTCGTACAGCACGCGCGGCGGATGGGCGCCGGTGCTGCGCGCCTGGATCTCGCCCCACAGCTTGCGCAGGTAGGCGATGTCGGCTGCGAGCTCGTCGTCGGTGGCGGACTCGGCCATGGTGCGCACGATGAAGCCGCCGGGTTCGTCGGCCGGGACCAGGCGGGTCAGGCGCTCGCGCAGCGCTTCGCGCCCGGCTTCGTCCTCGATGCGCTGCGAGATGCCGATGTGCTTTTCCTGCGGCAGGTACACCAGCATGCGCCCGGCGATGCTGACCTGGGTGGACAGGCGCGCGCCCTTTGTGCCGATCGGGTCCTTGAGCACCTGTACGGTGAGGTTCTGGCCCTCGGACAGGATGCGCTCGATCGGCTTGGCGGCCTCGCCGTGCTGGCGCTCGCTCCAGATGTCGGCCACGTGCAGGAAGGCGGTGCGCTCCAGGCCGATGTCGATGAAGGCCGACTGCATGCCGGGCAGCACGCGGGCCACCTTGCCGAGATAGATGTTGCCGACGATGCCGCGACTGGCGGTGCGTTCGACGTGCAGTTCCTGGACCACGCCCTGTTCGACCAGGGCCACCCGCGTTTCCTGCGGGGTGCAATTGATGAGGAATTCGATGCTCATGCGCACTGGGATTCAATGAGGAATGCGCAATGACGGACTGGCGGGCCGCCCTTGCGCATTGCCCATCGGGGCTGCTTGCGTGCCAACCGGGTCGGCTGCCCCTGCCGGGGAGACACGGGCCGGTCGGACACAAGCGCGGGGGATGAGTGTGCGGTGCGTCCCCCTACAGGCAAGAGTAACCGAAGCCCTGGAGGAGCTGCGCGGTTTCGTACAGCGGCAGGCCCATGATGCCGGTGTAGCTGCCGGAAATACGCTCCACGAACACCGCGGCGCGCCCCTGGATGCCGTAGGCCCCGGCCTTGTCCAGCGGTTCGCCGGTGGCCACGTAGCGGTGGAGTTCGCCGTCCTCGATGGCGCGGAAACGCACTTCGCTGATGCTCAGCGCGCTGCGCGTGCGCTCGCCGTCGCTCACTGCCACCGCGGTCAGTACCCGATGGGTGCGTGCCGACAGGCTGCGCAGGATGGCTACCGCATCTTCCGGGCTCTCCGGCTTGCCGATGATGTGGCCGTCGACTTCCAGGGTGGTGTCGGCTGCCAGCACCGGCTGGCGTGGCAGGTGGCGCCAGACCAGGCGGCGCATGCCGGCTTCCGCCTTGGTCAGCGCCAGGCGTTCGACATAGCGCTCGGCGGCCTCGCCGTCGATAGGCGTTTCATCCACGTCGGCATCCTCGCCCCGCTCGCCGCCGCGGAAGGCAAGCACGTCGAAACGCACGCCGATCTGGCGCAGCAGTTCCCGCCGGCGCGGACTGCGCGAAGCGAGATAGATGCGGGGCTGGGCGGCACTCATGACGGGAATGTGTTGGTGGAATAACGTCGCATTCTAGCGCTTTCGCGCAGTTCGGGCGGCATGATGAGCGCGCCCGGGAGCGTGCAACCCGAACCGGCCAGGCTTTGGTAGGAGCGGCCTTGGCCGCGATGCGGCCTGGGATGGAACAATCGCCGCATCGCGGCCAAGGCCGCTCCTACAGGCGCGAAACCACAGCCTGGAGGGGGTACGAGCGGCTCGGCTGCGATCACTCGCGGTGATAGGGATGGTTCTTCAGCACGCTCCACGCGCGGTACAGGGCCTCGGCGAGCAGCGGGCGTACCAGGGCGTGCGGCAGCGTGAGGCTGGTCAGGCGCATGGTCTCGTCGGCGCTGGCCTTGAGCGCCGGGGCCAGGCCATCGGGGCCGCCGACGATCAATGCCACGTCGCGGCCCTCGGTCTGCCAGTGCTCCAGACGGTCGGCCAGCTTGCGGGTGGTGAGGTCGGCGCCGCGTTCGTCGAGGATCACCCGTCGGCAGCGCGGCGGCAGGGCGGCCTCGATGCGTGCCGCTTCGGCGGCCATCATGGCCTCCACGGTCTTGCCGGTGGTGCGCGGCTCGGCCTTCACCTCGATCAGCTGCAACGGCAGTTCGCGCGGCATGCGGCGGGCGAACTCGTCGAAGCCGGCGGCCACCCAGCCGGGCATGCGGTGGCCCACCGCAACCAGCAGCAGCTTCACGCGTGCGTCAGTCGGCCGCGGCGCCGGCCTTGCGGCGGGCCGGGGTGGGCGGGTTGTGAGCCCAGAGCTCTTCCAGGTTGTAGTAGCTGCGGATGGCCGGCTGCATGATGTGCACCACGATGTCGCCGAGGTCGACCAGCACCCATTCGCCGGTCTCCTCGCCTTCCACGCTGACCACCTCGCCGCCGGCCTCCTTCACCTTCTCCTGGACGTTGCGCGCCAGTGCGCGCGTCTGCCGGTTGGAGTCGGCGCTGGCGATCACGATGCGGTCGAACAGGGCGGTGAGTCGGGACGTGTCGATGACTTCGATGTCCTTGGCCTTGATGTCCTCGAGGGCATCGACGACCACATTCTGCAGGGTGCTTGGTTCCATCAGTTGGGGCGGTAGAGGTGGTGCAGCCCAATATAGTCGAGAACCGAATCGGGGAGCAAATAACGGGCGCTGTGACCGCCGGCGAGCAGGTCGCGAACCAGTGAGGCGGAGATGTCCAGCGGGGTCATGTCGAAGGGAATCACCAGGCCCGCCGGCGCCGCGGCGATGCGTGCCGGATCGGTGCTCATCCGCCCGGCGCAGGTTTCGTCCAGCTCGGGCGACAGCACGCCGGGCCAGCGCCGGCCATGCGGTGCGTAGCCGGGGCGGTTGGCGACCGCGATGTGGGTGAGCGCAAAGAGCTCCTGCCAGCGGTGCCAGGTGGGCAGACCCTGGAAGGCGTCGGCGCCGAGGATGAGCACCAGCGGCCGCTCCGGGCCGAGCTCGGCGCGCAGGCGTTCCAGCGTGAGCACGGTGTAGCTGCGCGTGGCGGCGCGGATCTCGCCGTCGTCCACCTCCAGGGCCGGGTTGCCGGCTGCCGCCAGACGGGCCATGGCCAGGCGGTCGGCGCTGCTGCTCAGCGGGGTGTCGCGGTGCGGCGGCTGGCCGGCGGGGATCAGGCGTACCCGCGCCAGGCCGAGCGCCTCGCGCGCCTCTTCGGCCAGGCGCAGGTGGCCGAGGTGGATGGGGTCGAAGGTGCCGCCCAGCAGGCCGAGTGGGCCGGCCTCAGTCGTGGGCATCGTTGTCGTCGACGATCAGCGGCGCGGAATGCACCACCGCCCCCGGGATGCCGAACACGTCGCGCGCGTTGATGTAGAAGCTGGCGAAGATGGTCGGCACCAGCACCAGCGGCACCAGGAAGGTGAGCACGGTGGCCAGCAGCGGCACCACCAGGCCGACCACGCCGATCACCACGCCCGGCAGGATGGCGCCGAACAGCATCAGCGCGATGGCGTAGGCGAGGAAGGGGCGCCAGTTGCGCAGGCAGGCGAAGAAGCTGAAGAACATGGCCTTGGGCGCCGGCAGCTTCCACCAGCCGGCGAGCAGCGGGGCGAACCAGTAGGCCATCATGACCGGCGTCGACAGCACCACCGCGAGCAGCAGGGCGAGGGTGAAGCCGGGAGCCTGGGCGGCTTCCGGGTCGAGCTTGCCGCCGCCCATCACCTTGAGCAGTGTGCCGCCGTCGGCCGCCATGGTCAGCACCAGCACCAGCAGGCTGGCGATCAGGTAGATGCCGCCTATGGTCACCAGTGCGGCGATGTTGGCGCGAAAGCCGGAGAAGAGGATGTCGGGCCCCGCCTTTCGACCCTCGTCGATCGAGCGGCAGCCGTTGAGCACGCCGAGCGAGAGCACCGGCATCAGCAGCGAGGCGATCGGCTGGCCGATCAGCGGGAAGATGCTGATCACCACCAGGGTGAGCAGGTAGCCGAAGGCCAGGAAGGTCATCAAGGCAGGGTTGCGGCGCCACAGCTGCAGGCCTTCGGTCAGCCAGGACCAGCCGCGGTGCATGGGAAGTTGTCTAGCTTGCATCGACGGGATTTTCCGGTTTGTCGTCGGGGGAGGGCAGGGCCAGCGGCGGCTTGAACACCTGCACCCAGGCCGCATGCAGCGTGCCGGCAATGACCGGCACCAGTACCAGCATGCCCAGGCCCGCCGGCAGCATGGCGATCCATACCAGCACGTAGAGCATGGCGGCGAGCACGATGAAGGTGAGCAGGTTGGCGAAGCAGGCGCGAGCCGACAGCTTCATCGCTTCGAGCGGCGGCACGCCGTCGAGCAGCACCAGCGCCGGGGCGAAGCACAGGGCCATGATCAGCAGGGTCCACAGCACGGTGAACACCAGGACGCCGAACATCACGCCGCCCGCGGCCACGCCGGCTCCGGCCAGTGCGCCGATCAGCATGCCGGTAAGCACCGCGCTGCCGCCGACCACGGCCGCGATCAGCGCGGCGGCCAGTGCGCCGGCCAGATGGCAGGCGCCGAGCAGCAGCAGCTCGCCGGTGCGGCGACGCAGGCCTTCGAAGAGATGGTCCACCCGCAGCGCCTCATCGCGGCGCAGGGCCTCCACGCCGGCCAGCATGCCGGCGGCAAGCATGGGCAGCGCGACCGGCGCGGCCGCCCAGCCGAGCAGCGGCACGAAGCCGAGCGCGGCGAGGATGGCGATCAGGATCACCGTCTGGGCGATCCAGATGCCGGGGTTGGCGAGAAAGACCCGCCAGCCGGCGGCCAGCCATTGCAGGGTGTGTGCCGGTTCGACAGTGCCGAAGCGCATCGGCTGCGGGGTGGCGTTCATCGGCCCGCCTCCACCAGCGGCGGCACCGCGCGGGCGCGCAGGCGCAGGATGTCGCGGTATTCGTTGGGGTCCTTGACCAGCACCAGTTCGCCCTCGCGCGGCAGGTGGAAGTCGGCGGCGCGCGACAGCCAGAAGCGCAGGGCGGCGGCGCGCAGCATCGCCGGCCAGGCCTTGCGTTCGGCGGCGGTGAACGGGCGTTCGGCGTGGTAGGCGTCGAGCAGGGCGCGGGTGCGCGTCTCGTCCAGCTCGCCGCCGGGCAGCGTGCACCAGTCGTTCACGGTGACCGCCACGTCGAACAGCAGCGCATCCACGCCGGCGAAATAGAAGTCGATCACCCCGCCGATGTGCTCGCCGTCCCACAGGATGTTGTCGCGGAAGAGGTCGGCGTGGATCACGCCTTCGGGCAGTTCCTCGCCGGCGGCGGCTGCCTGGAAGGCGAGCTCGGCATCGAGCAGGCCCTGCTCGTCGGCCGGCAGGAAGGGGCGAACCTGGGCGGCGGTGGCGCTACGCCACGCCGCGCCGCGCGGGTTGTCCTGGCGGCGACCGTAGGACAGGCCGGCGAGGTGCAGGCCGGCGAGCATGGCGCCGACGCGTGCGCAGCGCGCCGGCGCGGGCGTCATGTCGGACTGGCCGGTGAGGCGTGCGACCAGTACCGCGGGCTTGCCGGAGAGCGTGCCGAGGTATTCGTTGTCGCGGTCGGCGATCGGCGCAGGCACCGGCAGGCCGTGGCGGGCGAGATGCGCCATCAGGTGCAGGTAGAAGGGCAGCTCGGCGCGCGGGATGGTCTCGAACAGCGTCAGCACGTAGCGGCCGAGCGTGGTGGTGACGAAGAAGTTGCTGTTCTGCACGCCGGCAGAGATGCCCTGCAGCTGCGCCAGACGGCCGATGGCGTAACGGCGCAGCCAGTCGGCGAGAGCTTCTGAGGTGACGGGAGTGAAGACGGACATGAATGCTCGACGTGCGGCGCTGGTTGACAGCTCCCTTTTCCTTCAAGGGCAAGGACGGGATGGGGTAGCAGGCGCCATAAGACCACCCATCCCCACCCCGGCCCTCCCCTTGAAGGGGAGGGAGTGATCGTACCTGCTCCAGCGCGCTTCAGCTCACCAACTGTGAATGACCCACATCGGCACCGACAGCGTGGGCACCGCCTCCTGGGCGCGCACGAACTGGCCGTTGCCGCGCTGATCGATCAGGTAGTAGGGCGTGCCGTGCGGCGGGGTGACCTTCATCATGTAGAGGCGGCCGCGGATGCGGTACTCCTCCACGGTGTCCTCGCCGCGCTTGACGATGGTGACCTCGGGCTCGAAATCGTCCCCGGCCATGCCCGGCGGCGGGGGCGGGGGCTCCGGCAGGGGTTCCAGGTTGGCGGGTTGCTGGGCGAAGGCCGGCAGGGCGCAGGCCAGAGCAAGGATGAGCAGTTTGCGATGCATGATGGGTTCTCCGCAGGGTAATGCGATTGTAGCCCGGATGTGCCCCCGCGGAATCCGGCCGGGGCGGAAGGCCTGAACCGCCGACGGCTCAGGTAGGAGCGGGCTTGCCCGCGATGCTGCGCTTGTTTCCTCGCAGGATGCATCGCGGCCAAGGCCGCTCCTACAGGTTAAGCATCAGCTCGTGTTCTTCGGGCAGCGGCAGGAAGCCGCGCGTCTCGTAGTGCTTGAAGATCGCTTCGACCACCTCTTCCGGCTTGTCGATCACCTGGACCAGGTCGAGATCTTCCGGGTTGATCATGCGCTCGCTCACCAGGCGGTCGCGGAACCAGTCGAGCAGTCCTTTCCAGAACGGGCCGTGCACCAGGATGATGGGAATCTTGCGGCTCTTGTGGGTCTGGATCAGCGTCATCGCCTCCAGCAGTTCGTCCAGCGTGCCGAAGCCGCCGGGCATCACCACATAGGCGGCGGCGAACTTCACGAACATGAACTTGCGCGCGAAGAAGTGCTGGAAGGTCTGCGAGATGTCCTGGTAGGGGTTGGCGGCCTGCTCGTGCGGCAGCTGGATGTTGAGCCCGATCGACGGGCTCTTGCCGAAATAGGCGCCCTTGTTGGCCGCCTCCATGATGCCCGGGCCGCCGCCGGAGATCACCGAGAAGCCGGCGTCCGAGAGCTGGCGGGCGATCTTCTCGGTGAGCATGTAGTACATGTGGTCCGGCGGGATGCGGGCGCTGCCGAAGATCGACACCGCCGGGCGGATGGCGTTGAGCCGTTCGGTGGCTTCGACGAACTCGGCCATGATGCCGAAGATGCGCCAGGATTCGCGCGCATTGAAGCGCGGCGCCGCGCTGGCGACGCCGTGCGGGAGTTTGTCTTTTGCTGTCATGGAAGGGCCGGTTGTGGAAGGGCTCTGGGCCGTTCTTGGGAAAGACGTAAACGATAACCCAGAGCGCGGGCGCGGTACCATTCGTTCCTTCCTCCGTTCTGCCCGCCCATCCGCCATGCCCACGCTGCTGCTCGTCGACGGTTCCAGCTACCTGTACCGCGCCTTCCACGCCCTGCCGGACCTGCGCAACGGCGCGGGCGAACCCACCGGGGCGATCCGCGGCGTGCTCTCCATGCTGCGCCGACTGGAAGCCGAGTACGCCGCCGAATATCGCGCCTGCGTGTTCGACGCCAAGGGAAAGACCTTCCGCGACGACTGGTATCCGGAATACAAGTCCCACCGTCCGCCGATGCCGGACGACCTGCGCGCGCAGATCGAGCCGCTGCACCAGGCGGTACAGGCCGAAGGCTGGCCGCTGCTGTCGGTGGAAGGGGTGGAGGCCGACGACGTGATCGGCACGCTCACCCGCCAGGCCGCCGAGCGCGGCTGGCAGGTGGTGATCTCCACCGGCGACAAGGACCTTACCCAGCTGGTGCGCCCCGGCGTGCGCTGGGTAAACACCATGAACGAGGAGGTGCTGGACGAAGCCGGCGTGACCGCCAAGTTCGGCGTGCCGCCCGAGCGCATCGTGGACTACCTGGCGCTGGTCGGCGACACCGTGGACAACGTGCCCGGGGTGGAAAAATGCGGCCCCAAGACCGCGGTGAAGTGGCTCACCGAATACGGCACCCTGGACGATCTGGTTGCCAACGCCGACAAGGTCGGGGGCAAGGTCGGCGAGAACCTGCGCCGGCATCTGGACTTCCTGCCGCTGGGGCGCAAGCTGGTCACCGTGGCCACCGATGTCGAACTGCCGGTGCAACTGGAAGACCTGCCCGCGCGCGAGGACGACAAGGCGGCGCTGCGCGCCTTGTACGAGCGCTTCGAGTTCCGCACCTGGCTGAAGGACCTGGACGGCGCCCCTGTAGGAGCGGCCTTGGCCGCGATACGCGACGCCGATCCGGCACCGGCCGACGAAATCGCGGGCGAGCCCGCTCCTACAGAACGCCACTACACGACCATCCTCGACTGGCCCACCTTCGACGCCTGGCTGGCTAAGATCGACGCCGCCGAGCTCACCGCCTTCGACACCGAAACCACCAGCCTGGACCCGATGGCCGCACGCCTGGTCGGCATGTCCTTCTCCATCGTGCCGGGCGAGGCCGCCTACCTGCCGCTGGCCCACCGCGGCGCCGAGGCGCCCGAGCAGCTGCCGCTGGACGAGGTGCTCGCCAAGTTGAAGCCCTGGCTGGAGTCCGACGCCAAGCCCAAGGTCGGCCAGAACCTCAAGTACGACGCTCACGTGCTGGCCAACCACGGCATCCATCTGGGTGGCATCGCCCACGACACCCTGCTGCAGTCCTATGTGCTGGAGTCCGACAAGTCGCACGACATGGATTCGCTCGCCAGGCGCCACCTGGGGCTGACCACCATTCCCTACACCGAGGTGTGCGGCAAGGGCGCCAAGCAGATCGGCTTCGATGAAGTAGCGGTGGAGCGCGCCACCGAGTACGCCGCCGAGGATGCCGACGTCACCCTGCGCCTGCACCGCAAGCTGTGGCCGCAGGTCGAACGCGAAGCGCGCCTGGCGGCGCTCTACCGCGACATCGAGCTGCCCACGCTCGCCGTGCTGCTGGAGATGGAATGCAACGGCGTGCTGATCGACCCCTTCCTGCTGGCCGGCCACAGCGAGGAACTCGGCCGCCGCCTGCACGAGCTGGAACGCGAAGCGCACGAACTCGCCGGCCAGCCCTTCAACCTGGGTTCGCCCAAGCAACTGGGTGAAATCCTCTTCGGCAAGCTCGGCCTGCCGGTGGTCAAGAAGACCGCCACCGGCCAGCCCTCCACCGACGAGGAGGTGCTGGAGAAGCTCGCCGAGGACTACCCCCTGCCCAAGCTGCTGCTCGAGCACCGCGGCCTGGCCAAGTTGAAGAGCACCTACGCCGACAAGCTGCCACGCATGGTCAATGCGAAGACCGGCCGGGTGCACACCAGCTTTTCGCAGGCCACCGCGGTCACCGGCCGGCTCGCCAGCTCGGAACCCAACCTGCAGAACATCCCCATCCGCACCGCCGAGGGCCGGCGCATCCGCGCGGCCTTCATCGCCCCGCGTGGCCACCACATCGTCTCGGCCGACTACTCGCAGATCGAGCTGCGCATCATGGCCCATCTGTCGGACGACGCCCGCCTGCTGGAGGCCTTCGCTCACGGCGAGGACGTGCACCGCGCTACCGCCGCCGAGGTCTTCGGCAGCACGCCAGCAGAAGTCAGCAGCGAGCAGCGCCGCTACGCCAAGGTGATCAACTTCGGCCTCATCTACGGCATGAGCGCCCACGGTCTGGCCAAGAACCTCGGCATCGACCGCGCCGCCGCCCAGGGCTGGATCGACCGCTACTTTGCCCGCTATCCCGGCGTGGCCGCCTACATGGACCGCACCCGCGCGGAAGCGCGCGAGCGCGGCTACGTCGAAACCGTCTTCGGCCGCCGCCTCTACCTGCCCGAGATCCGCGCCAGCCAGGCCGGCCGTCGCCAGGCCGCCGAGCGCGCGGCGATCAATGCGCCCATGCAAGGCACCGCCGCCGACCTGATCAAGAAGGCGATGATCGCCACCAGTGCCTGGCTGAAGGACAAGCGGCTGCAATCGCGCCTGATCCTGCAGGTGCACGACGAACTGGTGCTGGAAGTGCCGGACGCCGAACTCGACCTGATCCGCCAGGAGCTGCCCGCGCTGATGGGCGGCGTGGCCGCACTCAAGGTGCCGCTGCTGGTGGAGGTGGGCGCGGGGGCGAACTGGGATGAGGCGCACTGAGCGCACCCGATGCCCGCCGTCCGGCGCCAGCAGGCCGGGCGGCGTGGCATGCCCCGCATGTATAATCCGCTGTTTCCATGACGCTTTCCGGCTGGTGCGCGCTGCTGCCCGGCCCTGAAGAGGTTTCCCCTTGTCCCAGACCATCCTCGGCCTGTCCGGCGCCCTGACCCACGACCCCTCTGCCGCCCTCTACATCGACGGCAAGCTGGTCGCCGCGGCGGAAGAAGAGCGCTTCGTGCGCGACAAGCACGCCAAGCACCGCATGCCCTACGAATCCGCGCGCTTCTGCCTGGATTTTGCCGGCATCAAGCCCAAGGACGTCAGTGCGGTCGCCATCCCCTTCGCGCCGATCAGCATCTTCGACAAGGCGCGCTGGCACTACGCCAAGCGCTACTGGTACGCGCCCGACCGCGGGCTGGACGCCATCCTGATGGGCAACCGGCGCTTCCATCGCTACAAGAAGCGCATCGAATGGTGCCTGCAGCAGCTGGGTTTCGACCTCGGCAAGACCGAAATCGTGCCGGTCGAGCACCACCTCACCCACGCCTCCAGCGCCTATCACTGTTCCGGCTTCACGGAAAAGACCGCCATCCTCGGCATCGACGGCAAGGGCGAGTACGCCACCACCTTCTTCGGCTACGGCGAGAACGGCCGCATCCACAAGATCAAGGAGTTTTACGACCCGGATTCGCTCGGCGGCCTGTACGGTGCGATCACCGAGTACCTCGGCTTCGAGATGCTCGACGGCGAATACAAGGTCATGGGCATGGCGCCCTACGGCGATCCGGACAAATACGATTTCTCGCAACTGGCGAAGTTCGAGAACGGCGAACTGGTCATCAACACCGATCTCGCCAACGTCATCGGCCTGCGGCGCTACAAGGAAAATGGCAAGGGCTACTACTTCTCGCCCAAGCTGATCGACTGGCTGGGCCCGATGCGCCACGGCGACATCGCCGACGAGCCCTACATCCACTACGCGGCGAGCATGCAGAAGCTGTTCGAAGACCTCGCCCTGCAGATGATGGACTACTACCTGGGCGACATCCTGCGCGAGACCGGCAAGCTGGCCTTTGCCGGCGGCGGCGCGCTGAACGTCAAGCTCAACCAGAAGATCATCGCCCGTCCGGAGGTCAAGGAGCTCTTCGTGCAGCCGGCTTCCGGCGACTCGGGCACCGCGGTTGGCGCGGCCGCCTACGTCTCGGTGAAGCGCGGCGTGCCGGTGGAGAAGATGGAACACGTCTATCTCGGCCCGGCCTACAGCAACGAGGACGTCATCGCCGCCTGTGCCCGCCATCCGGCGCAGCCCAAGTGGCAGAAGATTGATGATGTGCCGGCGCACATCGCCAAGGTGCTGGCCGACGGCAACCCGGTGGCCTGGTTCCAGGGACGCATGGAATTCGGCCCGCGCGCGCTCGGCGGGCGCTCCATCCTCGGCTGCCCCAGCGCGCCCGGGGTGGCCGACCGCATCAACGAGCAGATCAAGTTCCGTGAGCGCTGGCGCCCGTTCTGCCCCAGCATGCTCGATACCGTCGGCCCGCAGATGCTCGGCACCGACCACCCCGCGCCCTTCATGACCTTCACCTTCGAAGTCGCCGAGGGCTGGAAGGAGCGCGTGCCGGAAGTGGTGCACGAAGACGGCACCTCGCGCGCCCAGGTCCTCAAGCGCGAGTTCAACCCGCGCTACTACGACCTGATGAAGGAACTGGAAAAGCGCACCGGCAATGGCGTGGTGCTCAACACCTCGCTCAACCGCCGCGGTGAGCCGATGATCTGCTCGCCCACCGACGCGCTGAACATGTTCTTCGGATCGGATCTGCAGTATCTGATCATGGAAGATGTGCTGGTGGTGAAGGAGAGCGTGGGTGCATGAAGCCTCCTGTGAGTCGTCACAGGTTGGTATCTTGTGCGGAGCACGTCGGACCGGTTTGGACTGCGTTCGCTCTTAGCATTCTGCTGTCACTGATCGCACTATCGGCTGCGATCACGCCGAACGACGACGGCATGCTGTACGTAGAGACGGCGAGGGCGTTTCAGAGTGAGGGGCTGAGTGCCGCCCTGCAGCTCTTCGACTGGCCGTTCTTGCCTATCCTGATGGCTGCCGTTTCGTCGTTTACCGGCCTTGAGGTGGAGGCGTCCGGCTATCTGCTGTCGACAGTCTTCATCGCGGGCACCTGTTCGCTGATCGTCGCTTGTACTCGCGAAATGCTGCCTCGGTCCGGGTGGGCGGCAATGGTCGTCGTGCTGACGGTGCCGGCGCTCAACAACTACCGTGATCACATCATTCGGGAGTTCGGGGCGTGGTTTCTCCTGTTTCTGGCGCTCTGGCTGCTACTGCGTTGGGCACGACGCCCGGGATGGGCAGGCGGATTGGCTGCGCAGTCCGCGATCTGTGCGGCCGCCCTTTTCCGACTGGAGACGCTGATCTTTCTCGCTGTCCCCGTTCTCTGGCAGTTGATCTCGATACGGCATGGTTGTGGCTGGAGGCGAGTGGCGATGTTCCTACTGCCGCCCTTGCTTGGAGGGGTCGGTGTCGGCCTTCTGGCTGGCGTCGGTGACGCGGAGTTTGGCAGCCGGGTGGCTCAGCAGCTCAACGCGATCGACCTTGCCTCCAAGCACGATCGATTCTTCGCCATGGCGGCTGAGATTGGCAGTCAGATAGACAACAAGTACGCCATCAAGCAGATGCCGACAATCCTGTTCTTCGGTGCGTTCGGCCTTCTCCTGAGCAAGTTCATCTCGAACTTCGGCCTGCTCATCGTTCCGGGCATCTACGCCTTGATACGCCCGCGCCTGCCAGTACTGCTAGTGTCCGCCGCTCCTTTCGCGATCGCTTTCGCCGTGTATGCCATCGTGCCACTGGCATTCGTGCTTGATAGCATGTTCTTGTCCTCGCGATATGTTGCGCTGCTCAACCTCCTTGCCGTGCCGCTGGTTTCGGTTGGGCTCGCGCATCTTTTCCAACGGATCGCGCGCTGGCGCATTCCGTTGATAGCGATAGCGGTGATGATGGGGCTGTCTAACGTGATCTCCACGACGCCTCCAGAAACGCGCATGATGGACGCCGCGACCTGGCTCAAACTACATGGGGCCGACCCGTCGCGAGTGTTCGTGGAGCCCAGGGAAGTGATCTACCTTGTCGGCTGGCCCTACCACGGCCCGCAAGCGCAGTCGATCAGGGGGCGGGAAGAAGCGCTCGTTGCGCTCGCCAGCGGCGCTATCGACCTTGCACTGCTCGACCTGCCCTCTGACTCGCCCGACCTGCAGCATTGGGCGAAGGAAAAAGGGCTGCGGAGCGTCGAACGCTTTGCCGACGCCAGGAACAGGACAGTCCACGCGTTCGTGCGGTCTGCCGCCCCTGCTTTGGATCACCGCTAGCGAAAGGCGGCAGGTTTCGCGAAGATCCAGGCGTCAGTATTGGCAAGGTGTTCAGCTGTCGCCTTGCTGACGCGGTCGCATCCGGGGGCAAGTTCCGATCAGAGACGCAGGTCCGCCTCGCCAGCCGGCAGCAGATACTTGAGGTCATAGAGCACGTGCTGGGGCTTGCCGAGCGCGCGTATCCGTTCTGCGCCGAGCTCTCTGAACTGCTCGTGTGCCACCGCCAGCACGATGGCATCGTAGGCGTGGGAGGCAGGTTCGTCGACCGGCGAGATGCCATACTCGTGAAGGGCTTCGTCGGCACTCACCCAAGGGTCGAAGACGTCCACCGCGATGCCGTAGTCTGCGAGTTCGCGCACGATATCGACGACGCGGGTGTTGCGCAGGTCGGGGCAGTTTTCCTTGAAGGTCAGACCCATGACCAGCACCCGCGAACCTTCGACCTGGATGCGGCGCTTGAGCATGGCCTTCACCAGCTGCGAAACCACGTAAGCCCCCATGCCGTCGTTCAGGCGCCGGCCGGCGAGGATGATCTCGGGGTGGTAGCCGATGGCCTGGGCCTTGTGGGTGAGGTAGTAGGGATCGACGCCGATGCAATGCCCGCCGACCAACCCTGGGCGGAAAGGCAGGAAGTTCCATTTGGTACCGGCCGCCTTGAGCACCGCTTCGGTGTCGATGCCCATCTTGTTGAAGATGATGGCCAACTCGTTGATCAGCGCAATGTTGAGATCGCGCTGGGTGTTCTCGATGACCTTCGCGGCCTCGGCAACGCGGATGCTTTCGGCCTTGTGGGTACCCGCGGTGATGATCTGGCGGTAGAGCGCATCGACCAGTTCCCCCACTTCCGGGGTGGAGCCGGAGGTGACTTTCTTGATCGTCGTGACGCGATGTTCCTTGTCGCCCGGGTTGATGCGTTCCGGGCTGTAACCCGCGAAGAAGTCGGCGTTGAACTTGAGGCCGGAGAGCCTTTCGAGCACCGGGACGCAGTCCTCTTCGGTGGCCCCAGGATAGACCGTGGATTCGTAGATCACGACGTCACCGCGCTTGAGCACACGGCCTACGGTCTCGGACGCCTTGATCAGCGGTGTAAGGTCGGGGCGCTTGTGCTCGTCGATGGGCGTGGGCACGGTGACGATGAACACGTTGCAGGCGGCCAGTTCGGTCGCGTCAGCGGTGAAGCGCAACCCGGATGCACTGCGCAAATCGGCGTCGTCGACCTCCAGCGTCGCATCGTGCCCGGCGCGCAACGCCTCGATGCGTGTCGTGTTGATGTCGAAACCGAGCACCTCGCGGTGCTTGCCGAACTCGACCGCTAGCGGCAGGCCGACGTAGCCGAGGCCGATTACGGCAAGACGTACTTGGGGCAATGTGAGCATGGACGATTCTTGTATGAGGGAGGAGTATCTCAGCGCAGAGTACTGAAACGTGCGCCACGCAGATCCTTCTCCGACAACCTGGGGGTGCGGCCCTCGAGCGGCCAATCGATCGCAAGGTCCGGATCGTCCCAGGCGATGCAGCGTTCGTGTTCGGGGGAGTAGAAGTCAGTGGTCTTGTAGAGGAATTCAGCGGACTCGGAGAGCGTGAGGAAACCGTGTGCGAACCCGGGAGGGACCCACATCTGGCGCTTGTTCTCCGCGGACAGTTCCTCGCCTACCCAGTGACCGAAGGTGGGTGAACCGGGGCGGATGTCTACCGCGACGTCGAACACCGCGCCCTGCACCACACGCACCAGCTTGCCCTGGGCGCGGGGTTCGACCTGATAGTGCAGGCCGCGCAGCACGTCGCGGGCGGAGCGGCTGTGGTTGTCCTGAACGAAGTCCGTCGTCAGCCCCGTCGCCTCGCGGAAGGCGTGCTGGTTGTAGCTCTCGAAGAAGAAGCCGCGTTCGTCACCGAACACGCGCGGGGTGAACAATACGACCTCGGGAATGGCGAGCGGAGTGGCTTGCATCAGAACACCTTTGTGCGCAGCAGGCTTTGCAGGTACTGGCCGTAGCCGTTCTTGGCCAGAGGTTCGGCCAGTTCGCGTAGTGCGTCGTCACCGATCCAGCCGCTTCGCCAGGCGATCTCCTCCGGGCAGGCCACCTTCAGGCCCTGGCGTTTCTCCAGCGTGGCGATGAACTGGCTGGCGTCCAGCAGGCTTTCGTGGGTGCCGGTGTCCAGCCAAGCGTAGCCGCGGCCCATGATCTCCACCGCAAGCTGCCCGCGTTCCAGATACAGGCGGTTGAGGTCGGTGATCTCCAGCTCGCCGCGAGCAGAAGGTTTCAGTGAGCGGGCAAGCTCTACGACCTGCCGGTCGTAGAAGTAAAGCCCGGTCACGGCGTAGTTGGATCGTGGCTTGCCTGGCTTTTCTTCCAGCGATAGCGCCTTGCCTTGTGCGTCGAAGTCCACCACGCCGTAGCGCTCGGGGTCGTGCACATGATAGGCAAACACACTTGCGCCCACAGGCCTTGTCGCCGCGTTGCGTAGCAGCAGGTGAAAGTCGTGCCCGTAGAAGATGTTGTCGCCCAGCACCAGCGCGCAGTGCTCGCCGGCGATGAACTCCTCGCCGATCAGGAAAGCCTGCGCCAGCCCGTCCGGGCTGGGCTGCACCGCGTACTGCAGGTTCAGACCCCAGCGGGCGCCGTCGCCGAGCAATTGCTCGAAGCGTGGGGTGTCCTGCGGCGTGGAGATGATCAGGATGTCGCGGATGCCCGCCAGCATCAGGGTGCTGAGCGGGTAGTAGATCATCGGCTTGTCGAACACCGGCAACAACTGCTTGGAGATGGCCAGCGTGGCCGGATGCAGCCGGGTGCCGGCGCCGCCGGCAAGGATGATGCCTTTCATGGGGGGAGTCCGGAACAGGTGACGGGCGGCTTTGCCGCAGCGCCCGGATTCTAGCCGTCAGGCAAGGGGCTGTCACGGATCGGCTTGTATTGCCCGAGCAATCAGGACGTGAGCGCCTGGTTGGCGCCAAAAACAAAAACGGGCGCCGAAGCGCCCGTTTGCAGCTCGGATCGTTTGGAAACGATTAGAACTTGTGGTTGATACCGACGGCGAACGCGGTCTCGTTCTCGCCGGCAATGCCCAGCACGGAGCCGAAAGCGGCGTTGTCGTCGTTGCTGGTGCGGTTCATGCCAGCGTACACGGTGGTGCGCTTGGACAGGCCGTGGGTGTAGGCCAGGCCGACGGAGGTGGCGTCACGCTCGCTACGGTCGTCGCTGCGCTTGCCGACGGACACGTGGATGTTGCCGGCGCCAACCGGGATGATGCCGCCGATGGTGGCGACCTTGATGTCGAAGTCGCTAGCGCCCGGGGCGTCGATGTTGGCGATCTGGTAGGAAGCGACCAGCTTCATCACGCCGAAGTTGTAGCCGGCGCCGATCAGGTGCTCGTCTTGCTCGACGTCGGTGAGGTTCTCGGCAGCCTGATACACGTAGCGAACGTCCAGCGGGCCGTTGGCATAGGTCAGGCCCAGGCCGACGTCGTTGCTGTCCATGCGGTTGCGGTCGCCGAGGCCGTCAACAACGGTGCCGTCGCCGGACTTGCCGCTGAAGGAGTAGATGGCCTGAGCGGAGAAGCCGCCGAAGGACGGGGAGGCGTAGTTGATGGCGTTTTCCCAACGGGCGTTGCTGCCCGGGGCGATGCCCAGACCGGAGGTCAGCACGGCGATCGGGTCCAGCGGGCCGGCAGCCACGGCGCCGAGAGCGGCGGTAGCGTAGTAACCCGGAGCGTACTGGCGACCCAGGGTCACGGTACCGAAGTTGCCGGACAGGCCGACGAAGCTCTGGCGGGTGAAGGTCAGGCCGCCGCCGGAGATGTCGGGGCTGATGCCGTATTCGAGGGTGAACAGGGCCTTCATGCCGTTGCCGAGGTCTTCGGTGCCCTTGAAGCCCAGACGGCTGCCAGCCAGGCCGCCGGAGAGAACGTCGGTAGCCTTGGTGTCGCCGGCCTTGCTGTGGCCAACGAACATATCGACGATACCGTACACAGTCACGTTGGACTGGGCGAAAGCCGGAGCGGAAACCAGGCCAGCGACAGCCAGCGCGATCAGTTTCTTCTGCATGTAATTCTCCTCTTGCTTGAAGTGGAGGTCGCGGTGTCCCGCGGCCTGTTGACCTCTCATAACGAGAAGTTGCCTGCGATTCTGCAAACCCGCATGTGACCGCGCAAGCGTTAGCGGGTAAAAGCCGCGCATTTCGACAAATCTTGTTGCATGCGTGCAACAGGCAGTCGGAGCAAGCCGCTCAGCGTTTGAGTGCCCTGTAGGCGCGGGTTCTGCGCAGGCGGCGCTTCAGGGCAGCCTTGAAGTCGTAGAGGCGGAAACCGGCCCGTTGCAACAGAGTGAACTTATGACCTATGCCCTGCAGGTAGATCGCCATGAAGGCTTCACGGCCTTCCGGGTGCAGTTTGTGGCAGGCTCGGGCGAGGTCGGCCATGCGGTGCCGTACGGGGACGCCGTGAGGGTATAGACGGATGCGGGCGGTGTCGATCAGCGCGAACGCGAGACCGCCCTGTGGCGCACGTTGGGCGAGGATGTTTCCGCCCGAGAGGTCCCGAAAGAATATGCCGCGGCCGTGCATGCGCAGCAGAAAGCTTGCGAGGTTGCGATAGACGTCCTCGGCAGTCAGTCCTTCGTATATGCCCTCACCGCGCGCAAAGGCGGAGAAGGCTCGTCCGATCGAGACTTGTCCGCTCATGTACTCGCAGGTGTACCAGTTGAGCGTCAGGTCCCGCCCGCTGCGCTGCTCGAACCAGGCCACCGGTGCGGCCGAGCCCAGCCCCCGGCGCAGCAGTTCGCAGGCGCCGTTCCAGCTGCGACGGGCCTTGGACGGCTTGAGGCGGTCGAGCAGCTTCTTGTGCAGGTGGTGCTTGACCGGCTGCTTGACGGCGAGCAGCGCGCCGCTGTGGCGCGGGTCGGCCACGGTCCAGATGGCGTTGCGCGCGTGGCGCAGGGTGGCGTCCGCGTTCGGCGCGCCGACCTGCTCGGGGTGCAGCGCGCGGATCAGCGCGTCCGCCTCCAGGCCGTCCTGCGCGCGCACCATGCCGTGCCACTCGCCCTTGCGGTGGTAGTAGTGCAGGCCGCCGCCGTGGGCGTGCACCACCAGGCCGGGCAGCGGCGCGGCGCCGGGCAGCACCTGCGGCTGTTGGTCGGCGGGCCAGACCAGGTAGAGCGGCTTCTCGGTGACGGCGAGGGTGGCGAGGCGCGATTCGAGCGCGGCGGTGCCGGAGAGCTCGAGACCGTCGCGGTCGAGGATGCGCGCATCGGCCAGGCTGGCGGCGTCGTACAGGTCGGGCATGGCCGCCGCGCGGGCGTTGGTGGTCCAGATGACGTGGATGCGGCGCCCTGCGCCGGCGAAGGCGTGCACTTCCAGGCCTTGCCCCCGGTTGAGCCGGCCTTCGTAGCGCGTGCCGGGGATGAGGCGGTTGAAGGCCGCCAGGGCGTCGAAAGCCGGGCGCGGGCGATACTCGGGGCCGGTCACCGCAGCGTAGTGGGTGATGCGTTCGAGCTTGGGGTAGGGCTGTTCGCCGTCGTCGACCAGGCCCTCGCGATGGCAGGCGAGCGGCCCCCAGCTGGCGTGCTCCAGCGCGCCCGAGGCGGCGCAGAGGACGAAGTAGCGGGTGAGGTAGTCGGCCTGCTTCTGCTCGCTGTCCGGCAGGCGGCGCTCGATGCGCGGCAGGGTCCAGAAGGCGGCGGGGGATACCAGTCGCGGCACCCCGGCCTGCGCGCCGATGCGCGCGAGCAGACGCGCCTTCTTGACCAGGTTGAAACGGATCAGCGGCGCCAGGCGCTCGCCGAGGATCTTGTGGTCCCAGCGTTCCGGGCGGAGGGCGCGCTCGGCGAACAGGTTGTCGGTGTGGATGTCGGGCAGGCGGCCCCGCTCGCGCAGCAGCGACAGCAGGCCGACGTTGTAGACCGGCTCGAAGTCGGTGATGCTGGGACCCGCCAGCGTGAGGCCGCGGCGGCGGACCTCGTCGTGGGCGATGTCCCAGGCGGCCAGCAGCCCGTCGAGCCGGTAGCCGGCCCAGCGGCGGCGATTGACCGTGGAGGTGACCTCGACGAGGTCGGCCAGCGCGCCGAAGCGGTCCAGCGTGTCGGCCAGGAAGGCGCGCCAGCGCTCGCAGGCGGCCGCGTCGGGCATCTGCCGGGCTTCGTCGAAGGGCTGCAGCAGGTGCAGGTTCACGCGGTAGCCGGCCGCAGCGAGCTTGGGCAAGAGGCGGCCGGCGGGGCGGTCTGCGTCGCCGTAGGTGTAGTCGATGCGCACGCGGCGCACGCCCAGCCGGGCAAGATGGGCGAGCTGCAGCTCGTCATGTGCCGCATCCGCGCCTGCCGCAACACCGACGCCAGCGAAGTCCTCGGGCACCTGGTGGCCGGCCGGCGGCAGGTGGCCGCCGCGTAAGAAGAAGCGGGCGCGGAGCAAGGCTGCAAATACTGCGAGCGCGAACCGGGAGCCTGTGCGGAGCGGGTTGGGTGTTTGCATTTGTTCTGCTATTTCCGGAGCTCGGGGCTCGCATGCGGACGGCCATGGATCTCCCCCTCTTCAAGGGGAGGGACGCTAGTAACGCGCGCATGGCGGGCTCCATGGCGCCGCCCGGCGAGGACTGCGGATTGTAAGCCAGGCGACCCGCGCGCGCATTCGTGGCAACACGCCCGTGTTACCATCGCGGCCCTGTCCGTGCCGGATTCCTCCAACGATGCAAGCTGCCGCCCCGGCGCCCGTGAAGCCGCGCGAAGGTTCGGTCAGAATCTACCTGCGCCTGCTGACGTACGTACGACCCTATGCGGGCTTGTTCGCGGTCAGCCTGTTGGGCTACATGATCTTCGCTTCCGCGCAGCCCATGCTGGCCAGCGTGCTGAAATACTTCGTGGACGGTCTGACCGACCCTGCGGGGGCCACGCTGAGTGGCATCCCCTTGCTGGAAGGCATGCAGATCATGCACGGTGTGCCGTTGCTTCTGGTGCTGATCGCTGCCTGGCAGGGGCTGGGTTCCTTCCTCGGCAACTACTACCTATCGCGCGTCTCCCTGGGTTTGGTGCACGACCTGCGGCGCGCGCTGTTCGACAGCCTGCTGCGGCTGCCGAACAGCTACTTCGACCACCACAGCTCCGGACACCTGATTTCGCGCATCACCTACAACGTGACCATGGTGACCGGCGCGGCGACCGACGCGATCAAGACCGTGGTGCGCGAGGGTCTGTCGGTGATCTTCCTGTTCGGCTTCCTGCTGTGGATGAACTGGAAGCTGACCCTGGTGATGATGGCCATCCTGCCGATCATCGGCGTCATGGTAGGCAGCGCTAGCCGCAAGTTCCGCCGCCAGAGCCGCAAGATCCAGGTGGCGATGGGCGACCTGACCCACGTGGCATCGGAGATGATCCAGGGCTATCGCGTGGTGCGCAGCTTCGGCGGGGAGGATTACGAGTCCAACCGCTTTCGCGACGCCAGCACTGACAACACCCGCAAGCAGCTCAAGCAGGTGAAGACCGCTGCGGTGTTCACGCCCTCGCTGCAATTGGTGACCTATTCGGCGATGGCGGTGCTGCTCTTCCTGGTGCTGCTGTTGCGCGGGGACGCCACGGCGGGCGATCTGGTTGCCTACATTACCGCCGCCGGCCTGCTGCCCAAGCCCATCCGTCAGTTGTCCGAAGTCAGTGCGACCATCCAGAGGGGGCTCGCCGGCGCGGAGAGCATCTTCGAACAACTCGATGAGCAACCTGAAACCGACCTCGGTTCGGTGGAGCGCGAGCGGGTGAGCGGCCGCATCGATGTACGTGACCTGCACTTCGCGTACCCGGGGAGCGAGCGCAAGGTACTCGACGGCATCGACTTCACGGTCGAGCCGGGGCAGATGGTCGCGGTGGTGGGGCGTTCAGGCAGCGGCAAATCCACCCTGGTCGGCCTGGTGCCGCGTTTCTATCACCATGCCGAAGGACAGATCCTGATCGATGGGGTGGATGTCGAGGACTACACCCTGCGCAACCTGCGCCGCCACATTGCTTTGGTGACCCAGCAGGTCACGCTGTTCAACGACACGATCGCCAACAACATCGCCTACGGCGACCTCGCCGGTGCTCCGCGCGAGGCGATCGAGCGCGCCGCGGAGGCAGCGTACGCGAGCGAGTTCATCGAGCGCCTGCCGCAGGGCCTCGATACCTTGGTGGGTGAAAACGGTGTGCTGCTGTCCGGCGGGCAGCGCCAGCGCCTGGCGATCGCCCGCGCGATCCTCAAGGACGCGCCTATCCTGATCCTCGACGAGGCCACCTCGGCGCTGGATACCGAGTCCGAGCGCCACATTCAGGCCGCGCTGGACGGCGTGACCAAGGGGCGCACGACGCTGGTCATCGCACATCGGCTGTCGACCATCGAAAAGGCCGACGTCATCCTGGTGATGGAGGGTGGGCGGATCGTCGAGCGGGGACGCCATGCAGAGTTGCTTGCGGCGGGCGGGGTATATGCCGGACTGCACGCTCTGCAGTTTCAGGACCGCGATTGACCGTCGATTCGGTCTCGCTGTCCGGGGGCAAGGTTTCGGTGGAGTTGCGACTACAGGTCTGGAAATGCGGCTGCAAGGCGATCCTGAAGCGCCTGCAGACCCGGGCGAGCATAGCTTTCTGCAATGAGGTCCAGCTTGAAGCGCGGGTCGAGTACTTCTGCCGGAGTAAGCGGCTGAGGTTCCTGCAGTCCGTAGATCGAATAGTAGTCTTCGAACTTCATCGACGATTTCACTTTGTCGGAGAGCAGAATGCGCCGATTGGGAATGCCGAAGGCATCGCTGACGATCAGCCCGTGCATGCTCGATGACAGGATGAAGTGACACCTCCTGATCTGTTCGAGCACGCTGTCGACGGGATCGAACACATTGATGACCAATGTGTTGGGGCGTGAGCCGATCTCCGTAACGGCTTTCAGAGACTGGTCCACGAAGTGAGGAATGATCCCCAGCGTGAATGTCTTGTCGGGCGCCTGCCTGCCATCGACATATCGCCCTGCGAGAATGCCGGGATCGCCGAGCGCGGGTGATGCTCCTCCCGTGGCCTTGATCCTTGCGAGCGTCAGGTGGCCGCGAACAGCGTGATAGTAGTGGCGCGCGGGAAAGCGCTCGTCGGGTTTTCCAGCCCCGCTCCCCCATATGTGAAGCTTGCGCGGAAAGCCGAAGAATCTGGCCTGGCGCTCCCGTTTCAGGATGGTGCCTATGGCAAGCATGTCGGCACTCGCGACCGGTGCGAACACTACCGGTCGCCGGGAGACCATCTCCACGATCAGAGGGGATAGATAGTCGCCGAAGTTTCTGCGCGAGACGTCGTGGGCGCCGTCGCCCTGCCACCAGAACAGTTTTATGGGTCTTGCGGTCATGTCAGGATTCCGAGGTATGGCTGCGTCTCAACACGCAAGCGAGCGCCTTGAGCAGGTAATCGGGTTTCAGCGCCTGACGCGGTTCGATACGCAAGGCGTGCATGAAGTTGTCCAGGGCGCGGCGCCGGTCGCCCGCGCGATAGAAGCTTCTGAAGCGCGATAGATACCTGCGGGCAAGAAATGGAGCCTTGAAGCGCATCAGGTCGACCGGCATCTGCTCGGGGTCGAAGATCCGCTCGGTTAGTTCAAGGGCGTTGTCCAGTCTGTCCGAGACGGCATTGCGCAGGCGCCCGGGATGAGCGTGAATCTCGGCGACCGGCGTGGTAATCGAACGGCATGCGTGGTTGGCGAGGATGAGGGCGTCGACCACCATGTCCTCGTTGTTGCGCAGATCCTCGGGATAGGAGATGCGCTCAAAGACCTGGCGGGCGATTGCCGCGGTGCCGTTGGAGATGCGGAAGCGGCCCTCTACATAAGCCGCGAAATCGCGCTCACGCTCGCCGCTGAGGACGTAAGCGGGTCGGACGGTGCGATGGCCGTCTTCGCCCACTGCGTAGCGGCCACCAAACACCATGGCCGGCTCTTGAAAGGCCGTGATCGCGGACGCGAGTTGATGCAGCGCATCGGGAAGCAGCGCGTCGTCCGCGTCGAGAAAAACGATGTAGTCACCAATGGCCTGCCGGATGCCGTGATTGCGGGCGGCCGATGGTCCCTGGTTGATCTGGCGAAAGGTCAGCAACTCGGGGGCTGCGGGGGCCTTGGCCAGATAGTGCTCGAGCACGGCAGGCGTGTCATCGGTTGAGCCGTCATCAACCACCACGATGCGGACCGGCGGAAAGCTCTGCCGGAAAACCGAATCCAGAGCCCGGGGCAGATAGTGCGCATAGTTGTAGGCCGGGATGATGACCGTGATTGCGACCGAGGGCTGCGGGTGCTGGGCGGAAGTGTCCATTCTCATGTGGGGCGAGGTCTTCAGTTTGCCGCCGGCAGGTGGGTGTCGAACCACTGCGCAATGCGACTGCCTGCGGGCCAGTTCGCCAGCAGTCGGGCGCGGTCGCGTGCCCAGGCCTTGCGGTAGGCATTGTTGCTGTGGTGTTGCACCGTGGCGTCGAGATCGATCAGATGAAAGCGCCCATCGCACCAGAGCAGATTGCTTGCCTTCAGATCGCCGTGAGTGACGCGGTGGCGGTGCAGTGCGGCAAACAGTTCGGTCAATGCTCGGGCCTCGTCGGTGTTGGGCGTCTGGTCTTCTCGGCGGGCGAACAGTTCGCGGAGGCTGGGGCCCTCGCACCAGGCGGTGACCAGCCACGCCCGACCGCGTAAGGGGCCGAATCGGTTCTCCACCACCGCCAGCGCGGCCGGGGTAGGGATGCCGAGAAACGTCAGCCGATGGGCCTCTCGCCAGGCATGCCAGGCACGGGTCGGACGTAGTGCGCGCCGTGCAGCATGGGCAAGATTCTTCAGGTTATAGCGTTTGATCACGCAATCATGGCCCCCTGACGCCACGCGCGCGACGGTGGCGCTGCGCCCGCTCTTGAGCCGCTTGCCCTGCTCCAGCCAGTGGTCGGGATCGGTAAGCAGCGGGGCGAGCCAATTGGCTTCGGTGCGACTGATCAGGGTTCTTCGCGAGAGGCTCTGCTGTGCGACGAAGCGGGTGCAGTCACGACCGGTTTTTTCCATATAGCGCTGTAGCCGGGTCGCGAGCGTGCGCTCGACGCGGCTTGCGAGCGCAGGCGCTTCCGGCGCTGCAAGGCCCGCTCCCAGCCCGCGACGGTAGGCCGGTAGGGCGTCGGCCGCGGATGGTGCGTCTGGCCCGGTGAACTGAGCAAGAAAAAGCGCGAGGTTGTCCGTCCGGGCGTTCAATGTTGTCGCATCGGAGATCGCATCGCCGTCGATCAGATACCAGCGGCCGTCGTGTTGCAGCAGATTGCCTGGATGCAGGTCGCTATGGATGAGGCCGGCGGCATGCAGACGGCCAATCAGTTCAAGCACATCGTCGAGCGCCTGCAGGGGCCGAGCGGAGGGCCGCTCTTGGGCGAGTGTCATCGCGCCGTCGAGCCAGGTGGTCAGCAGTATCGCCATGCCGTCGGTGCTTTGCCTGCGGGCGAGCAATGCTGGCGTGGGCAGACCGGCGGCAGCCAGCTTGCCCTGACCCGCGGCTTCACGCGTGGCGTGGCGGGCGGCATCGCCGTCGAGGTAAAGCTTGGCAAGGACCGGGCGGTCTTCCCAGCGTGCTTCGGCCACGAGGCGCTGACCGGGTAGAACGCGCAACGTACGGAGCAGAATCAGCAGGCTGCCGTCGTCGAGTGAGATCCTGCACGGCAGGGGTGGCGTGCGGCCGGCTGCGAGCAGCGCATCACGGCCGAGCAAGGGTGGTGGCAGAGCGGAGCAGTTGTCGGCCGTCATGCGCGGCGTTCAGCGGTCAAGGCTGTCATCGGACAGCAGACCCACCGCGTCGATGCCCCTGAGTTTCTGGCGAATGCGCTTGTGGCCTTCGCGAATGCTGCGCTGCTTGCTGCCGAGTTCGGGATTGAGAACCATCGTGGCGTGGTTGAGGTGATCCACGTATTGACCGAGCTGTTCGGATTCGAGGAAGACCATGCGATATCCGGCTTCGACCATCTTACGGTGCATGACGCTGCCCGCCGTGCTGTTGCCATCGGCAAACCCGGTGCCAAGCTTGCGGATGACGTCGGTGCGGTACATGGCGCAATGGCTGCGCAGGTAATGCAGGCTTTCGTCGAAACGAATGGGGTGGAAGGTGCGGATGCCGGTCAGGCGGTACAGTGCGAGCTTCCAGGCCTTCTCGATGTTGCGTCCGAGGATTTCAAGGCGCGTCTTGGATTCCAGCTTCCATGAACCCACCCCGGCGACATTGGAATCCGCCTTGAAGGGTGCGAGCAGTACATCCAGCCAGTCGTCCCGTTTCACGAACGTGTCTGTGTGGATGGACAGGACGTAGGGCGTGTCGACAGTCTGCAGCGCCAGGTCGAGTGCCCTCGAATGGGAGCGCGGCGGGGTGTCGTCGGCCTCAGCTTTACGCTCGATCAAGTCTATCCATTTGAGCGAGCGGAGGTAGGCAAGGGACTCGTCCTTGGAGTCGTTGTCGATCGCGACGACCCGAACCCGGCTCAGATCCGTGTGCTTGCGCAGCAGGCGCATGCAGATCTTGGTGATATCCGGCGTGCGGTAGTTGGGAATCAGGATCGTGATCTCTTTCTGGCTATCCATCGGTGTTCTGCCCGTGTGTTGAGTTCGCCTGGAGGGCTTCAGGCCGGACGCTGCTTGCGCTTCTGGCGGTGTTCGGCCGCGTGCATGACATAGCGGATTGCTCGTTTGTCCGCTTCGTCCAGACGTGTCTTCTGCGAATACTCCAGGTAAAAACGCAGACGTTGTGTGCGAGTCAGACAGGTGCGCGCGGTGCGGTCCAGCGCCGCCAAGTCCTTGGCAACCCGGTAGCTTAGCAGGGGGCCGAACCAGAAGCGCCCCCCCGGGCAGTCGATCAGGTACACGCGACCGCTCTGCTCCTGGAGCAATAGATTGCGCCAGTGCAGGTCGTTGTGGGCAAAGCGATGATCGTGGAGGGCACGCGCGATGGCTGCGACCTGAGTGATGAGTGCGCTTACGAAAGCGCGCTGGCGCAGGCGGGGGTCACGGTTGCGGACCATGCGCGCAAGATCGACGGTGCCTTGAATTTCCTCCGTGATCAATGCCCCTCGGCGAAACACCAGCCCCACAAAGCGCTCGAGTCCATATGCGACAACCTGTGCGGTCGGTATGCCCCAGCGCGCGAACAGCAACAAGTTTCGCCATTCGGCGACGACGCGCGGGCGACCGAGAAAGCGTCGAAGGTACTTGCCGGCCAGGTTGTAGCGCTTCACGTAGTAGTTCTTGCCGTCTGCAGGCACCAGGATGACGTCGCTGATCTGGTCGTGAGTGATCTGCCGGCCATCGAGCAGGAAGGTGTCGTTCAATGAACGAAAGAGATGCCGGGCGTGCTGTCCGAGGGCAGAGATGTCGGTATGCCAGCGAATCATTTCTGCAGAGCGGGGCGGTGGGCAAACTTGCGATCGAAGCGCAGGAGGAGGCGTTGTGCCTCGCGCTCCAGCCACTTAAGAAAACCGGCTTCGCGGACGAGGACGGTGCGCAGTGGCGCGCCGAAGTAGGCGCGCAGGAAGCGCAGCTTGTCGCGCCGGGTGAGGCCGATGCGCAAGGCGGAGAAATACAGCGCGGCGAGATCCTTGTTGCGCCAGCGCGCGGGCGTGCGGGCGCGGATCTGCACGCGGTGCAGGTCGATCAGCGACACGCGAAGTTGTGCGGGCGAGGGTGGCGGCTCGGTGGCGAGCAGGAAGTGGCAAAGGTAGAAATCGCGGTGGTTCAGCCCACCTTCGTGCAGCGTGCGCGCGATGCGCGCCACCTCCGCCAGTAGCGCACGTTTCAGCGCCAGCGGCGGCGGGGCATCAACCCAGCCGCGGGTGCAGGTGTCGAGATCGACCGCGGGCTCGATGGCCTCGGTGACCAGGAAGGAAGTCCGGTGCGTCCAGCCTCGGCCGCGCTCGCCATAGCCGACCGCGTTCATCGTCGGCACGCCGAGGCGGTGGCAGGCGCCGATGGCGCGCCATTCGTTGCCCGCGCCGAGCACCGGCAAGCGCAGGCGTGCGAGCTCGCCGAGGATCCGTCCCCAGCCGATGCCGCTTTGCAGCTTGAGGTAGTAGCCGCGCCCGTCGAGTTCGAAGCGCAGCGTGCGGCGGCCCTCGACGTCGCGGGTGATGGCGTCGGGAGGCGCATTGCGGGCGAGTTCGGCCGTGGCGGCGAAGGGGTCGCGCCCGGCCCACAGCCGGTCGAGCGGCGGCGCGAGCGTCACCTGGTTCATCCGCGACCCCGCCCGAGGATGACGTCGGCGGCACGCTCGGGCATGTCGTAGATGTCCGCGCTGTCGGCGAAGGCCAGTGCGTTGCGCGCCCAGTGCCGGCGGGCGGGCTCGTCGCTGAGCATGCGCGCCAGCTCGGCGTCGAGCTCGGCTTGCACGAAGGGGGCGCTGGATACTACTACGCCGGCATCGGCGTCGGCGACGTAATGGGCGAAGCCGCAGATACCGGTGACCAGCACCGGCAGGCCGGCGGCCAGTGCCTCCAGCAGCACGTTGCCGGTGTTCTCGTTGTAGGCCGGGTGGATGAGCAGGTCGGCGCCGAGCAGGAAGCGCGGGATGTCGGTGCGCCCCTTGAAGAAGCGCACTCGTCCGGCCACGCCGAGTTGCGCGGCCTGGCGGCGGTACGGGGCGTCGTCGTCCTGGCCGATGACCATCAGCCTGGTGCGTGCGGCGAGGGGCGGCGGCAGGGAGGCCAGCGCGGCCAGCGTGCGGTCCACACCCTTGATGCGGAAGCCCGAGCCGATCTGCAGCAGCAGCAGATCCTCGTCAGCAAGCCCGAACTCGGCGCGAAAGGCGGCGCGCACCGCGGGCGCATCGGGCGGCGCGCGGCGGTCGCGGGCGATGCCCGGTGGCAGCTGGTGGAAGCGGTGCGCCGGGGTGCCGTAGTGCTCGACGAACATCGGCTTCTGCACCGGCGACATCATCAGGATGCGGGTGTGCGCCGTGGGGTCGAACACCGCGCGCTCGTATGCGGAAAAGTGCCGGTAGCGTGGCGAGAAGCGGTAGAAGCGCCCGCGCAGTGCGCGCGCCTTCTGCTCGAAGCAGGGGTCTCCGGCGTAATACACGTCCAGCCCAGGCATCTTGTTGAAGCCGACCACGCGGTCCACCGGGCGGCGCGCGAGGTCGGCCTGCACCCAGTCTGTGAACTTACGATAGCGCCGGTGATTGACCAGGGCGCGCACCGGCACGCGCACCAGCTCGAAGCCTTCCGGTACTTCGCCCTGCCACTCCAGCACATACACGCGGATGTCGTGGCCGCGTGCCTGGCAGGCCAGCGCGATGCGCAGGAAGTTGCGCTGCATGCCACCGAAGGGGAAGTACTTGTATAGGCAGAAGGCGAGCTGCATCAGGCGTGGGCCTCGTCGAGCAGGGGTTGCAGGCGCTGCCAGACCTGTGCGGCGTCCACGCGGGTGAAGCACAGCGGCCAGTCGCGCTCCAGGTCGAAGCGCTCGCGCTCGGCCGCGCTGGGCTGGTAGGCGCAGGTCTTGGCGAGGCAGGGCGCGCAGGAGAAGTCGCTGGCCAGGTGGATCTGGCGCGGGCCCCAGGCGCCGGTGTAGCCGGGGTTGGTGGGGCCGAACAGCGAGATGGTCGGCACGTCCAGCGCGGCGGCGAGGTGGCCGAGGCCGGTGTCGACCGCCACGCAGGCGCGCGCGCCGGCAAGCTGCGCGGCAATACCGGCGAGCGGCAGCCTGGGCAGTACTGTGGCATCGGCCAGGCCAGTCGCCAGGCGTTCCGCGCGAGCCCGTTCGACCTCGTTGCCCCAGGGCAGGCGTACCGGCCAGCCGGCGGCAATGGCGGTTTCGATCAGGCGTCGCCAGTAGGCCTCGGGCCAGTGCTTGGTGGTCCAGGTGGTGCCGTGCAGGAAGACGAGATAAGGGCGGGCGTCGGCCGCCACGGCCACATTGGCGGCTTCGCCGGCGCCCGCGAGCACGCGCGTGCGGTCCAGGCCATAGCTGCCGGCTCCGGTGGGGACGGGGTAGCCGAGCGCGCGGGCGAACAGCTCGCGGGTGCGCTCCACCGCGTGGCGGCCGCGGGCGACCGGGTGGCGGTGGGTGTAGAAGCGCGCGGCCAGTGGTTCGCGGGCAGAGGCGCGGTCCAGGCCGTGCACCGGGGTGCTGGCGTAGCGGGTGAGCAGGGCACTTTTGAGCAGGCCCTGGGCGTCGATGGTGAGGTCGTGGCGGACGTGCAGTAGCTCGCGGGTGAAGCGCCGCCATTCGCCGCTGGTCCACGCGCGGAACGGCGCCTTGCGCCAGCGCCGGATGGCTACCGGGATGACGCGGTCGACCGCCGGATGCCAGGCGGGGATCTCGGCGAAGGCCTCTTCCACTACCCAGTCGAAGCGGATGCCGGGGATGGCGCGCGCGGCGTCGGTGAGCGCCGGCAGGGTGTGGATGACGTCGCCCAGCGAGGAGGTCTTGACCAGCAGCACCCGCATTCAGCGCGCCCTCGCCACCATGGGTTGTGCGACCACGCCGAGTTGGGTGAGTGCGGCCATCACGCTGGCCGGGGTGATCTCGTGCAGGCAGCGGGTGTGGCCGAGCGGACAGGTGCGCTCGAAGCACGGCGAGCACTCCAGGCGCAGGTAGCGGATGGCGACGCGTTCGGCCAGCGGCGGGGTGTGGTCCGGCGTGGAGGAGCCGTAGATCGCCACCAGCGGGCGGTCGAGCGCGGCGGCCACGTGCATCAGCCCGGAATCGTTGGTGACCGCGGCCTGCGCCATGGCGAGCAGATCCACCGCGTCGCCCAACTGGGTGCGGCCGCACAGGTTGATGACCGCGTCTTCCATGTCGGCGGCGATGATGTCGCCGAACTCGCGGTCCTTGGCCGAACCCAGCACCCAGACCTGGAAGCCGCGCTGGGCGAGGTCTTCTGCCAAGGCGGCGAAGTGCGCCAGCGGCCACTGCTTGGCCGGGCCGTACTCGGCGCCGGGCATGAAGGCCACCGCGGGGCGCTCGGCGGCGAGCCCGAGCTCAGCGCGCAGGCGTTCCTGGTTGGCCGCGTCCGGGACCAGCTTGGGGCGCGGGAAGGGTTCGGGCAGCGGTGCGCCGGCCACCCGGCCCAGCGCGACGAAGCGCTGCACGGTCATCGGCAGCGCGGCCTTGTCCAGCGGGCGGATGTCGTTGAGCAGGCCGTAGCGCATCTCGCCGCGGAATCCGGTGCGGCGCGGGATGCCGGCGAAGAAGGGCACCAGCGCGGACTTGAGCGAACCCGGCAGCACGATGGCCTGCTGGTAGCCTTCCGCGGCCAGTTCCTTGCCCAGCGCGCGGCGCTTGGCGAGGCCGAACTCGCCGTGCCCGAGCGGCATGACGATGCCGCGGCGCACTTCCGGCATGCGCTCCAGGATGGCCAGCGACCAGCCCGGGGCGAGCACGTCGATCTCGCATGGCGTGCCGGCCTTGAGGGTCTTGAACAGGCTCTGCGCCATGACCATGTCGCCGACCCAGGACGGGCCGACCACCAGGATGCGGCGCGGCGCCTTGTCTTGCGCCATGCTCACAGCCCGCGCGCGGCCAGCCAGTCGAGGTAGCGCGGCACGCCGTCTTCCACCGGCATGAAGGGGCGGTCGTAGCCGGCCGCCTGCAGCGCGCCCATGTCGGCCTCGGTGAAGCTCTGGTAGCGGCCCTTGAGGTGGTCCGGGAAGGCGATGTAGTCGATGCCGCCGCCTTCGCGGTCCTGCTCGCGGTGCCAGCGGATGGCGGCGTGGGCAACGTCGTTGAAGCTCTGCGCGCGGCCGGTGCCGACGTTGAAGATGCCCGAGACCTGCGGGTTGTCGAGCAGCCACAGGTTCACCGCGACGACGTCGTCCACATGGATGAAATCGCGGCGCTGCTCGCCCGGGCCGTAGCCGTCGGAGCCCTCGAACAGGCGCACCCGGCCGGATTCGCGCAGCTGGCCGTTGAAGTGGTAGGCCACGCTGGCCATGCTGCCCTTGTGCTGCTCGCGCGGACCATAGACGTTGAAATAGCGCAGCCCGGCGACCTGCATCGGCAGCTTGCCCAGCTGCGGGCGCAGGTGGCAGTCGAAAAGGAACTTGGAGTAGGCGTACATGTTGAGCGGCTGTTCGTGCTCGCGCGCTTCGCGGAACACCGGGCCCATGCCGTACACCGAGGCCGAGGACGCGTAGATCAGCCGCGTCTTGTGCGCGGTGCACCAGGCCAGCAGGGCCTTGGTGTACTCGTAGTTCACGCTCATCACGAAGCGGCCGTCCCATTCGGTGGTGGACGAGCACGCGCCTTCATGGAACACCGCCTCGACCTTGCCGAAGGATTCGCCGGCCTTGATGCGGGCGAGGAAGTCGTCCTTGTCCATGTAGTCGGCGATGTCGGCGTCCGACAGGTTCAGGCACTTGCGCCCGTCGGAGAGGTCGTCGACCACCAGGATGTCGCGAATGCCGCGCGCATTGAGACCCTGAACGATGTTGCTGCCGATGAAGCCGGCGCCGCCGGTGACGATGATCATGCCTGTTCTCCGTTCGATTCTTGCGAGCTGCTGCAAATTGAGCGCCCAACCTTGATACAGCGACTCACCCTCCCCTTCAAGGGGAGGGCTGGGGTGGGGATGGGTTCGAACTAGGCGCGTGCATGCGCAACCCGAGTCCGAGGGTGACCCATCCCCCACCTGTCCGTCCGGGGCGGGCTTTGCACAGCCCGCCCGCTCTGCCGGCGCGAAGCGGTGCTTCGCGAAACCCCGGCCTCGCCCCCCTTGAAGGGGGAGGGACCTGCTAAGCCTGCGCCTAGGTCTCCGATAGCGCCGCCGCGCGCAGTTCTTCCATACTCACCGTTGCCGTCCCCAGCTTGCCCACCACCACGCCGGCGGCGAGGTTGGCCAGCGCAGTGGCGTCGGCCAGCGACAGCCCGCAGGCCAGGCCCGCGCCCAGCACCGCGACCACGGTGTCGCCCGCGCCGGTGACGTCGAACACGTCGCGTGCACGGGTGGGCAGGTCCAGCGGTGCCTGCCCGCGCTGCAGCAGCGTCATGCCGCGCTCCGAGCGGGTGACCAGCAGTGCTTCCAGGTCCAGCGCCTCGCGCAGCGCCTCGCCGCGTTCGCGCAGCGTGGCCTCAGATGCACAATGGCCGACCACCGCCTCGAATTCGCTCATGTTCGGGGTGATCACCGTGGCGCCGCAGTAGCGGCCGAAATCGGTGCCTTTCGGGTCGACCACCACTGCCACGCCCTGTTCGCGCGCCACCCGGATCAGGCTGCCGACCTGGGCCAGCGTGCCCTTGCCGTAGTCGGACAGCACCACCGCGCCGCCGCCCGGCAGCGCGCCCTCGAAGGCCTGCTCGATGCCGGCGGACTCGAGCACGGCGAAGTTGTCCTCGAAGTCCAGGCGGATCAGCTGCTGATGGCGGCTGATGATGCGCAGCTTGGTGATGGTGGGGTGCTGCGGCGCCTCCAGCAGGCGGCAGGCGACGCCACCGGCGTCCAGCTTTTCACGCAGCAGGCGCCCGGCCTCGTCGCGGCCGACCAGGCCGACCAGCTCGGCGCGCCCGCCCAGCGAGGCGGCGTTGAGCGCCACGTTGCCGGCGCCGCCGGCGCGGAATTCGTCGTTCTGTACGCGGACCACCGGCACCGGGGCCTCGGGCGAGATGCGGTCGGTGGAGCCGTGCCAGTAGCGGTCGAGCATCACGTCGCCGACCACGATGATGCGACCGGCGGAGAAATCGGGCAGGGGAGGCAGCATAAACAGCGCGGCAGCCAGCAGGATGGAAAGTCCGCGATTATCCCATGAAGGCGGGGAATATCGCTCGCACGGCGTGGCAGCGATGTGCATCGCGCTTGCGGGGCAATGCAGGAGCGGCCTTGGCCGCGATGCGCCCTTCGGGAAACCTCCGCCGCATCGCGGGCAAGCCCGCGCCTACCGGGGACAGGGCTGGCTCAGCGGTTGAACCACTTCAGCACCACGCCCCAGCTCTCCACGTCCAGCCGGGTTACATGGCCGCAGGCGAAATCCAGCCCCAGCCAGCGTTCGGCCGGCAGGCCGAGGAGGTGCCCGGCGATGACGCGCAGCGGGCCGCCGTGGGCGACCACCACCACGGCTTGCTGCGGGGCGGCGGCGATGAGGCCGTCGAGCCAGCGCAGCACGCGGGCGCTCATCTCGCGCGCCGATTCGCCACCCGGGGCGCGGAAACCCAGCGGGTCGCGCGACCATTCGTCGAGCGCGCTGCCCAGGGTGTCGAAGGGCTGGCCTTCCCACTCGCCGAAGTGGATCTCCTTGAGGCGCTCGTCCAGGCGCGGGGCGCCCAGCTCTTCGGCCAGCAGGCGGGCGCGTGCCAGCGGACTGGCGTGCAGCTCGTACGCCGCGGGCAGCAGCGGGCGCAGGCGTTCGGCCACCGCAGCGGCCGGTTCGGCCAGGCCGATGTCGCGCTGGCCGTAGCACACCCCGGGCGCGATGTCCGGCTTGGGGTGGCGGATCAGGTGTAGTTCCATGCTGCGAGAATTCCGAGATAGCAGGCGAGCTCGGTGCCTTGCTGGGCGGCGCCGAGCAGGTCGCCGGTGTAGCCGCCGAGGCGGCGCAGGAAGACGCGCGCCGCCCACAACGTGAGCGCGGCCACCGCGACCAGTGCGGCCGCCGCCTGAAGTGGAGCGAGAAGGGCGAGCGGGGCGAGGCCGAAGGCGGTGGCGGCGGCGAGCTCCGCCGGACGCAAGGCGCGCGCGAGCGGTTTCGATTTCGAGCTTTCGTCCTCGCGTACGTAGGGCAGCCAGTGGATCAGGCTGGTCGAGGCGAGGCGCGACAGCGGATGCGCGGCGAGCAGCGCGAGCGCTGCGGCGGCGTGGCCGTGCGCGGCCAGCTCCACCAGCGCCGCCGCCTTGGCGAGCAGCATCAGCACCACGCCCACGGTGCCGTAGCTGCCGATGCGCGAGTCCTTCATGATGGTGAGCACCTGCGCCTTGTCCCAGCCGCCGCCCAGCCCGTCGCAGGTGTCCGCCCAGCCGTCCTCGTGGAAGGCTCCGGTGAGGCGGATGGTGACGGCCATCGACAGGATCACCGCGAGCGAGGCCGGCAGCACCAGCGCGAAGGCGAGGAAGGCGCCCGCGCCCACCCCGCCGACCACCCAGCCGACCAGCGGGAAGTAGCGTGCCGCGTGGTTGAGGCGCTCCGGCGACCACGGCACCCAGGCGGGCACCGGGATGCGGGTGAAGAAGCCCAGGGCGGTGAAGAAGAGTTCGAGCTGGTAGCGCATGGCGGCCGGATCAGGCCTCGCGGTCGCTCACGCCGGCGGATGCGAAGCTCGCCATCTCGGCGAGGAAGTTCACCGCCGCCTGCACCAGCGGGAAGGCGAGCGCCGCGCCGGTGCCTTCGCCCAGGCGCAGGTCGAGGTCCATCAGCGGTTCGGCGCCCAGGTGGGCGAGCTGCACGCGGTGGCCGGCTTCCTGCGAGCGGTGGGCGAATACGCAGTAGGGCAGCAGCGCGGGCGAGATGGCGTGCGCGGCGAGCAGCGCGGCGGTGACGATGAAACCGTCGATCAGCAGCAGCATGCCGCGCTCGGCCGCGCCCAGCATGGCGCCGGCCATCATGGCGATCTCGAAGCCGCCGTACTCGGCGAGCACCTGTAGCGGGTCGCCCGGGCGGCCGCCGCGTGCCAGCGCGGTCTCCAGCAGCGCGCGCTTGCGGGCGAGGCCGGTGTCGTCCAGCCCGGTGCCGCGGCCGGTGACGGTGGCCAACGCCTCGCCGGTCAGGCAGTGGGTGATCAGCGAGGCGGCCGCGGTGTTGCCGATGCCCATCTCGCCGAAACCCACGCAGTTGCAGCCGTTGGTGGCCAGCGCGTGGGCCAGCTCGCGGCCGCGCGCGAGGGCGGTGCGCACGGTCTCGGCGTCCATCGCCGGCTGCTCGAGGTAGTTCACCGTGCCCGCGCCGAGCTTGGCGTCGATCAGGCCGGGGCGGCGGCCGAAATCGTGGTTAACCCCGGCGTCGATCACCGTCAGGCCCAGGCTCATCTGCCGGCAGAACACGTTGATCGCCGCGCCGCCGGCGAGAAAGTTCTCCACCATCTGCCAGGTGACGTCTTGCGGAAAGGCCGACACCCCGGCGCGCGCGGCGCCGTGGTCGCCGGCGAACACCATGATGTGCGGCTGGCGCAGCTCCGGCGCCTCGGTGCCCTGCACCAGCCCGATTTGCAGCGCCAGCGCCTCCAGGCGGCCGAGCGCGCCCGGCGGCTTGGTCTTCTGGTCGATGCGCTGCTGCAGGCGCGGGGCGAGCGCGGCGTCGGGCGTGGCGATGCGGAAGTCCATGGCGGGCGGGGTCTCGTGAGGGCGGTGGATGTCCGGGGGCGGCAAGGGTAGCACGGGGCGGGCGGGACCATCCTTGACGATGGTAGGGGCAACGGTAGGAGCGGGCTTGCCCGTGATGCTGCTTTCGTTCTCCGCACGCCGCAATCGCGGCCAAGGCCGCTCCTACCCGGGGGCCTTCAGCGTGAGCGGCAGCCCCGCGGCGACGAAGGTGACGGTGTCAGCTAGTTGCGCGACCTGCTGGTTGAGCCGTCCGGCCTCGTCGCGGAACAGTCGGCCGAGCGGGTGCTCGGGGACCAGGCCGAGGCCGACTTCGTTGGACACCAGCAGGATGTGGCCGGGCAGTTGCGGCAGGGTGGCGAGCAGGGCGTCGCGCTCCTCGGTGAAGTGCGGCAGCGCGCTGGCGTCCGCGCCGGGCGGCAGGTTTTCGGCACCGTCCAGCAGATTGGCCAGCCACAGGGTGAGGCAATCGACGACCAGGCAGCGCCCGGGAGCGGCTTCGCGCGACAGCGTCGCGGCCAGGGCGCGGGGGGTCTCGACGGTGCGCCAGGCTGACGGACGGTCGTTCTGGTGGCGGCGGATGCGGGCGACCATCTCCTCGTCCAGGGCTTGCGCGGTGGCGATGACGGTGACCGCCGCAGCGCTGGCCTGTGCGCGCGTTTCGGCGTGGCGGCTCTTGCCGGAGCGGGCGCCGCCGAGTATCAGTTCTATGCTCATGAAGGGGCGTGGCGCGTGATGTCGCGCTGCACAAGTGGTGACGAACGCGCTATTATCCGCCCCGCACCCGTTCAGGGTGCAACGCGTTTCAGGTGCCCCGCGGCGGTCCACGCCAAGGGGTTAAACGGGAAACAGGTGCGCGGCCCTCAGCCGCTATGCCTGTGCTGCCCCCGCAACGGTAAGTGAGCGCAAGGCGCATCAGACGGCCACTGGGTTGATCGAGACCCGGGAAGGCGATGCGCCGAGTCCGGACGGCAAGACCGCGCCGGCACAGTTCACGAGCCCGGATACCGGCCTCGAACGCACTGGCGGATGTGCCGCGGGGTGGCGGCGACGGGCGCGTTCCATATTGCTCTCGATACCCCTCGTGTGCGCATCGTTTCGACGATTGCCACGGCGTGCGGGGACGCCCGGCGTGGCACAGGGAGCATGACTCAAATGAAAATCCGTTATTCCGCGGTGGCCCTTGCGCTGGCCGCCGCGTTTCCGTGTTCTTCCGTGGCCTTGGCGAGCGCGGAGAAGACCGCCGATGCCGTAGTGGTGACCGCAACCCGCCAGGCGCAGCGCGCCGACGAAGTCCTGGCCAGCGTCGAGGTGATCGAGCGCGAGCAGATCGAGCGCGCCGGGCAGTCGACGCTGATCGACGTCCTGCGTGCGGTCCCCGGGGTACGCGTGGCCAGCAACGGCGGACCGGGCTCGAACTCCAGTTTCTTCATCCGCGGTACCGAGTCGCGCCACGTGCTGCTGCTGATCGACGGCGTGCGCGTCGGCTCGGCGACCAGCGGGCAGGCGACGCTGGAAGCCATTCCGCTGGCGATGATCGAGCGCATCGAAGTCCTGCGCGGCCCTGCCAGCGCGCTGTACGGCTCCGAGGCGATCGGCGGCGTGATCCAGGTGTTCACCCGCAAGGGCAGCAGCGGTTTTCATCCGCAGCTGTTCGCCGGATACGGCAGCGACGATACCCGGCAGGTGAATGCCTCGCTGGCCGGCGGCGTCGAACGCTTCCGCTACAGCCTGACCCTGGGGCAGGACCGCACGCGGGGCTTCGACGCCCGCAACGAGGGTATTCACGACACCGACCGGGACGGCTTCCGCAACGCCTTCGTGAGCGCCAATCTTGCGCTCGGCCTGCGCGAGCGCGACGAGATCGGCGTGAATCTCTACCAGTCGGATGGCCGCAACTGGTATGACACCAACCTGAGCTTCGACTCCTATCTCGACAAGCGTATCGATTCGGCCGGCGTCTATGCCATCAACCAGCTCTCCGAGGGCTGGCGGAGCACCCTGCGGGTGGCGCGCAGCCGCGACCGGCTCGACAACCGGGCCACGGTGGCGCGGCCGTCGGAGTTCTACACGACGCAGGATCAGTTCTCCTGGCAGCACGACATCGACCTGCCGCTGGGCGTGCTGATGGCGGCCTTCGACTACGTCAGGAGCAGGGTGGACGGCACGACGGCGTTCACCGTCGACGAGCGCACGGTCAAGGCCTGGTCGCTCGGCTGGTCGGCGAAGCTCGACGCCCACAACATCCAGGTCAACGTGCGGCGCGACGACAACTCGCAGTTCGGTGGCAAGACCACCGGCCTGCTGGCCTACGGCTACGACATCGACCAGGAGTGGAGCGTGCGCGGCAGCATCGCCACCGCCTTCAACGCGCCCACCTTCAACCAGCTCTACTGGCCGGATACCGGTTTCGGCGGCGGCAACCCCGACCTCAAGCCGGAGCGCGCGCTCAACCGCGAGATCGGCCTGCGCTGGGACGACGGCCGCCAGACGGTGGATGCGACCTACTACGACAACAAGGTGCGCGACCTGATCAGCGGCTGGCCGCCCGCCAACCTGAACGAGGCACGGCTCAAGGGCGTGGAGCTCGCCTACCGGGTGGAGCTGGGCAATCTCGGCGTCCAGGTTGGCGTGGACTGGCTCAGCGCGCATGACGAGGCCACCGGCAACCGTCTCGCGCGCAGGGCGAGCAACGCGGCCTTCCTGAAGGTGGATCACCGCATCGGCAACTGGTCCTACGGCGTGGACGTGAACGGCCAGGGCTATCGCTACGACGACGCGGGCAACACCAATCGCCTCGGCAGCTACGGTGTGGTCGATGCCTATGTACACTACCGCCTGGCTCAGGACTGGCGCGTGGAAATGCGGGCGAACAACATCTTCGACAAGCAGTACGAACTGGCCAAGGGTTACGCGACCCCCGGCGCCAGCTATTTCGTCGGCGTGCGCTACGCCCCGCGCTAAGCTAACGTGAGCGCCGCCCACCCGCATTCCTCGCATGCCGTCCCGTCCACGGGGCGGCGGCGTGCGTGGGCGGTGATCGCCGGACTGGCGCTGGCCGGCGTGCTGGCGCAAGTATGGGCGCTGGCCGCCGGCGAGCTGGACATCCCGGCCCTTGAAGTGCTCGGCGCGCTGTTCGGCGGCGGGCAGGGCATGGGCGCGGACGTGGTGCGCGAACTGCGCCTGCCGCGCGCGGTGGCGGTGTATGCCTGTGGCGGGCTGCTGGCGATGGCCGGTGCGCTGATGCAGGTGCTGCTGCGCAATCCGCTGGCCGACCCCTACGTGCTCGGCATTTCCGGCGGCGCGGCGGTCGGCGCCCTGGCGGCGATGCTGTTCGGTCTGGCGCCGCTGCTGGTCGACGGCGCCGCCTTCGGCGGGGCGCTGGCGGCCATGCTGCTGGTGTTCGGTCTGGCGCACGGCGACGGTTCATGGACCCAGACCCGCTTGCTGCTCACCGGGGTGATCGTCGCCGCCGGCTGCGGCGCGGCGGTCACGCTGATGCTTGCGCTGGCCCCCGATACCCGGGTGCAGTCCATGCTGTTCTGGCTGATGGGCGACGCCTCCGGCGCCACCCGCCCGTGGCCGGCGCTGGCGGTGATGGCCGCCGGCCTGCTCGCCGCGCTGCCCTTCGCCCGGGAGCTCAACCTGCTGGCGCGCGGCGAACTCGCGGCGCAGGCGCTCGGCGTGCAGGTGCGCCGCCTGCGCTACCTGCTCTACGTGCTCGCCTCGCTGCTCACCGCGGTGGCGGTGACCCTGGTCGGCTCGGTCGGCTTCGTCGGCCTGGTGGTGCCGCACCTGGTGCGCTTCGTCGTCGGCAACGACCAGCGTCTGCTGCTGCCCGCGGTGATGCTGGCCGGCGGCGCGCTGCTCACCCTTGCTGACACCGCCGCGCGTACCGTGATCGCGCCGCTGCAACTGCCGGTGGGGGTGCTGACCGCGCTGATCGGCGTGCCGGTCTTCCTCTTCCTGCTGGCGAGGCGTCAGCGATGACGCCGGCCGCCGCCCCCATGCTGGAAGCGGACCGCCTCGCGCTGCAGGTCGGCGAGCGCTGGCTGTGTTGCGAGTTCAGCCTTACGCTCAAGGGTGGCGAATGCCTGGTGCTGCTCGGCCCCAACGGCGCCGGCAAGACCACCCTGCTGCATACCCTGGCGGGCCTGCGCGAACCGTCCGTGGGCAGCGTGCTGCTCGGCGGCCTGCCGTATGCCGCCTGGCGTGCCACCGAGGCCGCGCGCTTCCGCGGACTGCTGGCGCAGCAGCAGCCGGACCATTTCTCCTCCACCGTGCTGGAGACCGTGCTGGTCGGGCGACACCCCTACCTCGGGCGCTGGGGCTGGGAAGGGCCGGAGGACGAGCGCATTGCGCGCGCGGCGCTGGCCGACGTGGGGCTGGCCGACATGGCCGGGCGCGACATCCTCACCCTGTCGGGCGGCGAGCGCCAGCGCGTGGCGGTGGCCGCGCTGCTGGCCCAGGCGCCGCAGTTGCTGCTGCTCGACGAGCCCACCAACCACCTCGACCTGCATTACCAGATCGCGGTGCTCGACCTGATCCGCGGGCTGGCGGACGCCGGACGCGGCGTGGTCATGGTGCTGCACGACATCAACCTGGCGGCGCGCTACGCCGACCAGATCATCCTGCTCGACGGCCGTGGCGGCGTGCGCGCCGGGGCGCGCGACGAGGTGCTGCAGGCGGCGCTGCTGAGCGAAGCCTTCGGCCATCCGCTGCGCCGGCATGTGCTCGACGGGCGGGTCAACTTCATTCCCGACTGAACCCATGAAAACTCTCACCACGCTGTTCCGTACCCTTGTTGCCGGCCTGCTGCTGGCCGCCTCCAGCGCTGTCCTGGCCGGCGACTGCCCGCGCATCGTCAGCCAGTCGCCCTATCTGAGCGCCGCGCTCGACTGGCTGGGGCGCGGCCATTGCATCGTCGGCGTGTCGCGCTACGACACGCTCGATCTGCCGCGCACCGGCGGGGTGAAGGACCCGGACGTCGACGCCATCGAACTGCTCGCCCCGGATCTGCTGGTGGCGTCCGAAGGCACGGACGCGGCCGCCCTGCAGGACGCGCTGCCGGCCGGCGCCCGGCTGCTGCGGGTGAACGGCTTCGCCTCGCTGGCCGACGCCGAGGCGATGCTCGCCGAACTGGGGCACGCCAGCGGCGTGCCCGACGTCGATGCCCGGGTAGCCGCCTTCCGCCGCGACTGGCAGGCCGCCGCCGCACGGGTGGGCGGCAAGGGGCGGCGCGTGCTGGTGCTGTCGGCGTGCAGCGCGATGCCGTATTCCTTCGGCCGCGCCCACTTCGTCGGCGACGTGTTCGCGCATGCCGGCTTCGAGCTGGTGGAGAGCGCGCCGCGCATCCGCCACATCCGCCCCGGCGAGGAGTACGAGGATCTGCTCACCGCGGTCGACCGGCTGCAGCCGGACGTGGTGTTCTCGCTCGACCGCACCGATGCCCAGCAATGCAACGCCCTGCTCGGCCTGCTGCCGGTGCCGGTGATCCACCTCGTCGGGGAGAATTTCTTCCAGCCGGGCGCGCGCGTGCTGGCCGGGCTGGCGGAACTGGCCGACAAGGCGGGCCGATAGGCGCTATGTTGACAGCGAAACCATGTCCCTGGTCCCGCCACACCGAGAGCAAGCATGTCCCTGCCTGAACTTGCCAGCGCCCGTCCGGGGCCGCAACCCGGTCATGTCTACCTGGTCGGCGCCGGCCCCGGCGACCCGGAGTTGCTCACCCTGCGCGGCGCGCGCCTGGTGGCCGGTGCCGAGGTGGTGGTGTACGACAATCTGGTCAGTCCGCTCATCGTCGAGCTCGCGCCCGCTGCGGCCGCGCGCATCTACGTCGGCAAGAAGGCCGCCGACCACACCCTGCCGCAGGACGAGATCAACGCCCTGCTGGTGCGTCATGCGCGCGCCGGGCGGCGGGTGGTGCGGCTGAAGGGCGGCGACCCCTTCATCTTCGGGCGCGGCGGTGAGGAGATGGAGACGCTGATGGCCGCGGGGATCACCGTGGAGGTGGTGCCCGGCGTGACTGCGGCGGCGGGCATCGCCGCCTACGCCGGCATCCCGCTCACCCACCGCGACCATGCGCAGTCGGTGGTGTTCGCCACCGGCTTCCTCAAGGACGGCGCGCTGGAGCTGGACTGGCCGATGCTCGCCCGCCCCAATCAGACCCTGGTGATCTACATGGGCATCTCGCGCCTGGGCGAGATCTGCGCCCGCCTGGTCGAACACGGCCTGCCGGCGAGCACGCCGGCAGGCGTCATCGAGCGCGGCACCACCGCACAGCAGCGCGTGGCGGTGGCTACGCTGGCCGACCTGGCCGGGCAGGTCGCGCGGGCCGGCATCCGTCCGCCCGCGCTCACCGTAGTGGGCGGGGTGGTGGGCCTGTACCCGCGCCTGGCCTGGTTCCAGCCGGACGCGGGCGAGCCGCCGGCACACCCGCCGCACGCCGGCTGCAGCGCCATCCACCGCGGGGAGGCCGCCGATGACTGAACGCTGCCCGGCGCTCTTCGTCGCCGCTCCCGCCTCCGGCCAGGGCAAGACCACGGTCACCGCCGCGCTCGCCCGCCTGCACGCCCGCCAGGGGCGGCGGGTGCGGGTGTTCAAGTGCGGCCCGGACTTCCTCGACCCGCAGATCCACGCGGTGGCCAGCGGCGCACCGGTGTACAACCTGGATCTGGGCATGTGCGGCGAACAGGATGCCGCCTGGCGGCTGCACGCCGCGGCGCGCGAGGCCGACCTGATCCTGGTCGAAGGCGTCATGGGCCTGTACGACGGCGGACCCTCGGGAGCCGACATCGCCCAGCGCTTCGGCATCCCGGTGATGGCGGTGATCGACGCCAGCGCGATGGCGCAGACCTTCGGCGCGGTGGCCTACGGGCTGGCGCATTACCGGCCCGGCCTGCCGTTCTCCGGCGTACTTGCCAACCGGGTGGGCAGCGCGCGCCACGCCGACATGCTGCGCGCGGCGCTGCCGGACGGCATGCGCTGGTACGGCGCGGTGCCGCGCGAAGCCGGCGCGGCCCTGCCCGAGCGCCATCTCGGCCTGCTGCAGGCCGCCGAGATCGCCGATCTGGCCGAGCGCCTGGACCGCATGGCCGACGCGCTGGCCGCCACCGGCGCGGGCGAACTGCCGCCGCCGGTCGACTTCGCCCCGGTGGCCGCGCCCGCGCCGGCGCCGCTGCTCGCCGGGCGCACCGTGGCAGTGGCGCGCGATGCGGCCTACGGCTTCATCTACCCGGCCAACCTCGACACGCTCACCGCGCTCGGCGCGCGTCTGGCCTTCTTCTCGCCGCTGGCCGGCGAGCGCCTGCCGGAATGCGATGCGGTCTGGCTGCCCGGCGGCTATCCGGAACTGCACGGTGAGCGTCTGGCCGCGAATACCGGCTTCTGGACCGACCTGCGCGCGCATGTGGACGCCGGCAAGCCCTTGCTGGCCGAGTGCGGCGGCATGATGAGCCTGTTCGATGCGGTGGTGGACAAGGCCGGCGTGACGCATGCCTTCGGCGGCCTGCTGCCCGGCCGCGCGGTGATGCAGCCGCGTTTGGCGGCGCTCGGCATGCAGGAGGCCGAACTGCCGGAAGGCCGCCTGACCGGTCACACCTTCCATTACTCCAAGACCGAGACAGCGCTCGCGCCGCTCTGCCGCGCGCAGCGCCCGGACGGCGGCGAGGGCGAGGCGATCTACCGCCGCGGCCGGCTCACCGCCTCCTACGTGCATTTCTATTTCCCGTCCGCGCCGGAGGTGGCCGCCCGCCTGCTGACGAACTGATCTTTCACCGTTTCGAGGTGCCCGCGCATGACGCGCGGGAGAATCGGGAAGGCGGTGCGATTCCGCCACGTGCCCAGCGCCGTGTTGGGGACCGTCCGGGCAAGCGCAAGCAGCCACTGGCCGAACAGGCCGGGAAGGCGTCCGGACGGGACGAACCTCAGTCGGAAGACCGGCCTCGAGACGCGACCCGCAGCGGCGTGGAAAGCCGCTGTCCACGTGGACTGTCCGAACGGATTGTCCACCGCGCGTAGGAGCGGGCTTGCCCGCGATAGGGTGGTTCCGGATGCAAATGAAGCCGCATCGCGGGCAAGCCCGCTCCTACCGCTGCTCTTACCAAGGGGACTACGATGAGCAGCCCATTGCAGCAGATCCAGACCCATCCCGCCTTCGACGACGCCGAGCGCGCCGCGGTGTACCGGGCCATCTTCACCCGCCGTGACGTGCGCGGCGAGTTCCTCCCCGACCCGGTGCCGGACGAGGTGCTGGCGCGCATCCTCGCCGCCGCCCACCATGCGCCCTCGGTCGGCTTCATGCAGCCGTGGGACTTCGTCGTGGTGCGTTCGCCCGAGGTCAAACGGCGGGTGCATGCGGCCTTCACGGAGGCGCACGCGGAAGCCGCCCTGATGTTCGAGGGCGAGCAGCGCACCACCTACCGCAAGCTCAAGCTCGAAGGCATCCTCGAAGCACCGGTGAACCTGTGCCTGACCTGCGACCGCGAACGCCACGGTCCGGTGGTGGTGGGGCGCACCCACATCAAGACCATGGATCTGTACAGCACGGTGTGCGCGGTGCAGAACCTGTGGCTCGCCGCGCGCGCCGAAGGTCTGGGGGTGGGCTGGGTGAGCATCTTCCACCAGCGCGCGCTGCGCGAGGCGCTCGGCATCCCCGCCGGCATCACCCCGGTGGCCTACCTGTGCATCGGCCACGTCAGCCACTTCTACCGCAAGCCAGAACTGGAAGCTGCCGGCTGGCTGCCGCGCCTGCCGATCGAGCAGCTGCTGCACTTCGACCGCTGGCAGGGCGCGGCGGGCGAAGCGGACGAGGCGCTGGTCGACGCGGTGCGCGACACGCAGGCGGTACTTGCCGCGGGCGGGCCGCTGGGCTGAAGCGGAGGGCGTGTGTCGTAGGAGCGGCCTTGGCCGCGATGCGGCGGCGGTTTCCTTGCCGGCCGCATCGTGGGCAAGCCCGCTCCTGCCCTGTGCGCCCGCTCAGTAGAGCGGTGCCGGCTCCGGCAGGCGTGGCAGTTCGGCGGGCAGGGCGTGCTCCTGTCCGCCGATGAAGGCCGCTGCGGCGCTTACCACGCCGTGGTCGCGCAGGATGCGGTGATGGCCCAGGTCCCAGGTTCGGATCAGGCGGGCTGTGGGCATGCGCGCGGTGAGGCGCTGGCTGTGCTCGAAGGGGACGTCCGGGTCGGCCGCATCATGTACGAAGAGCGCCGGGATGCGCACCTGCGCCAGTTCCTCGCTGCGGTCGATCTCGGCGAAACGCAGGCCGTAGCGGCGCTCCAGGCGCTCGCGCATGGCCTCGCGCACCCGTGCACTGATGCCGAGCAGACGGGCGAAGTGGTGGGCGTATTCGTTCATCGATGCGGGCGGGGCGACGAACACCGCGCGCTCCAGCACCAGGCCGCGGCGCAGTGCGAGCGCCAGCACGCCAGCGCCCAGCGAGTGGCCGACCGCCGCGCTGAACGGTCCATGGGTGCGCACCACCGCTTCGAGGGCGCGCAGCATGTCCGGTAGCGCCACCGCGCCGCCGCCGCTGGCGCCGTGGCCCGGCTGGTCGTACCACACCACACGATGGCCGCGGGCGAGCAGCGGCTCGACGAAGCTGCCCATCTGCACCGCGCGCCCGCCCCAGCCGTGCGCCAGCAGCACGGCCGGCGCGTCGGCCGGACCGGCCTGCCATACCGCGATCTCGCGTCCATCGGCGCTCACCGTGTCACGCCGCGCGGCGACCGTCACGCTGCGACGCCCGGCATAGCGCGGCGGGCGGGTGAACAGACGCTCGGCCTGTCGTACCGCGAGACCCGGGAGGAGGCGGGAGAGGGTGCCGAAATAGGCGCGCAGCAGGGCATGCAGGGAAGTGTTCAGCACGACCGTGCTATTTCTGGGCGAGGCGAAAGCGGTGCTCATGGTGGTACTCCGGGCAGCTCAGGGGGTGGGTGAAGCCGCGGCAATCAGCCGTGCGAAGGCCGCGCGCGCGTGCGCGGCCGCGGTGTCGCGGTGCATCAGCCGCTTCTGGTGGTAGTAGGCGAAGACGATGCCGAGCAGATCGAAGACGATCTGACCGACGTCGAGGTCGGCGCGCAGGTGGCCTTCGCCGATGGCCAGTTCGACCGCACGGGCCATGGACTGCTCGAGCCGCGTGTAGTGGCCGACCACCGCGTCGTGCATCGGGCCGGGCTTGTCGTCGAATTCCACCGCCGCGGCTTGCATCGGACAGCCATGCGCCAGCCCGCTGCGCACCGTCCATTCCAGCCAGTTGTCGAACAGCGCGCGCAGCCGCGGCAGGCCGCGCGGCTGGCTGAGGGCGGGGACGAACACCGCTTCGGCGAAGCGCTCGGCGGCCAGTCCGACCGCCGCGACCTGCAGGTCCTCGCGCGAGCCGAAGTGGGCGAACAGGCCGCTCTTGGACAGACCGCAGCGTTCGGCCAGCGAGCCGATGGTGAGCGACTCGAAGCCGGCAGCGCTCGCCTGGGCGAGCGCGGCTTCGAGGATCGCATTGCGGGTGTGTTCGCCTTTGTTCATGGCTGAAAAATACGAACGGTCGTGCTAAATGTCAAGCTTGCCGTTCGGCGGCCCGAGCCCGGGCCGCCGAATTGCCGGCTCAGAGCAGCTGCAGTTGCCGTGCGGCCTGGCGCAGTTCGCCGCGGAAGTCCGGATGGGCGATGCCGATCAAGGCCTCGGCGCGCTGCTTGGCGGTCTTGCCGCGCAACTGGGCCACGCCGTATTCGGTGACCACGTAGTTGATGTCGTTCTTGCTGGTGGTCACGTGGGTGCCGGGGGTGAGCGTGGGCACGATGCGCGAGATGCTGTTGGCCTTGGCGGTGGACGGCAGCACGATGAAGGCCTTGCCGTCGCGCGAGCGGTTGGCGGCGCGCACGAAATCCACCTGGCCGCCCGTGCCGGAGTAGGGCTGCGGACCCAGGCTCTCCGAGCCGCACTGGCCGAGCAGGTCGATCTGCAAGGTAGCGTTGATCGCGCACAGCTTGTCGTTGCGCGCCGCGATGTATGGGTCGTTGGTGAACTCGACCGGGTGCATCTCCAGCATCGGGTTGCGATGCAGGAAGCGGTACAGGCGGCGCGAGCCGAGCGCGAAGGTGGCGACCATCTTGCCGGGCATGAAGGTTTTGCGCCGGTTGGTGACCGCGCCGGCCTCGACCAGGGAGAGGATGCCGTCGCCGATCATCTCGGTGTGGATGCCGAGGTCGTGCTTGTGCTTGAGCTGCATGACCACCGCGTCCGGAATGCCGCCGTAGCCGATCTGCAGCGTGGCGCCGTCGTCGATCATGTCGGCGACGTACTGGCCGATCGCCTCCTGCACCGCGCCGATGGCCGGCAGGCCGACTTCGAAGAGCTCGTCGGCGCTCTCCACCAGCGCGGCGACCTGGGAGACGTGCACATGGCAGTCGCCGTTGGCGAAGGGTACATTGGGGTTCACTTCCAGCACCACCGCGCGCGCGCGGCGCACCGCGGCCATGGTGTAGTCGGGCGCCAGCGAGAGCGCGAAGTAGCCGTGCTCGTCCATCGGCGAGGCCATGCTGAACACCACGTCCGCCGGGCTCAGGCCGCGGTCGATCAGCATCGGCAGCTCGGAGAAGTAGGCCGGGATGAAATCGACCCAGCCTTCCTGGCCGCCGGCGCGGGTGGCGCCGCCGAAGAAGTAGGCGTCGTGGCGCACATGCTCGCGGGTGGCCGGATCGAGGTAGTCGAAGCGGCGCAGCGGGAGGATCTGGCTCACCGCCACGCCGCGCAGCTCGTGCCGGCGGGCGGACAGGGCGGCGAGCAGGGCCGGCGGCTCGCCGACCCCGGTAGGCACCACGACGGTGTCGCCGTCGCGCACCAGCGCGGCGGCCTCGGTGGCGGACATGAGTTTGTTGCGATACTGCGTTGCTGCGTCCTGCATGCTGTTTCCCTCTTGCTCGTATGGATGCTTGTTTTTGTGCAGGCGCGATTATCTCCGTACGGGAGCGTATGGAAAAGCGGTTTGGCCGTCGTGTGAGCCTGGGGCACAATCCGCCGTCGCTGAATCCCGATAGGAGTCGATGCCGTGTCCAGCCCCGAAGCAGTCGCCGCGCAGCCGTTCACCGAAGCAGAACGCGAGGCGGTCTATCGTGCGATTGCCGAGCGTCGCGACATGCGCCATTTCCTGCCGGACCCGGTCGCACCCGAGGTGCTGCAGCGCCTGCTGTGGGCGGCGCACCATGCGCCGAGCGTTGGCTACATGCAGCCCTGGCGTTTCATCCGCATCACCGACAGGGCCTTGCGCGGGGCGATGCACGCCCTGGTCGAGGAGGAGCGCCGGGCCACCGCGCGGGCGCTCGGTGAGCGCGAGGACGAGTTCATGCGGCTGAAGGTGGAGGGCGTGCTGGACGCCGGCGAGGTGCTGGTGGTGGCACTGGCCGACGGGCGCGAGCGCCACGTGTTCGGGCGCCGCACCCTGCCGGAGATGGATCTGGCTTCGGTGGCCTGCGCGATCGAGAACATGTGGCTGGCGGCGCGGGCGGAGGGGCTGGGGCTCGGCTGGGTGTCGATCTTCGATCCGCTCAAGCTGGCCGGGCTGCTGGCCATGCCGGAGGGTGCCAAGCCGGTGGCCATCCTGTGTGTCGGCCATGTGGCGGCCTATTATCCGCGGCCGATGCTGGAGATCGAGCGTTGGGCCGAGCGCATGCCGATGGCCGAGGTGCTGGGCGAGAACGCCTGGCCGGGCGCATAGAACGCAATACGGCCGGCGAAACCCGGGCGCGTTGCCGCGGATTCCGCCGGCCGTCGCTGGCGCCTCGCCTTACTTGGCCGCGGCGCGCGTACCCACGGTGATCTGGCTGCCCAACTGGGCGACCGTCTTGTCGCCGATGCCCGGCACCTTGGCGAGATCGGCGGCACTGGAGAAGTTGCCGTGCTGCTTGCGGTAATCGACGATGGCCTTTGCCTTGGCCGGGCCGATCCCCTTGAGTTGCTCCAGCGTCGCGGCGTCCGCCGTGTTGATGTTGACCGGGCCGCTGGCCAGGGCCAGACCCGGGCCGAGCGCGAGCGCGAGGACAAGCATGCGAAGGAAACGCTTCATGGTGGTGTCTCCGGTGTGAATGACATCCGGATTGTTGGTGTCGACAATGACATTGTCAACTTCCATTTGTCATTCTTCGGCCAGTCCATGAATCGTGACAGTGGACTTGAAAACATAAGAAAACGCTTATATATTCGCGACCTCTCCATCGAGGACTCCGAACATGCTGCGTTTCGATATCGCGCCGGTGTGCGCCAATGCATACCGCCTTCAGGCAGCGGTCACCTTTGCGGTGAGTGCGGCCTATCTGTTCACCCCTTATCGCTGGCTGGCGCTGGTGCTGGCCCTCGGCGGGCTGCTGCGCGGCTTCGTGTCGCCGCACAAGTGCATGTCCTACAAGCTCTTTGCCACGCTCACCGCGAAGCTGGGCAAGGGCAAGCAGGTCAACGCGGGGGCCAAGATGTTTGCCGACAAACTGGTGGCGATAGCCGGTGCGGTGATGGTGGCGAGCTGGCTGCTCGACTCGCCGGTCGGCATGATCCCGGCGGCCGTGCTGCTGGTGTTCTCGTTCATCGACCTGAGCATCGGCTTCTGCGCGGCGTGCTGGGCCTACGCGCTGTGGTACCGGCTGCGCGCGGCCTGATCCTTGCCTGAAGGGCCGCCCCTTCCCTCGAAGCGGCCCGCTGTTCGAGGCGACCGTCCCTTGCGGGACCGGTCGCCTCTTTTTTTGCCGGCGTTCAGCGGCTGCCGTTGCCCGGCTTGGCGGCGAACAGGGCGGCGCGTTGCTGCGGGCGGCGGTTGCCGTCGCGCCGTGCGTCGTCCTGGCGGGCGGCAGCCCGGGGGGCTTCCGTGGCGGTCTGCGTGCGCTGCTTGTTGCGCGGCGGGTTGCCGTGAGCTTCCGCCCGCGGTGCCGGCCGGCCGCTGTCGGCGGCGTGGCGCGGGCGCTTGTGCTCCTGGCGTCCGCGTGGCGCATTGCGCGGCGGACGTTCCTCATTCACCTCGACATCGGTGCCCGGCGCGCTCGGCACGAAGCCCTGCGGCACCGCGCGGTCGATCTTGCGCTTGATCAGGCGCTCGATGGCGACGAGCAGCTTCATCTCCTCGCTGTCCACCAGCGACACCGCGGCGCCGCTGGCACCGGCGCGGCCGGTGCGGCCGATGCGGTGCACATAGTCTTCCGGCACGTTGGGCAGCTCGAAGTTCACCACCTGCGGGAGCTGGTCGATGTCCAGGCCGCGCGCGGCGATGTCGGTGGCGACCAGTACCGGCAGGGAGCCGTCCTTGAACTCGGACAGCGCACGGGTGCGCGCCGACTGGCTCTTGTTGCCGTGGATGGCGGCGGCCGGGATGCCGTGCTTGCCGAGGTATTCGGCCAGCTTGTTGGCGCCGTGCTTGGTGCGGGTGAACACCAGCACCTGCTCCCAGGCGTTCTGCTTGATCAGCCAGGCCAGCAGCTCGCGCTTCTGCTTCTGGCCGATGGCATACACCGACTGGTCGACCAACTCGGAAGCGGTGTTGCGGCGGGCGACTTCGACGCAGCCCGGGTTGTGCAGCAGGCCATTGGCCAGCTGGCGGATCTCGTCCGAGAAGGTGGCCGAGAACAGCAGGTTCTGACGCTGCTTGGGCAGCAGGGCGAGCACCTTGCGGATGTCGCGGATGAAGCCCATGTCCAGCATGCGGTCGGCCTCGTCCAGCACCAGGATCTCGACGCCGGACAGGTCCAGCGTCTTCTGCCCGACGTGGTCGAGGAGCCGCCCCGGGGTGGCGACCAGGATGTCCACGCGCTTCCTCAGCGCGGCGATCTGCGGGTTGATGCCCACGCCACCGAACATGACCATGGAGGTCAGCGGCAGGTGCTTGCCGTAGGTCTGCACCGATTCCTCGACCTGGGCGGCGAGTTCGCGCGTCGGGGTGAGGATCAGGCAGCGCGGCCGGCCGGCGGCGCGCGGATGCACGTGCTCGGCGGAGAGGCGGTGGAGTACTGGCAGCGTGAAGCCGGCGGTCTTGCCGGTGCCGGTCTGCGCCGCGGCGAGCAGGTCGCCGCCGGCGATCACCAGCGGGATGGCCTGGGCCTGGATGGGGGTGGGGGTGGTGTAGCCGGCTTCCGAAATGGCGCGCAGCAGGGGTTCGGCCAGCCCGAGGCTGGCGAAGTCGTTTTGATTCGTCATGTAAGGGAAAAGCTCCAGCGACGGCCTGTCGCGCGCATCGGGCGACACCAATCACGGCTGGCGGGGCAAGGGCCGGCAAGGGGGAGGGCGCCGGCCAGGGTCTAGAGGTTTTGCAGCCGCAGCGATTGGTGGCTGCGGGCAAGCGGGCGATTGTACGGCAATCGCGCCTAGAACGCTTCCTTTTCCGCTTCCAGGTAGGCCAGGCTCACGTACTTGCCGATGTTGCCGTCGAAGCCGGCCGTGTCGGCCGCCTTGCCCGCCACGCGGGGATCCTTGACGACCATCTCGCGCGCGGCGTCCATCGGCAGGCCTTCCTCGACCGCCTGCACGCAGTTCTCCCAAATGCCGGCGAACAGCTCGCGGTTCCAGTCGAGTACGCCCGGCCCGGCATGGCCGTGACCCGGCACCCAGATCGCCGACCGTGCATTGGCTTCCAGCGCGTCGTAGGTGCGGAAGGTGCCGGGGTAGGAACCGTCGTCCATGTTGGCGATCCGCCGGTCCATGGCCACGTCGCCGACATAGGTGAGGTTGTCCTCGACCACCTGCAGGCAGATGTCGCCGGGGGTGTGGGCCACGCCGTAGTGATGAACGCGGAGGGTGACATCGCCGAAATCGAACTCGGCGCCGTGCTCGACCGTGCGATTGGGCGCGACGATGCGCGTGCCGGCGGTGGCCTGGTTGGTCCACCGTTCCATCAGGCTGCGCCACAGGTTGCCCTGCACGCCGGCAATCTCGCGTGCGGTGTGTGGATGGGCATGGATGGGCAGGTCGGCACCGTAGGCGTCCACGAAGGCGTGGTTGGCCAGCCAGTGATCGCCGTGATAGTGCGAGTTGAAGATCGCCACCACCGGCTTGTCGGTGAGCTTGCGGATCTGGCGGATGACCATCTCACCGATCTGCAGGGAACCGCCCGGATCGAGCATCACCACGCCCTTGCGGGTAATGGCGAAGGTGACGTTGCACATCATTCCCTGGTTCTCGGGGGTGGGAAAGCCGTCCCGGGACCAGATCATCCACACATGCTCGGAGAGCTGCTGCGGCGCGATGTCGGGTACCGCAGGGCCCTTGATGAAGTGCTCCATGTCGTCGGCAAAGGCCTGCACCGCCGGCCAGGTCGCGCCGACGGCTGCCATGGCGGAGCCGCCCAGGCTGGCGGCGAGCAGGCGGCGGCGGGTGGGATCGACGGGGCGGGCGGGCATGCGGGGCTCCGGGCAAGGCAGGGTTAGGAAGTGGAATATTATCGAAAACTGATGCGTCGCGCCGCTGGGTGTGGGGTGGCCGGCGCGTCATAATCGCGTTTTCCTTGGGGGCTGGCGGATGAAGCGGAAGAGGGCAGGGGCGATGCGCATCGTCGATGGCTGGGTGAAAGGCGCGCGCAAGCTGCCTTCGCCCAACTGCGACGAACGGCCCGAGGGCGTGCCGGTGGACCTCGTCGTGGTGCACGCGATCAGCCTGCCGCCGGAGCAGTTCGGTGGGCCGGGCATCGAGCAGCTGTTCACCAACTGCCTGGACCCGGCCGCGCATCCCTACTACGCGGAGATCCATGCGCTGCGCGTTTCCGCCCATTTCCTCATCCGCCGCGACGGCGAGCTGGTGCAGTTCGTGCCGGTGACCCGGCGGGCCTGGCACGCCGGCGTGTCGTGCTGGGACGGCCGCGAGCGCTGCAACGATTTTTCAATCGGGATCGAACTGGAGGGCAGCGACACGCAGCCCTTCGAGCCGGCGCAGTACCGCCGCCTCGCGGAGCTCATCGCCCTGCTGCGGGCCGAGTTTCCGCTGGCCGGGGTGGCCGGGCACGCGGACATCGCACCGGGGCGCAAGACCGACCCCGGCCCGTTCTTCGACTGGGCGCGGCTGCGCGGCCTGCTCCCGGGCGAGAGCGGCCTGTTTGACAAAAACCAAAGGAATCAATAGTATTCGGCGTTCGCTGCATTGCAGCAAATGTTGTTTCGACGCTTTTTCAGGTGCGGCGCCGGGTCTGGCTCAAAGCCGGGCAGGGCGCATCCATGGGCCGCTCGCACCGCGGGGCACGCTGTCTGGTTGCGGCAGCGCGCTTGAACAACGACTGGCAGCCGACGCTTCGCTCCGCCTCCGGCCTTCGGGTCGTCCAGGCATACCCACCCTCGATCACGCCGACCCGCCGCATGCGGAGGCCGAGGGGCGGGCCGGGCGTGCGTTCGATGCCGGAACGGGGGAACCATGATGCACGCAACTCGTTTCAAGCACCTCGTCCGCAATGCGGGCTCCTTTTTGATTCACGCCGCCCATGGTGTCCTGCTCAGCGCAGGGCTGGTGGCGCTCGCCGTGGTGGCTGCAGGCATGCTGGAGCGCGGTCCGCTGCGCTTCTTCGACGGCAGCATGGCCGAAGCGCATGCCGCGGTCGGCTCGCGCTACGACTTCGGCACCGTCCAGTCGCAGCAGGCCGAGGCCGAGCAGCCCGGGCTGTCCGCGGAGATGGAGCGCGTGCGCGACTACATCGCCCGCCGCTACCGGGTCTCGTCGCTGGCCCTGGAGCCGGTGCTGCTGGCCGCGGAGGACAGCGCCCGCAGCGTGGGCATCGACCCGCTGCTGGTGGTGGCGGTGATCGCTGTGGAGTCGAGCTTCAATCCCTTTGCCGAGAGCCATGTCGGTGCGCAGGGGCTGATGCAGGTGATCCCGCGCTTCCACATGGACAAGATCGGCGAGGACGCGGGTGAAGATGCGCTGTTCGATCCGGCGCTCAACGTGCGCGTCGGCACCCTGGTGATCGACGAGGGCCTGCGTCGGTTCGGTTCGCTCAAGGCCGCGTTGCAGTACTACGGCGGCGCGCGCAACGATGCCACGGCGGCCTACTATCGTCGGGTGATGGCGATGAAGCAGCGCCTGGTGACGGCTGCCGGGCGCGGCCAGGTGGCCATTACGGCCGGCGCCTGAGCAGGGCCGGAACCGGCCGCTGCGGCGGCTGTGGTGCAAGGAAGGCGGGCTTAGGTCCGCCTTCCTGCGTTTACCTCGGCGTCGTGGGGCCGGCGGGTCAGCCGAGCAGGGCGCGCATGCGCTCGCAGGCTTCCAGCAGGCGGGCTTCGCGGGTGGTGTAGGCGATGCGCAGGTGGCGGCGCGGGGCGTTGTCGCCGAAATCCAGGCCGGGCGTGGTGGCCACGCCGGCTTCCTCGATCAGACGGCGGGCGAGGGTCTCGCTGTCGCCGCCCAGGCGGCTGACGTCGGCGTAGATGTAGAAGGCGCCCTGCGGCTCGGTGGCGATGCCGAAATCCAGCTCGCGCAGCGCGGGCAGCAGGGTGTCGCGGCGGTGGGCGAACTCGTGGCGACGTTTTTCCAGGATCTCCAGCGTGGCCGGCTGAAAGGCCGCCAGGGCGGCGTGCTGGGCGGGTGTGGAGGCGGAGATGAAGAAATGCTGGGCGAGCTTCTCGACCTCGCGCGCCCAGCACTGCGGCACCACCAGCCAGCCCAGCCGCCAGCCGGTCATGCCGAAATACTTGGAGAAGCTGTTCACCACGAAGAGGTCGTCGGCCGCGGCGAGCGCCGGCTGGGCGAGCACGGTGGAGGCCGGCACGCCGTAGGTGAGCCCCTGGTAGATCTCGTCGACCAGCAGCACGCCGCCGCGGGCATGGGTTTCGGCGTGCAGCGCGGCCAGTTCCGCGGCAGTCAGCAGGGTGCCGGTGGGGTTGGACGGGCTGGCCACCATCAGGCCGCGGGTGCCCGCCTGCCAGGCGCTGCCGACCTGCCCGGGCGTGGGCTGGTAGCGGCTTGCCGCATCCACCGGCAGGGCGCGGGCGCGGCCTTCAACGCTGCGCACCAGGTGGCGGTTGGACGGATAGCCGGGGTCGGGCAGCAGCCATTCGTCGCCCGGGTTGGTGGATACCGCCAGGGCCAGCATCAGCGCGCCGGAGGCGCCCGGCGTGATGACGATGCGCTCGGGCGCGACCTCGGCGCCGAAGCGGTCGCGGTAGAAGCGCGCGATCGCCTCGCGCAAAGCCGGCAGGCCGAGCGCGGCGGTGTAGTGCACGTCACCGTTGGCGAGGAAGCGCGTGGCCGCCTCGATGATGGGCTGCGGCGTGGGGAAGTCGGGTTCGCCGACCTCCATGTGGATGATGTCGCGCCCCTGCGCCTCGAGTTCGCGCGCGCGGCGCAGCAGCTCCATGACGTGGAAGGGCTGGATGTCTGCCATGCGGCGGGCGGGTTGAAAGGCCATCGCGTTGCTCCGTGAGTCAGGGGGCGGGAAAAGCAAAAAAGCGCCGGCCGTGGCCGACGCTTCTCGTGGGTGCCGGCCGAGCGCCGGCGCAGCTTCAGACCGACAGGGCCAGTTCGAACAGCTCGCGCTTGAGCACCAACTGGCGCGGCAGGCGGTCCTGCAGCTTGTCGAACCATTCCTTGTGCAGTTCGAGTTCCTTCTTCCAGGCATCGGCGTCAACCTGGGTCAGGGCCTCGAACTCCGGCTTGGTGACGTCGGAACCGCTCCAGTCGATGTCCTCGAACTTCGGCATCCAGCCCAGCGCGGTTTCCTTGGCGGCGACCTTGCCCTTGACGCGGTCGACGATCCACTTCAGCACGCGCATGTTCTCGCCGAAGCCCGGCCACATGAAGTTGCCCTTCTCGTCCATGCGGAACCAGTTCACGCAGAAGATCTTCGGGGTCTGCTCGACCACGTGACCCATCTTCAGCCAGTGGTTGAAGTAGTCGCCCATGTGGTAGCCGCAGAAGGGCAGCATGGCGAAGGGATCGCGGCGCACCACGCCCTGCGCGCCGAAGGCGGCGGCGGTGGTCTCCGAACCCAGGGTGGCGGCCATGTACACGCCGAAGTTCCAGTTGAAGGCCTGGTACACCAGCGGCACGGTGGTGGCGCGGCGGCCGCCGAAGATGAAGGCGGAGATGGGCACGCCGGCGGGGTCTTCCCAGGCCGGGTCGATGGACGGGCACTGGTTGGCGGGGGCGGTGAAGCGCGCGTTCGGGTGGGCGGCCTTGCGCCCGGTTTCCTTGGCGATCTCCGGGGTCCAGTCCTTGCCCTGCCAGTCGACCAGGTGGGACGGGGCTTCCTTGGACATGCCTTCCCACCACACGTCACCGTCGTCGGTCAGTGCGACGTTGGTGAAGATGATGTTTTCCTTCAGCGTCGCCATGGCGTTGAAGTTGGTCTTCTCGGAGGTGCCCGGCGCCACGCCGAAGTAGCCGGCTTCCGGGTTGATGGCGTAGAACTTGCCGTCCTTGCCCGGCTTGATCCAGGCGATGTCGTCGCCCACGGTGGTGACCTTCCAGCCGCCGAAGCTCTTCGGCGGTATCAGCATGGCGAAGTTGGTCTTGCCGCAGGCCGAGGGGAAGGCGGCCGCCACGTAGGTCTTCTCGCCTTCCGGGGATTCCACGCCGAGGATCAGCATGTGCTCGGCCAGCCAGCCTTCGTCGCGCGCCATGGTGGAGGCGATGCGCAGCGCGAAGCACTTCTTGCCGAGCAGCGCGTTGCCGCCATAGCCCGAGCCGTAGGACCAGATCTCGCGGGTCTCGGGGTAGTGCACGATGTACTTGGTGTCCGGGTTGCACGGCCAGCGGCTGTCCTTCTCGCCGGCGGCCAGCGGGGCGCCGACCGAATGCACGCAGGGCACGAACTCGCCGTCGGTGCCCAGCACCTCGATGGCACCCTTGCCCATGCGGGTCATGGTGCGCATGTTGGTGACCACGTAGGGGCTGTCGGAGATTTCCACGCCGATGTGGGCGATCGGGCTGCCCAGCGGACCCATCGAGAACGGGATCACGTACATGGTGCGGCCGTGCATGCAGCCCTTGAACAGGCCGTTCAGGGTTTCGCGCATCACCGCCGGGTCTTCCCAGTTGTTGGTCGGGCCGGCGTCTTCCTTGTTCTGCGAGCAGATGAAGGTGCGGTCTTCCACGCGGGCGACGTCGGAGGGGTCGGACCAGGCGAGGTAGGAGTTCTTGCGCTTTTCCGGGTTCAGCTTGATCAGCATGCCGGACTCGACCATCTCGGCGCACAGGCGGTCGTACTCTTCCTGCGACCCGTCGCACCACACCACGCGATCGGGCTCGGTGAGCGCGGCGATCTCGGCGACCCACTTCTTCAGGCCTTGGTGGCGAACATAGTCGGGGGCGGCGGCCAGGGCGGCCTCGGAAAAGCGTTGGGTCATGGCGGGTGGCTCTCCAGGTTGCGGGTGCTAAACCGGTCCCCGTCGGTCGGGCGGCACAGCGTGCGGCCGGCGGGCTGCGGGGGCGGACCAGTCACACCCCTGCAGTGCGACTTGCGGAAAATACTAGGGTAAACCGCAGTCGGCGAAAGCCTAATATTATGCCACGTCCCGGAAGGCGGCGAAAAGCCCGACCCCGGTCGCCCACACCAGCCAAACAAAGAGAGAAGACGGAACCGCCATGGATGAACTGATACGCGTCGCAGCGCTCGATTACCACCGCAACCCGCGCCCGGGCAAGATCTCGGTGACCCCGACCAAGGTGCTCAGCAACCAGCGCGACCTGTCGCTGGCCTATTCGCCGGGCGTGGCCGCAGCCTGCGACGCCATCGTCGAGGACCCGGGCCAGGCGGCGGAACTGACCGCGCGCTCCAACCTGATCGGCGTGGTCACCAACGGCACCGCGGTGCTCGGCCTGGGCAACATCGGGCCGCTGGCGGCCAAGCCGGTGATGGAAGGCAAGGGCGTGCTGTTCAAGAAGTTCGCCGGCATCGACGTGTTCGACCTGGAGATCGACGAGCCGGACGCCGACAAGCTGATCGACATGATCGCCGCGCTGGAGCCCACCTTCGGCGGCATCAACCTGGAGGACATCAAGGCGCCCGAGTGCTTCTACATCGAGTCGAAGCTGCGCGAGCGCATGAAGATCCCGGTCTTCCACGACGACCAGCACGGCACCGCCATCGTGGTCGGCGCGGCCATCCTCAATGGCCTGCAGATGCAGGGCAAGGACCTCAAGAAGGTCAAGCTGGTCACCTCCGGCGCGGGCGCCGCGGCGCTCGCCTGCCTGGGCCTGCTGGTCAAGCTGGGCGTGCCGGTCGAGAACATCTGGGTGACCGACCTCGAGGGCGTGGTCTATGAAGGGCGCACCGCGCTGATGGACCCGATCAAGGCGCGCTACGCCAAGCGGACCGACGCGCGCAAGCTGGCCGAGGTGATCGAGGGCGCGGACGTCTTCCTCGGTCTGTCCGCCGGCGGCGTGCTCAAGCGCGAGATGGTCGCCAAGATGGCCGCCAACCCGCTGATCCTGGCGCTCGCCAACCCCACCCCGGAGATCCTCCCCGAGGAGGTCAAGGCGGTGCGCGACGACGCCATCATCGCCACCGGCCGTTCGGACTATCCGAACCAGGTGAACAACGTGCTGTGCTTCCCGTTCATTTTCCGCGGCGCGCTGGACGTGGGCGCGACCACCATCACCGACGAGATGCAGCTCGCCGCGGTGCGCGCGATCGCCGAGCTGGCGCGCGCCGAGCAGAGCGACATCGTCGCCGCCGCGTATGGCGAGAAGGTCGGTGGCTTCGGTCCCGAGTACATCATCCCGCGCCCCTTCGACCCGCGCCTGATCGTCAAGATCGCCCCGGCGGTGGCCGAAGCGGCGATGGCCTCCGGCGTGGCCACCCGCCCGATCACCGACTGGGACGCCTACCGCAGCCAGCTCAACAACTTCGTCTGGCATTCCGGGCTGATCATGAAGCCGGTGTTCGCCGCCGCCCGCAAGACGCCCAAGCGCATCATCTTCTCGGAAGGCGAATCCGAGAAAGTGCTGCGCGCGGTGCAGACCGTGGTGGACGAGGGGCTGGCGCGTCCGATCCTGATCGGCCGCCCGGAGGTGGTGAAGAACAACATCGAGCGCTTCGGCCTGCGCATGGCCGCCGATCGCGACTACGAACTGGTCAATCCGGACTCCGATCCGCGCTTCAACGAGCTGTGGCAGCACTACCACGGCCTGATGGAGCGCCGCGGCGTGTCGGTGGAGTACGCCAAGAAGGAAGTGCGCCGGCGCACCACGCTGATCGGCACCCTGCTGCTCAAGTTCGGCTACGGCGACGGGCTGATCTGCGGCACCTACGGCATGCACCGCCTGCACCGCGAGTTCGTCGAGACCGTGCTCGGCCGCCGCGAAGGCGTGGACCACCTGTACACGGTGAACCTGCTCAGCCTGCCGGGGCGCACGCTGTTCCTGGCCGACACCTACGTGAACTACGACCCCACGCCGGCGCAGATCGTCGAGATGACCCTGCTGGCCGCCAAGGAGATGCAGGGCTTCGGCATCGAGCCGCGGGTGGCGCTGCTGTCGCACTCGTCCTTCGGTTCGGCCGACTCGCCCACCGCCGAGAAGATGCGCACCGCGCTGCGCATGCTGCACGAACAGCATCCGGATCTGCAGGTGGAAGGCGAGATGCACGGCGATTCGGCGCTGGACGCCAAGCATCGCCTGCAGGTCTTCCCCAACGCCAAGATGCGCGAGGACGCCAACCTGCTGATCTTCCCGACCCTGGATGCGGCCAACATCGCCTTCAACCTGCTGAAGAACGCGGCTGGCGAGGGCATGACCGTCGGCCCCATCCTGCTCGGTGCGGCCAAGCCGGTGCACATCCTCACCCCGTCCGCCACCGTGCGGCGCATCGTCAACATGACCGCGCTGACCGTGGTCGAGGCCGGGCAGGGCGAGTGAGCCGACGGCTGTCCGACAGCTGCGTCACGCCGCCCGGCGGGTGATCCGGCGTAGCATGTCGGCATCCAGGTTCCGGGGAGGCGCGCGATGACGCAGGCGGGGGAACGGGCGGCGCTGGTGCTGACCGGGGGCGGCGCGCGCGCCGCCTACCAGGTCGGCGTGCTTGCCGCGATCCGCGAGCTGCGCGGGCGCCGCGCCGGCAATCCCTTCCCCATCCTGTGCGGCACCTCCGCGGGCGGCATCAACGCCGCCGCGCTGGCGGTGTATTCGGCCGATTTCAATGCCGCGGTGCGCCGGCTGATGTGGATCTGGCGCAATTTCCATGTGGAGCAGGTATACCGCACCGACCCGGCCGCCCTGTTCGGCACGGGGCTGCGCTGGGGCGCGGCGCTGACCCTCGGCTGGGCGGTGCGCCAGACCCCGCGCTCGCTGCTCGACAACGCGCCGCTGCACCGCCTGCTCGGCAGGGTGCTGGATTTCTCCGCGATTGGTCGCGCCATCGACGCCGGCCATCTGTACGCCTTGTCGGTCACCGCCTCCGGCTACACCTCGGGCGAGAGCCTGGCCTTCTTCGAGGCCGCGTCCGAGGTCCAGCCCTGGCGGCGCACCCAGCGCGTCGGCATGCGGGCGCGGATAGGCGTCGAGCATCTGCTGGCCACCAGCGCGCTGCCCTTCGTCTTTCCCGCGGTGAAGATCAACCGGGAGTACTTCGGCGACGGCTCCATGCGCCAGCTCGCGCCCATCAGCCCGGCCATCCACCTGGGGGCCGATCGCATCCTGGTGATCGGTGCCGGGCGGCTCGCGGAAGAAGGGCGGCAACGCACCGAGACCTATCCCTCGCCGGCACAGATCGCCGGCCACGCCCTGTCGAGCATCTTCCTCGACAGCCTGGCGGTGGATCTCGAGCGCCTGGACCGCATCAACACCACCGTGGGGGCGATGAGCCCGGCGCAGCGCGAGGCGGCCGGCATCGGCCTGCGCCCCATCGAAACCCTGGTGATCTCGCCCTCGCAGCGCCTGGACACCATCGCCGGCCACCACCGGCGCAGCCTGCCGCCCTTGCTGCGCACCCTGCTGCGCGGGGTCGGGGCGATGCGCAGGGAGGGCTCGACCCTGCTCTCCTACCTGTTGTTCGAACCCGGCTTCACCCGCGCGCTGATCGAGCTGGGCTACTGCGACACCCTCGCACGTCGTGGCGAAGTGACTGATTTTCTAAGGTTATGAGCCGGCAGGCCGTTAAGCAATTGCCCTGGCTCAAGTCGCTGTCGGGGCGATTTTGTGACAATCCTCTTTGACTGTTTTACGAAACAGCTTCAAAAAAGCTTGATATCTGTTTATTTTTATTAAGAATAATAGGAACGCGCACACGCCCCCGGATTCGTCATGATGTATCGAACCTTTGCAGCCGCACTTCTTGGCATCGTATTCGCCCAGCTCGGCTGGGTTTCGCAGGCTGCGGCCGGGCAGGAAGGCACGAAATCCGGCAAGGCCGCCGTCCGGGCGGAAGACCGCGGCATCAGCGGCCTGGAACTGGGGTCGAGCGCCTTCGCCATCGCCCACCAGCTCACCGGGGAGATCCTCGCCGAGCGGCGTGGCGCGTCGGTGGCACCGATCGCCTCGATCACCAAGCTGATGACTGCGATGGTGGTGCTCGACGCCGCCCTGCCGCTGGCGGAGACGCTGACCGTGACCCGCGCGGACATCGACACGCTCAAGGGCACCGGCTCGCGCTTGCCGATCGGCGCGCGCCTGAGCCGCGAGCAGATGCTGCTGCTGGCGCTGATGTCCTCGGAGAACCGTGCCGCTTCCGCGCTGGCCCGTCATTACCCGGGCGGCGAGGCGGCCTTCATCAAGGCGATGAACGTCAAGGCGCGCATGATCGGCCTCAGCGACACCCAGTTCTATGACAGCACCGGACTGAGCCCGCGCAACGTCTCCAGTCCGCGCGACCTGGTGAGGATGGTCGCCGCGGCCGCCGAATATCCGCTGATCCGTGAATTCACCACCTCGGACGAGCGTCAGGTGCGCGTCGGCCGCAAGATGCTGCAGTACCGCAACAGCAACAGCCTGGTGCGCAATCCGGAGTGGAACATCGGTCTGTCGAAGACCGGCTTCATTCGCGAAGCGGGGCGTTGCGTGGTGATGCAGACCCAGCTTCAGGGCGAACCGGTGATCATCGTGCTGATGAATGCGCGCAGCCGCTGGGCGCGCGACACCGACGCCAAGCGCCTGCGCGAATGGCTGCAGACCGCCGGCCTGCAGCGTCTGGCCCTGGCCGGCGGGCGGCGCGAGGGCTGAGCCCTTTGCCCCTCAGTGTCTGAGGTCAGCCCTCGCCCTCAGCGTTGGACGTAGCCCATTGCCTGGGAAATCTCTTCCGCCGTCTGGCGCACCAGCGGCGCCCAGTCCGGGTTGAAGCGCTCGGATGGTGTCGACAGCGACAGGCCGGCGATCAGTTCGCCCGCGTCGTCGCGGATGCCGGCGGCGATGCAGCGCACCCCGTTCTCCACTTCATCGAGGTCGAAGGCCACGTTGTGACGGCGAACCTTGTCCAATTCCTTCTCCAGCGACTGCAGGCTGGTGATGGAGGTCGGGGTGGAAGCCGGCAGGCCGGTGCGCTTGGCGTAGTCGCGCACCCGCTCGGCGCCGTCCTCGACCAGGAAGAGCTTGCCGGTGGCCGTGGTGTGCAGCGGGGCGCGGGCGCCGACGATGTGCACCACCCGCACCGCCGAACGGCCGCTGGAGGTGCGTTCCACATAGACGATCTCGTCGCCGTCGCGGATGCCGAGGTTCACGCTCTCGCCGGTGGCCGCGTGCAGCTTGAGCATCGAGGGCATCGCGGTCTCGCGCAGCGAGATGCGCGACTTCACCAGGCTGCCCAGTTCCAGCAGGCGGATGCCCAGCCGGTACACACCCGGCTCGGTGCGTTCGACGAAGCCGCTCTGGCTCATCGCGCCGAGGATGCGGTGGGCGGTCGAAGGGTGCAGGCCGGTGTCCAGGGCGAGCTGCTTGAGCGGCGCCGGGTCGGGGTGGCGGGCCAGCGCGTCGAGCAGCTTCATCATGCGCTCGATGACCTGAATGGGGTTCTTGGCTTCCGGTGCTGCGGTGGCCGAAGTTCTTGTTTTGTTGGGTGACACGTCGATCCTGCGGGTTTTCCGTAACTTGCGAATGTTAGCCGGCGGACTTAATTTCGCCTAGTGAAATGACGCGGCAGGGCGCCGCAGGAAGGAGGCTTGCAATGCGGGTAGGGCTGTTCGTGACATGCCTGGTGGACATGATGCGGCCGCGCATCGGCTTTGCCACGCTGAAACTGCTGGAAGGGGCCGGCTGCGAGGTGGTGGTGCCGGAAGGCCAGACCTGCTGTGGTCAGCCCGCCTGGAACTCGGGCGACGCGGCCACCGCGCGCGGTCTGGCGCTCAAGGTGCTGGACGATTTCGACGGTCTCGAATGGGTTGTGACGCCCTCGGGCTCCTGTGGCGGGCAGATCGTCAAGGTCTTCCCCGAGTTGTTCAAGGACGACCCGGCCAACCATGCGCGCGCGCTGCAACTGGCCGCCCGTACCCGCGAGCTGACCGATTTCCTGGTCAATGTGCTCAAGCTCGAGACGGTGCCCGGGCGTTTCGACGGCTCGGTGACCTATCACGACTCCTGTTCCGGCTTGCGCGAGCTGGGCGTCAAGCGCCAGCCGCGCGAGCTGCTGGCCAAGGTGCCCGGCCTGCTGCTCACCGAGATGGGTGGCTGCGAGGAGTGCTGCGGCTTCGGCGGCACCTTCTCGGTGAAGTTCGGCGACATCTCGGCGCAGATCGCCGAGCGCAAGGCGCGCAACATCCAGGCTGCCGGCACCGACGCGGTGGTGCTGGGCGACCTGGGCTGCATGCTCAACATCGAAGGCAAGCTGCGCCGCATGGGCGACGACAAGACCCGCGTGCTGCATGTGGCCGAAGTGCTGGCGGGAGAGGGCTGATGCAGAGTCAGGCGATGTTCTTCAAGGCGCGCGTGGGCGACAAGCTCGCCGACCGCGTGCTGCAGGAAAACCTCGGCAAGGCCAAGAGCAAGTTCGTCGATGCGCGCGCCCGTGCGGTGGCGGAGTACGAGCGCGACGAGGGCGCCGACTTCGAAGCCCTGCGCGAAGCCGGCAAGGCCATCCGCAACCGCACGCTGGCCAACCTCGACGTATGGCTGGAGACCTTCGAGGCCAAGGCCACCGAGCGCGGCGGCCAGGTCATGTACGCGCGCGACGGCGCCGAAATCTGCCGCCTGGTCACCGAGATCGCCAAGCGCCACGGCGTGACCAAGGTGGTCAAGTCCAAGTCCATGCTCTCCGAGGAGGCCGCGCTCAACAAGGCGCTCGCCGCTGCCGGCATCCAGCCGGTGGAGACCGACCTGGGCGAGTACATCCTGCAGATCAACGACAACGAACCGCCCTCGCACATCATCGCCCCGGCCTTCCACAAGTCCAAGGAAGAGGTTGCCGAGCTCTTCGTGCGCACCCATGGCAAGCCGAAGAAGAGCGGCATCGAGGAGATGACCCGCGAGGCGCGCGAGGCCCTGCGTGGCCACTTCCTCACCGCCGAGATGGGCGTCTCCGGCGGCAATTTCCTGATCGCCGAAACCGGCTCGGTGACCCTGGTCACCAACGAGGGCAACGGCCGCATGGTGACCACCATGCCCAAGGTGCACGTGGTGATCACCGGCATCGAGAAGGTCATCCCGACGCTGGAGGATTTCGCCACGCTGATGCGCCTGCTGCCGCGTTCGGCCACCGGGCAGCACATCTCCAACTACGTGTCGGTGCTCACCGGGGTGAAGGGCGCAGACGAGCTCGACGGCCCCGAGCACCTGTACTTCATCCTGGTGGACAACGGCCGCGCCAGCCTGGTCGGCACCGAGTTCCAGGAGATGCTGCGCTGCATCCGCTGCGGCGCGTGCATGAACCACTGCCCTGTGTACCAGACCGTTGGCGGGCACGCCTACGGCTGGGTGTACCCGGGGCCGATGGGCTCGGTGCTCACGCCGCTCTACACCGGCATCGCCAACGCGCTCGACCTGCCGCACGCGGCCACGCTGTGCGGCCAGTGCAGCGTGGTCTGCCCGGTGAAGATCCCGCTGCCCGAGCTGCTGCGCGGCCTGCGCGAGAAGCAGGTGGACATGGACCTGCGTCCGCGCAGCGAACGCCTCGCGCTGCGCGCCTGGGGCTGGGTGGCGCGCCATCCCAAGCTCTATGCGCTGGCCACCAGGATCGGCGTGCGCTACCTCAACTGGCTGGCCGACGGCACCGACCGCATCCGTGTGCTTGGCGTGGCCCAGGAGTGGACCAAGGGGCGGGATTTCCCGGCGCCGGAGGGGCGCACCTTCCGCGAGCTCTACGCCGAGCGGCGCAAGGGGGCAGCGCGGTGATCACCATCGTCTGCCCCGAGCGCGATGCGGTCGGTGCGCAGTTCCGTGCCCCGGCAATCGAGCACCGCTGGATCGAGCACCCGGCGACGACGCAGGCCGAACTGGTCGCACGGCTGGCCGGCGCCCAGGTGGCGATCATCAACAAGCTGAAGCTGGGCGCGGCGGAAATCGCCGCGTTGCCCGAGCTGCGCATGATCGCGGTGGCCGCCACCGGCGCGGACAACATCGACCTGGCGGCCTGCCGGGAACGCGGCATCGTGGTCTCCAATGTGCGCGGCTACGCGGTGGATACCGTGCCCGAGCACGCCATGATGCTGATCCTCGCGCTGCGCCGCCGGCTGCTCGACTATGTCGCCGACGTGCGCGCCGGGCGTTGGGCGCGGTCCGAGAACTTCTGCTTCTTCGACCACCCGATCGGCGACCTGGCCGGCGCCACCCTGGGCGTCGTCGGCCGCGGGGGACTGGGGCAGGGCGTCGCGCGCCTGGGCGAGGCCTTCGGCATGCGCGTACTGTTCGCCGAACACCGCGGCGCGACCACGGTGCGCGAGGGCTACGCCGCCTTCGAGCAGGTGCTGGCCGAGGCCGACGTGATCTCGCTGCACTGTCCGCTCAAGGACAACACCCGCGGCCTGATCGGCGCGGCCGAACTCGCGCGCATGAAGCCCACGGCGATCCTGGTGAACACCTCGCGCGGCGGGCTGGTGGACGAAGTGGCGCTCGCCGAGGCCCTGCGTGCCGGACTAATCGCCGGTGCGGCCACCGACGTGCTGTCCACCGAACCGCCGCGCGACGGCAATCCGCTGCTCGACGCCGACCTCCCCAACCTGATCGTCACCCCGCACGTGGCCTGGGCCTCCGCCCAGGCGATGCAGCGCCTGGCCGACCAGGTGATCGACAACATCGAAGCCTTTGCCGCCGGCGCGCCGCGCAACCGGCTGGCCTGATCTAGCGAAGAAACTCACGGAAGAAGCCATGGACGCCCGAGAAGACATCCTGTTCCGCGTGCGCGTTGCGCTCGGCCGCAGCGACCAGAACCGCCACGAAGGCGAGACCGACGTGCGCGCCGCCTTTGCCGCGCGCACCCAGGGACCGCGCCCTCAACTGGGCACCGATCTGGTCGCGCGCTTCTGCCATGAATCCGGCGTGCAGTCGTCCACCGTGGATGTGGTCGACACGCTGGACGAGGTGCCGGCCGCGGTGGCGCGCTTCCTTGCCGACCGCCAGTTGCAGCCGCAGGCGGTGGTGTGGCCGAAGTACGGAAACCTGCCGTGGGCCGCGGCCGGCATCCAGGCCGAGGCGCGCGCGGCGCGCGACGAGGACCTGGTCGGCATCACCGGCTGCTTCTGCGCGATCGCCGAGACCGGCACGCTGATGACCTGCTCGGCGCCGGATGCGCCGCCCTCGACCAGCCTGCTGCCGGAGACCCATATCGCCATCGTGCCGGAGTCGCGCATCGTCGCCGGCATGGAGGACGGCTGGGCCTTGGCGCGCGCCGAACTGGGCGAACTGCCGCGCGCGGTGAACTTCATTTCCGGGCCCTCGCGCACCGGCGACATCGAGCAGACAATCGTGCTCGGGGCGCACGGCCCCTATCGTGTCCACCTGATCCTGGTGCGCCAGGCCTGAGCCGCAGCCCGCTCTTTGGATTGTGGATTTCCCTGAATCGGCGCCCTTCGGCGCCGATTTAGATGGTGCGCATCAGTCACCGTCGATATACTTTGCCGCAATAGGGTCTGCCGCAGGCGTACCCGAACTTGCTATGGCCGGGGTGGTCCACCCGGCCGTTTTTGCGCACGCATTGCCGGGTCCTGTCGATGAGTCTTGCCCTGATCGTGATGCTGCCCTTCCTCGGGGCGATGCTGCCGGCGTTGATGATCCGCGCCGGGCGCAATGCCTGCGCGCTGACCACGGGTTTCATCACCCTGCTGGCCTTCGCGCTGTTGATGGTCCACGCCCCGGCGGTGGTGCTGCGCGGCGAGGTGGTGCAGGCGCAGTGGAACTGGCTGCCGGCGCTGGGACTGAACGCAAACTTCTTCCTCGACGGCCTGGGCTTCCTGTTCGCCACGCTGATCCTCGGCATCGGCCTCCTGATCATCACCTACGCCCGCTTCTACCTGGCGAAGGAAGACCCGATGGGCAGCTTCTACAGCTACCTGCTGCTCTTCCAGGGCGCCATGGTGGGCATCGTGCTGTCCGACAACATCCTGCTGCTGCTGGTGTTCTGGGAACTGACCAGCCTGTCGTCCTTCCTCCTCATCGGCTACTGGAAGCACCTGCCGGAAGGCCGCCAGGGCGCACGCATGGCGCTCGCCGTGACCGGCGCCGGCGGGCTGGCGATGATCGCCGGCATGCTGATCCTCGGCCACATCGTCGGCTCCTACGACCTCTCGGTGATCCTGCAGCACGGTGAGGCGATCCGCGAATCCGAGCTCTACCTGCCCGCGCTGGTGCTGATCCTCGCCGGTTGCTTCACCAAGAGCGCGCAGTTCCCCTTCCACTTCTGGCTGCCGCACGCCATGGCCGCGCCCACCCCGGTGTCGGCCTACCTGCACTCGGCCACCATGGTGAAGGCGGGGCTGTTCCTGATGGCGCGCATGTGGCCGGTGCTGGCCGGCACCGAGGCCTGGTTCTACCTGGTGGCCACGGCCGGCCTGCTGACCATGGTGATCGGCGCCTTCATCGCGCTCTTCAAGGACGACCTCAAGGGCCTGCTGGCCTACTCCACGGTCAGCCACCTGGGGCTGGTGACCATGCTGTTCGGCTTCGGCACGCCGATGGCGGCGGTGGCCGGGGTGTTCCACATCATCAACCACGCCACCTTCAAGGCCGCGCTGTTCATGAACGCCGGCATCGTGGACCACGAGGCCGGCACGCGCGACATCAAGCGCCTCGGCGGGCTGGCCTTGCTGATGCCGATCTCCGCCACCCTGGCCACCCTGGCCGCAGCCTCGATGGCCGGCCTGCCGCTGCTCAACGGCTTCCTCTCCAAGGAGATGATGCTGCACGAGGCCGCGCACACCGCCTGGGCCGGGCAGGGCTGGCTGGTGCCGCTGCTGGCCACGGTCGGCGCGCTGTTCTCGGTGGCCTATTCCTTCCGCTACATCCTGCACGTATATTTCGGCCGCCGCCGCGACGACTATCCGCATCCGCCGCACGACCCGCCGGCCGGCATGTGGCTGCCGCCCGCGCTGCTGGTGGCGTTGGTGGTGCTGATCGGGCTGTTCCCTGAGACCATGGCCGGCACTCTGGTGCGTGCCACCGCCGCTGCGGTGATCGGTGGGCCGGTGCCGGACTTCCACCTGTCGATCTGGCACGGTTTCACCCTGGCGCTCGGCATGTCGGCGGTGGCGGTGGCGGTCGGCCTGCTGCTCATCCTGGCCTATCCGCGGGTGCGCGCCCTGTGGCAGGCCGGGCCGCATCCGGAGGCCAAGGCGATGTTCGACGCCACGCTGGGCGGCGCGCTGGCGCTGGCCGGGCGCTTCACCCACGGCCTGCACAACGGTTCGCTGCAGCGCTACCTGGCCTTTGCCATCGCTGCCATGGTGCTGGCCGGTTTCGCCGCCTTCCTCGGCGCGCCGCACGCGGCCGGCACGCGCGCGCCGCTGCCAATGCCGCCGGTCGCGGTAGTGGCCTGGGTGCTGCTGCTCGGCGGCTGCATGCTCGCGGTGGTGTTCTTCCGCAAGCGCCTGCTCTCGGTGCTGGTGGTGGGGGCCGTGGGCCTGATCGTTTGCGTGGCCTTCATTTATCTGTCCGCTCCCGACCTGGCGCTGACCCAGATCTCGGTCGAGGTCACCACGGTGATCCTCATCCTGCTCGCCCTCTACTTCCTGCCCAAGGAGAGCCCGGTGACCAGCACGGTGCGCGCACAGCCGCTGCGCCACCTGCGCGACGCGGTGCTGGCGCTGGCGGCCGGCGGCGGCATGGCGGCGGTGAGCTGGGCGATGATGACCCGCGACGGCACCTCCCTGTCCACCTACTACCTGGAGAATGCGGTGAGCGGCGGGGGCGGCACCAACGTGGTCAACGTCATCCTGGTGGACTTCCGCGGCTTCGACACCTTCGGCGAGATCATCGTGCTCGGCATTGCCGCGCTGGCCATTTATGCCCTGCTGGACGGCGCGCTGCACGGCCGCGTCGCGCGCCGGCTGAGCGCGTGGACGCCGGACCTGCCGGTATCGGTGGATCGCCACCCGATCATCATGGTGGTCGCCACCCGGGTGATGCTGCCGCTGGCCCTGCTGGTCGGCGTCTACATCTTCCTGCGCGGCCACAACCAGCCCGGCGGCGGCTTCATCGCCGCGCTGGTCGTGTCGATCGCGCTGATCATGCAGTACATGGCGAGCGGCTTCGGTTGGGCGGCGCAGCGGGTCAAGGTGAAGTACCACGCGATGATAGGCAGCGGCGTGCTGGTGGCCGCGGCCACCGGCATCGCGGCCATGGTGCTGGACCGCCCCTTCCTGACCTCCGCCTTCGCCCATGTGCACCTGCCGGTGATCGGCGAGTTCGAACTGGCCAGCGCGATGGCATTCGATACCGGCGTGTTCCTCACCGTGGTCGGCGCGGTGATGCTGGCGCTGGCCAACCTGTCGCGCATGGGGCGGTGGACCGCGCACCGCGCGGTCAACAAGACGGCGATGGACGTCGATCCGAGCGCCGTGCCGAACGGGGAGTCGCACTGATGGAGTTCCTCATCGCCACCGCGATCGGCGCCATGACCACCGCCGGCATCTACCTGGTCCTGCGCGCCCGCAGTTTCCCGGTGATCATCGGCCTGTCGCTGCTGACCTATGCCACCAACCTGTTCCTGTTCGCCACCGGCCGCCTGGCGGTGAACCTGCCGCCGGTGATCAGCCCCGAAGCCGCGGCCTATGTCGATCCGCTGCCCCAGGCCCTGGTGCTGACCGCCATCGTGATCTCCTTCGGCATGACCGCGGTGGTGGTGGTGATGGCGCTGCGCGCATACCTCGAGACCGGCAACGATCACGTCGACTTGCCCGGCGAGGCCTCGCCCGAGGCGCGCGAGGACGACTGGAAGCTGCTCGGCCGCAAGCAGGGTGATACGGCCCGTCCGCCCTCCGCGGTGGAGGAGAGCGTATGAACCACTGGCTCATCCTTCCCATCCTGCTGCCGGCGGTGCTCGGGGCGGTGCTGGTCATCGCCGCCCGCCACGACCGCCTGCTCTCCAGGGTGTTCGCGGTGGCCTCCTGCGTGCTGCTGCTGGTCCTCGGCGTGGTGCTGCTGGTCATGGCGAGCGATGGCAGCATCCGCTCCTATGCGCTGGGCGACTGGGTGGCGCCCTTCGGCATCGTGCTGGTGCTCGACCGCCTGTCGGCGCTGATGCTGGTGCTCACCGCGGCGCTCGGGCTGGGCGTGCTGCTGTACGCGATCGGCGGCTGGGACGAGCGCGGCAAGCACTTCCATCCGCTGTTCCAGTTCCAGCTGATGGGCCTGAACGGCGCCTTCCTCACCGGCGACTTCTTCAACCTCTTCGTGTTCTTCGAGATCCTGCTGATCGCCTCCTACGGCCTGATGGTCCATGGCGGTGGCGGCTTGCGGGTGAAGGCTGGCGTGCAGTATGTGGTCACCAACCTGGTCGGCTCCTCGCTGTTCCTGATCGCGGTGGGCCTGATCTACAGCGTCACCGGCACGCTCAACATGGCCGACCTGGCGATCAAGGTGCCGCAGGTGCCGGCCGCCGACCAGGCCCTGCTGCAGACCGGGGCGGTGCTCCTGCTGCTGGTGTTCGGCGTCAAGGCGGCGCTGGTGCCGCTGCATTTCTGGCTGCCCGGCACCTATGCCAATGCGCCCGGCCCGGTGGCGGCGCTGTTCGCCATCATGACCAAGGTCGGCGCCTATTCCATCATCCGGCTCTACGTGCTGGCCTTCGGCGCGGATGCCGGCGAGGCGGCGTGGATTGCCGCGCCCTGGCTGCTGCCGGCGGGGCTGCTGACCCTGGTGCTGGGCATGAGCGGCGTGTTCGCCGCGCGCAGCCTGGGGCAGATGGCCAGCTTCGCGGTGATCGGCTCCATGGGCATGCTGCTCGCCACGGTGTCGGTGTTCACCCCGCAGGCGCTCAGTGCCGCGCTGTTCTATCTCGTGCATTCCACCTTCGGCGCCGCGGCCCTGTTCCTGATTGCAGACCTGGTCGCCGAGCGCCGCGGCGTGCAGCGCGACCGCCTGGCGCTGGCCCCGCGCTTCGCCCAGGGCACGCTGATCGCCGGGCTGTTCTTCGCCGCCGCCATCGCGGTGGCCGGCATGCCGCCGCTGTCGGGCTTCCTCGGCAAGCTGCTGGTGCTCGACGCGGTGCGCGCTCATCCGCAGGCGGTGTGGTTCTGGGCGCTGATCCTGGCCACTTCCCTGCTCGCCATCCTGGGTTTTGCGCGCGGTGGCAGCCTGGTGTTCTGGAAGAGCCACGCGCTGGAGGCGCCTGCCACTGCGAGCCGGCGGCCGGCGCCGGTGCTGCCTTTCGTGGCGGTGGGCGGACTGCTGGCGGTGCTGGCGGTGCTGACGGTGGCGGCCGGACCGGTCCACGCGTGGCTGGAACAGGCCTCGGCACAGGTCTTCGCGCCGGCGGGCTACATCGATGCCGTGCTGGGCGCGGCAGGAGGAGGGCAGTGATGGCTGACAGGTCCGACAACGACGGGCGCAGCTTCATGCAGCGCTGGCTGCCGCACCCCCTGCTGACCGTGGTGCTGATCGCGCTGTGGATGCTGCTGCTCAACAACTTCAGTGCCGGCGGGTTGCTGATGGGCAGCCTGCTCGGGGTGGTGATCCCTATCATCACCAGCAACTTCTGGCCGGAGCGCCCGCCGGTGAAGGCCTACGGCAAAGCCTTCTCCTACATGGCGCTGGTGGCCTGGGACGTGGTGGTGGCCAACCTGCAGGTCGCCCGTCTGATCCTGTTCCGCCGCGCCGACGAGCTGCACGTGCGCTGGGTGACCGTGCCGCTGGAACTGCGCTCGCCCGAGGCGATCACCGTGCTGGCCGGCACCATCACCATGACGCCGGGCACGGTGTCTTGCGACCTGTCGGCCGACGGCCGCAGCCTGCTGGTGCACTGCCTGGATGCGCCCGACGCCGAGGAAGCGGTGCGGCAGATGAAGGAGCGCTACGAGGCCCGCCTGATGGAGATCTTCCCGTGATCGAACATGCCCTCAACTTCGGCTATGTCGCGGTGTCGATGGCCGTACTGCTCAACCTGTGGCGTCTGCTGCGCGGCCCTTCGCTGATGGACCGCGTGCTGGCGGTGGACACCATGGTGATCAACGTCATCGCGCTGATCATCCTGTTCGGCATCCAGCAGCGCACCACGGTGTTCTTCGAGGCCGCGCTGCTGTTCGCCATGTTCGGCTTCGTTTCCACGGTCGCCTACTGCCGCTTCATCCTGCGCGGCGACGTCATCGAGTGAGACGACGATGAACTTCCTGCTCGAACTGCTGGTTTCCGTGCTGATCGTGCTCGGCGGCATCTTCGCCCTGATCGGCTCGATCGGCCTGGTCAAGCTGCCCGAACTGCTCACCCGCCTGCACGGGCCGACCAAGGCCACCACCCTGGGCGTGGGCGGTGCGCTGGCGGCCTCCATGCTGTTCTTCTTCGCCATCGAGGGCACGCTGTCGATCCACGAGGTGCTGATCAGCGTGTTCCTCTTCCTCACCGCGCCGATCTCCGCGCATTTCATCGCCAAGGCGCATCTGCACGAGCATGAGGAACTGCGCGGCGATCTGCCGTCCACTGGCCGTCCGCAAGGCTGGAGCACCTTCGACGGCCTGCCGGAAGGCGAGGGCGAGGAGCGTCCCGAGCAGGCGCCGCGCGCCTGAGCGCACGTACAGGCGACCGCGCTCGGGGCGGTTTCAAGGATAATGCTGGGCTTTGATCCGGCCTTTCTCCGGACGGCCCGAGGTTTCCAGTGAACACCACACGCAGAACTCCCCCCGCGCCCGCGCCGTCCCGCGTCGCCGGCACCCTCAAGGTCCGCGCGCGCGCACCCGAGACCGAGCCGGCCGAACCGGCCGCAGACTCGCCGGACGCGGTCACGGCCAAGCAGGACGCTGCGCCGGCACGCAAGCCGGCCGCGTCCAAGAGTGACCGGAAGCCGTCGCCCGCTGCGCGCGGCGAGCGCCGGGCCAAGGAGACGCGGGCCAATACCGGTGCGCCGCGCGATGCGGCGGAACGGGCTTCCAGCCGCGCTGCGCCCAAGGCGGCCGAGGGACGCGAGCGCCAGCCGGCGCGTCGCACCGCGACTGAAGCAGGCGGCAAGCCCGGCCGAGCGCCCGCCGAACGCCCTGCCCGCACCACGATGGATCGCCGCAGCACCGACCGCCCCGCACGCGCCGCCACGCCACGTCCGCAGCCCACCCCGCGCAGCCCTGCCGGCACTGCAGAGGGCGCGCCCGAGGGTGTGCGCCTGTCCAAGGTGATGGCCGAGCGCGGCCTGTGCTCGCGGCGCGAGGCCGACGGGCTGATCGAGCGCGGCTGGGTGTTCGTGGACGGCCGGCGGATCACCGAACTGGGCACCCGCATCGATCCGGGCGCCAACATCACCGTCGCACCCGAGGCGCGCCGCCAGCAGGCGCAGCGCGTGACCATCCTGCTTCACAAGCCGGTGGGCTATGTCTCCGGCCAGCCGGAGCCGGGCTACGAGCCGGCGGTGGTGCTGATCAAGGCGGAGAACCAGTTCGACGTCGGCGAGGCGCAGAACTTCCACTACAGCCATCTCAAGGGCCTGGCGCCCGCCGGGCGGCTGGACATCGATTCCACCGGCCTGCTGGTACTGACCCAGGACGGACGCATCGCCCGCCAGTTGATCGGCGACGACTCCAAGGTCGACAAGGAGTACCTGGTGCGCGTCGAAGGCGAGCTCTCGGCCGAGGGCCTGGCCCTGCTCAACCACGGCCTCGAGCTGGACGGCCGCAGGCTGCGCCCGGCCCAGGTCGAATGGGCCAACCCGGACCAGCTGCGCTTCGTGCTGCGCGAAGGGCGCAAGCGCCAGATCCGCCGCATGTGCGAGCTGGTCGGCCTCAAGGTGGTGGGCCTGAAGCGCGTGCGCATCGGCAAGGTGCGCCTGGGCGACCTGCCCGCCGGGCAGTGGCGCTACCTCCGCGAGGACGAGCACTTCTGATGCGTGACCGGCTGGCGGCGGCCTTCGCCACCTACCTCAACCGCCGCATGCTGACCCTGCTGGCGCTGGGCTTCTCCAGCGGCCTGCCGGCGCCGCTGGTGTTTTCCAACCTGTCGATCTGGCTGCGCGACGAAGGCGTGAGCCGCACCGACATCGGGCTGTTTGCGCTCGCCGCCACCCCCTACGCGATCAATTTCCTGTGGGCGCCGCTGATCGACCACCTGCGCCTGCCCTGGCTCACCGACCGCTTCGGGCGGCGGCGCGGCTGGGCGCTGGCCACGCAGATCGCGCTGATCGGCGCCATCCTGTGGATGTCCTATTCGGCGCCCGCCCAGCACCTGTGGATGATGGCGGTGGCCACGCTGCTGGTGACCACCGCCAGCGCCACCCAGGACATCGTGATCGACGCCTACCGCATCGACTCGCTCACGCCCGAGCAGTATGGCGCCGGCTCGGCGGTGGCGATCTGGGGCTGGCACCTGGGCGGCACGCTGGTGGGCGGCGCAGGCGGGCTGCTGCTGGCCGGGCAGTTCGGCTGGCAGGCGTCCTACCAGATCCTCGCGCTGGCGGTGCTGGTCGGCGTGCTGGCCATCCTCGCCAGCCCCGAGCCGGTGCGCGCCATTCCGCGCCGCGTGGCCGAGGAGGAGGCCGCCGTGCGCGCACGCCTCGCCGGCCGTCTGCCGGCTGGGGCCGCGGCGGTGGCGGCCTGGCTGTACAACGCGGTGGTGGCGCCCTTTGCCGAATTCATGCGGCGTGACGGCTGGCTGCTGGTGCTGGTCTTCGTCTTCGTGTTCAAGTTCGGCGACGCCATGCTGGGGCGCATGTCCGGGGTGTTCTACCGCGAACTGGGCTTCTCGCTGGAGACCATTGCCGAGGTTTCCAAGGTGTATGGCTTTGCGGCGAACATGGTCGGGGTCTTCCTCGGCGGCGTGCTGGCAGCGCGCATCGGCGTGCTGCGCGCGCTGTTCGTCGCCGGCTTCCTGACCGCGGCGACCAATCTCACCTATTCCGCGCTCGCCGTGGTTGGTCAGCAGAAGTGGATGCTGGCGGTGGCGGTGGTGTCCGACAGCTTCACCACCGGCTTGGTCACCGTGGCCTTCGTCGCCTATCTCTCGGGGCTGTGCAATGTCGCGTACACCGCCACCCAGTACGCGCTGCTCGCCTCGCTGGGCAATCTGTCGCGCATCTGGCTGTCGGCCTCGGCCGGCTACATGGTGGACCGCCTGGACGGCGACTGGGCCACCTTCTTCACCTTCACCGCGGGGCTGGCCCTGCTCGGCCTGCCGCTGCTGCTGTGGCTGATGCGGCGCTTTCCGTCACATGTCGCCGCCCGTGGTGCCAGCGGGGCGGGCGAGGGCGCGCCGGCCGCTTGATTGCCGTGTTCAGGCGCGCTTGATCGCGCGCACCAGCACCAGCAGCACCACGGCGCCGACGGTGGCCACCAGCAGGCTGCCCAGCATGCCGCTGCCGGACGCAAAGCCGAAGAAGCTGAACAGCGTGCCGCCGATGAAGGCGCCGACCACGCCGACCACCAGGTTGCCGAGCAGGCCCATGCCGCCGCCGCGCACCACGATGCCGGCCAGCCAGCCGGCCACGAGACCGATCAGCAGGAACATCAGGAAATTCATCGTTCACCTCCGTGGGTCATGAAGAGCGGCCGGTGCGCGCCGGCGCTGTTTCATCATGGGCGAACATGTGCTGCTGCGCCAGGCGCAGTGGGTTCCGTCGTTCGCTACAGGTAGAGCCACAGCAGGATCGCGCCGAGCAGCAGGCGGTAGGCGACGAAGGGCTGCATGCCGATGCGGTTGATGAAGACCAGGAAGTAATGGATGCACAGGTAGGCGCTGATGCCCGACAGCACCGCGCCCAGCCACAGCGCGTTCCAGTCCACCGGGTGGCCGTTGCTCAGCAGTTCGCGGGTTTCCAGTCCGCCGGCGAGCACGATCACCGGGATGGACAGCAGGAAGGAGAAGCGCGAGGCGCCTTCGCGGCTGAGGCCGGCCATCAGCGCCGCGGTCATGGTGATGCCCGAGCGCGAGGTGCCGGGAAACAGGGCCAGGGCCTGGGCGCAGCCGACGATGAGCACGTCCCGCCAGGTGATCTGGTGCTCGCTGCGGGTGCCGCGATGGCGCCAGTCCGCCCAGCTAAGCAGCAGGCCGAAGGCGATCAGCCCGATGGCCAGCATGACCGGCGAGCGCAGGTGGGTTTCGACGATGTCCTTGGTGGCCAGGCCGGCGAGGCCCACCGGGATGGTGCCGAGCAGCACCGCCCACGCCAGGCGGGCGTCGGCATCGAGCTGGCGGGTGGTGAGCGAGCGTGTCCAGCTCCTTGCCATGCCGGCGAGGTCGCGGCGGAAGTAGATCACCACGGCGGTGAGGCTGCCGATGTGCAGCGCCACGTCGAAGGCCAGACCCTGGTCCGGCCAGCCGGTCAGCGTGGGAACGAGGATGAGGTGTGCCGAGCTGGAAATGGGCAGGAACTCGGTGAGCCCCTGCAGCACCGAGAGAATGACGACTTGCAGCCAGTCCATGGATTCCGGTCAGTCCGTTGCGGTAGGTGCCCGCGACGTGCGGGCGCGGCGCGAAAAGCGCCCGGCATTCTCGCACAAACAAGGTGTACCGACCGGTAAACGGAGCCAAGGCAAAAGCGGGGATGCCCGGCATCCGTTGGCTGGGCTGCAACGCGGCCAAGGCCACTCCTGCGAGGGGCCTTGCCGCGCATCGTTCCGCGCAGCGCTGGACTAGGGCGCGTGGTGCGTCGTCGCGAACTGCTCGGCGTGTTCTGGGTCGATGCCGCTCACCTCGGTGAAACGGCCGGCCAGCGGGCACTCGCGGCCGGGCGGGCAGTCATGCTCGTACGCGCACTCCTGCTGGGTTTCGTCCAGCAACACCATCTCGTGCACCTTCTCACAAGGCGCAACCGGGGAATCGAAGAAACACATGATCTCCTCCTGCCATTGTGCGGTCCGCGTCAGCGGACCTTTCTCTGTTTTCAATCTAGGCAGGGAGGGGCGGATGTGAGGGACTATTACGGAAGTTCTTGATCCTGCGCAAACGGAGCGACCGCGGCCGACCCGTTTCCGGGCTACTCGGCGCGCAGCGCCTCGACCGGGTCCAGACCGGCGGCGCGGCGTGCCGGCAGTACGCCGGCGACCAGGCCGATGACCACCGCCACCACCTCGGCCAGCACCACGAAGTGCCAGGGTGTGGCGACCGGCAGGGCCGGCAGGAGGACGCCGACGAGCTGGGCGATGCCCGCGCCGGCCAGCAGGCCGAGCACGCCGCCCAGTGCGGAGAGCAGCACCGCTTCGGCGAGGAAGAGCAGTAGCACCGTGCTGCGCCGTGCGCCCAGGGCCACCAGCAGGCCGATCTCGTTGGTGCGTTCGGCCACCGCGATGGTCATGATGGTGACGATGCCCACCCCGCCCACCGCCAGCGAGATGCCGCCCAGCGCGCCCACCGCGGCGGTGAGGATGTCGAGGATGTTCGACAGCGTGCGCAGCATGTCTTCCTGGGTGGTCAGGGTGAAGTCCACGCGGCCGTGGCGCGCTTCGAGCACGCGGCGCACCTCGGCTGCGACGCTGGCCGCGGGCACACCCTCGGCGTAGGACACGTTGATCTCCATCAGGCCGTCGCGCTGGAACAGCGCCAGCCCGCGCCCGGCGGGGATGTAGGCGGTGTCGTCGAGGTCGAAGCCGAGGATCTGGCCCTTTTCCTCCATTACGCCGATCACCCGGTAGCGTTCGCCGCCGATGCGCACCCGTTCGCCGAGGGCGCTCGCCTCGCCGAACAGCTCGCGCTTGAGCTTGGCGCCCAGCACCACGAAGGCGCGTGCGTGGGCCGGATCGTCCGGCGGCAGGAAGCGGCCGCTGCGCACCTGCAGGGTGAACACCTGTGAGAAGCCCGCGCCCACGCCATAGATCGCGGTGCGCCGCACCCGGCCGTTGCCATGCACCTCGGCGTTGCCGAACACCACCGGGGTCACCCCGGTCACCTGCGGCAGGCGCTCCAGGGCGGCGGCATCGTCCAGGGTCAGCTCGCGCGAGGTGTTGGGCAGGCCGGGCGGGCCGCCGCGCGCGCCCTGGCGGCCCGGGGTGATCTCGATCACGTTGGTGCCGAACTGGGTGAACTCCGCGAGCACGAAGCGGTGCACGCCCTCGCCGATGGAGGTGAGTAGGATGACCGCGGCGATGCCGACCGCGATGCCCAGCAGGGTGAGAAAGCTGCGCAGGCGGTGGGCGGTGAGCGCACGCAGTGCCAGCAGCAGGAAGTCGCGCCAGGCCATGTTGCTCACCTCTTGGCCAGGGCCTGGACCGGGTCCAGGCGGGCGGCCCGGCGCGCCGGCTGCACGCCGAAGACGATGCCGGTGACCAGGGCCGTGCCCAGCCCGGCGGCCACCGCCCAGTCCGGCGGCCAGGCCGGCAGGGCCGGGTAGAGCAGGCGCAGCAGCGCGGCGCCGCCGTGGCCGACGGCCAGTCCGGCCAGTCCGCCGCCCAGCGACAGCAGGCTGGCCTCCATCAGGAAGGCGTTGCGGATCGCCCGCGCCTCGGCGCCCAGGGCCTTGAGCAGGCCGATCTCGGCGGTGCGCTGGGTGACCGAGACCAGCATCACGTTCATCACCAGGATGCCCGCCACCGCCAGGCTGATCGCGGCAATGCCGGCCACCGCCAGGGTCAGCGTGCCGAGGATGCGGTCGAAGGTATTGAGCACCGCGTCCTGGGTCAGCAGGGTGACGTCTTCCTCGCCCGCGTGGCGGCTGCGGATGATCTCGGCGATGTCGGTTTTGGCGGCTTCCAGCGCGCCCCGGCTGCGGGCTTCGACCAGGATGCGGAACAGGCTGTTGGTGTCGAACATCGCCAGCGCTGCACCGACCGGGATGATCACCTGTTCGTCGGTGTTCATGCCCAGGCCCTGGCCGGCGGCGGCCATCACGCCGATCACCCGGAAGCGCCGGTCGCCGATGCGCACCAGGCGACCGACCGCGCGCTCGTTGCCGAACAGCTCACGCTGGATGGTGGCGCCGATGACCGCGATGTTGGTGGCGCGGCGCAGGTCTTCGCGCGGCAGGAAGCGCCCGGCGGCGAGCTCGAGTTCGCGCACCGCGGTGAAGTCCGCGCTGGTGCCCAGCACCATCACCTCGCGCAGCCGGCCGCCGGCCGAGATCTCGCTGTTGCCCACCGCCAGCGGGGCGATACGGGTGACCAGCGGCGAGCGCAGCAGCGCCTGGGCGTCTTCCACGGTGAGGTCGCGCGGGGTGGAGGTGACGAAGCTGCCCGGATTGATGCCGCCGGTCTCGGAACGCCCGGGCAGCACGATCACCAGGTTGCTGCCCAGCGAGCCGAACTCGCCGACCACGTAGCGCCGCGCGCCGTCGCCCAGGGCCGTGAGCACGACCACCGCGGCCACGCCGATTGCCATCGCCAGCACCATCAGGGCGGTGCGCAGAGGGTTGCCGGTGGCCGCGCGGGTGGCGAAGCGCAGGGTGTCGGCGGCGCGCATCAGCGGCCTGCGTCTGGCGTGGCGGCGGGGTCGGCCGGCGCCTGCTGCAGGTCGCCGACGATGCGCCCGTCTTCCATGCGGAGGCAGCGCCGGGCGCGTTCGCCCATGGCCGGATCGTGGGTGACCACGATCAGGGTCACGCCGCGTCCGTTGAGTTCTTCAAGCAGGCGGGTGACTTCCTGGCCGGTGGCGCGGTCGAGGTTGCCGGTGGGTTCGTCGGCCAGCAGCATGGCCGGCTGCATGATGGTGGCGCGGGCGATTGCCACGCGCTGGCGCTGGCCGCCGGAGAGCTGGTCGGGGCGGTGGTCGGCGCGCGTCTCCAGACCGAAGTCGGCGAGCGCGCGCGCCACCCGCGCGTGGCGTTCGGCGCTCGGCAGGCCGGCGAGCATCAGCGGCAGGGCGATGTTCTCGGCGGCCGACAGGCGCGGCACCAGGTGGAAGCTCTGGAACACGAAGCCGATACGCTCGCGCCGCACGCGGGCCTGCTCGTCGGCCGACAGCGTGGTCACGTCGCGCCCTTCCAGGCGGTAGTGGCCGGCGTTGGGGCGGTCGAGCAGGCCGAGCAGGTTGAGCAGGGTGGACTTGCCCGAGCCGGAGGGGCCCATCACCGAGAGGTACTCACCGGCCTCGATGCGCAGGCGCACGTCCTGCAGGGCGTGCACCTGGCTGTCGCCCAGGGTGAAGACGCGCTCGATGCCGTCGAGTTCGATCAGCGCCATGGCCGCGCTCAGCGCCCGGCGGACGGCTCGGTCGTCACCCGCACGCCGGGCGCGATGCCCTCGCGCTCCAGCGAGGTGACGATGCGCTCGCCCTCGCTCAACCCGTCGGTGACCTCGGTGTACTCCCAGTTGGCCACGCCGGTCTGCAGCGTGCGTTCGGCCAGCACGCCGTCGGTGTCGACCACCAGCACGGTGTTGCCGCTGCGCAGCGCCGCGGTGGGTACGCGCAGCACGTTCTCGCGCGTGGCGAGGATGATCTCGACGTCCGCGCTATAGCCCACCAGCAGGCCGCGCGCCTCGTCCTGCGAGGCGAAATCCACGTCGATGTCCACCGTGCGCGCCTGGCGCTCCTGTGCCGACACATAGGGTGCGACGCGGCGCACGCGGGCGGCGAAGTGCTTGCCGGGCAGGGCGTCTACGCTGACCCGCGCGGTCATGCCGGGCTGGATGCGCGGGGCGTCGACCTCGTCCATCGGCGCCTTCACGTACAGGCAGCTGTCGTCGAAAAGCTCGATGGCCGGCGGGGTGGGCACGCCGGGCGGCGAGGGGGTGGAGTATTCGCCCAGTTCGCCGGTGATCTTCGCCACCGTGCCGGCGAAGGGCGCGGCGATGACGATGCGCCCCAGGTCTACGCCGGCGGCGGCGAGCTGGCGTTCGGCGGTGGTCAGGTCGGCACGCGCGCTGAGGCAGGTGGCGCGCCGGGCGTCGGCCTCGCTGCGCGCGGTCTCGGCGCGCGAGGCGGACACGAAGCCGCGGGTCGCCAGCGCCTCCTGGCGTTCGGCCTCGCGTTCGGCGTTGCCGGCCACGGTGCAGGCTTCGCGCACGCGGCTCCTGGCGGTGGCCACCTGGGCCTCGGCCACCTCGGCGCGGGCGCGGATGTCCTCGTGCCACAGGCGCATCAGTACCTGGCCGGCTTCAACATGGTCGCCTTCCTTGACGCCCAGGTATTCGATGCGTCCGCCGAGGATGGTGGACAGCTTGGTGCGCTGGCAGGCTTCGACTTCGCCGGCGCGGGTGTTTGAGACGCTGGCCTCGACCCGCCCGCGGTCGACCGCCCTCACGGTGACGGTCAGCGGGTCGGGCCGGGCGAGCCAGGCGCCGAGGGCGGCGAGCGCCGCCACGATCAGGATTGCGATGAGGATGCCGCGCCACCTGCGTGTCATGATCCGTGTCCCTTCCGTGTCGCCTTCATGCTACGCGGATCATGGCGGCAGGCAAGTGCGGGCTTACTTCTTCCAGGTGTCCTTCAGCGTCACCGTGCGGTTGAACACCGGCGCGCCGTCGCGCGAGTCCCGGCGGTCGGCAACGAAGTAGCCGTGGCGCTCGAACTGGAAGCGGTCTTCCGGTCGGGCGTGCTTGAGCGAAGGCTCCAGCCAGGCGCGGATGACGCGCATGGACTCGGGGTTGAGGTCGTCGAGGAAGCTGCGCTCGACGCCTTCGGCATCGCCTTCGCGCCGCGCGCCCGGGTAGGGGTGGGCGAACAGGCGGTCGTAGAGCCGCACTTCGGCCTGGTAGCCGTGCGCGGCCGAGACCCAGTGCAGGTTGCCCTTGACCTTGTAGTTGTCGGCGCCCGGGGTGCCGGACTTGGAGTCCGGCATGTACTCGGCCAGCACCGCGGTGGTGTTGCCGTCGGCGTCCTTCTCGCAGCCGGTGCACTTGATGACGAAACCGTAGCGCAGGCGCGCCATGTTGCCCGGGTAGAGGCGGTGGTAGCCCTTGACCGGCTCCTCCATGAAGTCCTCGCGCTCGATCCACAGCTCGCGCGTGAAGGGCATGTCGCGCTTGCCCAGTTCCGGCTTGAGCGGGTGGTTGGGCGCCTGGCAGAGCTCGCTCTCGCCTTCCGGGTAGTTGGTGATGACGAGCTTCAAGGGGTCGAGCACCGCGACGCGGCGTTCGGCCGCCTCGTTGAGGTGATCGCGCATGCATTCTTCCAGCACGCTGATGTCGATCCACGAATCCGCTTTCGACACCCCGATGCGCTCGGCGAAGCGGCGGAAGCCTTCCGGCGTGTAGCCGCGGCGGCGCGCGCCGACCAGGGTGGGCAGGCGCGGGTCGTCCCAGCCGGCGACATGGCCTTCGTCCACCAGCTGGATCAGCTTGCGCTTGGAGAGCACCACGTAGGTGAGGTTGAGGCGCGCGAACTCGATCTGCTGCGGCAGCGGGCGCGGGAAGAAGCCGCCTTCGGCGAGCGCGTCGAGCAGCCAGTCGTAGAACGGGCGCTGGTCCTCGAACTCCAGCGTGCAGATCGAGTGGGTGATGCGCTCGATGGCGTCCTCGATCGGGTGCGCGAAGGTGTACATCGGGTACACGCACCACTTGTCGCCGGCGCGGTGGTGTACCGCCTTGCGGATGCGGTAGATGGCCGGGTCGCGCAGGTTGATGTTGGGGCTCGCCATGTCGATCTTGGCGCGCAGGATGTGGGTGCCGTCCGGGAACTCGCCGTCGCGCATGCGGCGGAAGAGGTCGAGGTTCTCGTCCACGCTGCGATTGCGGTAGGGGCTGTCCTTGCCCGCTTCGGTGAGCGTGCCGCGGTAGGCGCGCATCTCTTCGGCGGACAGCGAATCGACGTAGGCCTTGCCGGCGCGGATCAGGTATTCCGCATACTCGTACATGCGGTCGAAGTAGTCGGAGGCGAAGTACAGGTGCTGACCCCAGTCGTAGCCCAGCCACTGCACCGCCTCGACGATGGAGTCGACGTACTCCTGCTCTTCCTTCTCCGGGTTGGTGTCGTCGAAGCGCAGGTGGCAGACGCCGCCGTACTGTTCGGCCAGGCCGAAGTTCAGGCAGATCGACTTGGCGTGGCCGTAGTGCAGGTAGCCGTTGGGCTCGGGCGGGAAGCGGGTCTCCACCCGGCCGTTCCATTTGCCGCTGCGATTGTCCTCGTCGACGATGTTGCGGATGAAGTTGCTCGCCGCGGGCGCGGTGTCCTTGGGGGTGTTGTGGCTCATGGGTGTCAGGTCGGGCTGGGATGCGCCGGCCGCATGCCGGCGTAGAAATGGGCGCAATTGTAGCCGATGCGCGTCCGCGACCGGCGGCGTGCGGGCAGGGTCGGCGGTGCTCCGGTAGAATCGCGCAATTCGCGCCCCGCGCGACGACAGCGACATCCGATGGACGACACACCTGTAGACAAGCTGCTTGCCGAGATCACCGGCGGCGACGCCACGCTGATGTTGATCACCCAGGTCTTCCTGGTGGTGCTGGCGGTGGTCGTGGCCAACTTCTTCCTGCGCCGCATGCTGGCCAGGCTGGAGGCGCGCTCCCTGCAGACCGCCACGCCGTGGGACGACGCCCTCATTCTGGCTGCGCGACGTCCGCTGACCTGGCTGGCCTGGATCGTGGGCATCGCCTTCGCGGCGCAGATCGTGCAGGCCGAGACCGATACCGCGATCTTCGAGGCGGTGGGCCCGGCGCGCACCGTGGGGGTCATCGCCTGCATCACCTGGTTCCTGATCCAGTTCATCCGCAACGTGCAGGATGGGGTGATGCGGCAGCGCCTGGCGCGCGGCGAGTCAATAGACCGCACCACGGTCGACGCGGTCGGCAAGCTGCTGCGCGTCTCGGTGCTGATCACCTCGGTGCTGGTCGGGCTGCAGAGCCTGGGCTTCTCGATCTCCGGCGTGCTCGCCTTCGGCGGCATCGGCGGCATCGCGGTGGGCTTTGCCGCCAAGGACCTGCTGGCCAACTTCTTCGGCGGCCTGATGGTGTACCTGGACCGCCCCTTCGTGGTGGGTGACTGGATACGGTCGCCGGACAAGCAGATCGAAGGCACGGTGGAGGAGATCGGCTGGCGCCTGACCCGCATCCGCACCTTCGACAAGCGTCCGCTCTACGTGCCCAATTCGGTGTTCACCCAGATCACCGTGGAGAACCCCTCGCGCATGACCAACCGGCGCATCTACGAGACCGTGGGCGTGCGCTACGACGACATCGACCGGGTGGCCGGCATCGTTGCCGACATCAAGGCCATGCTGCGCGCGCATCCGGAGATCGACCAGGGGCAGACCCTGATCGTGAACTTCAACCAGTTCAGCGCCTCCTCGCTCGACATCATGGTCTATACCTTCACCCGCACCACCGCCTGGGTGGCCTTCCACGAGATCAAGCAGGACGTGATGCTGAAGATCGCCGAGATCGTCGCCCGCCACGGCGCGGAGATCGCCTTCCCGACCCGCACCCTGCACCTGCCGGAAGGCGTGCGGCTGGAGACGGCCGCGGATGCCGGGCTCGCCGCGCAAGCCGCAGGGAACTGACCGCGATGCCGATGCAGCTGAGCGCTTCCACCTTTCTCGCCGTCGGCCTGGGTGCGGCCTGCGGCGCCTGGCTGCGCTGGGGCCTGGGGCTGCTGCTCAATCCCTTGCTGCCGCTGTTGCCGCTGGGCACGCTGGCGGCCAACCTGGTCGGCGGCCTGCTGATGGGCGGCACGCTGGCGCTGCTGGAAACCTGGCCGGGCATCAGTCCGGCGCTCAAGCTGCTCCTGACCACCGGCCTGCTCGGCGGGCTGACCACTTTCTCGACCTTCTCCGCCGAGGCCTTCCATCTCGTCCAGCGCGGCGAGTGGGGCTGGTTTGCGGGTCACCTGCTCCTGCACGTGGCCGGCACGCTGCTGATGACCTGGGCGGGCTACCTGTTGTTCAACGCGTTGCGCGCCTGAGGGCCGCAGCGCCGGTTCATCGATGAGTTCCAGATCCTCTCGCGCCACCGTGCGGCCGGCGCCCTCCACAGTATCCTTCGACGATTGCCTGAGCGCCGACCGCGGCCGGCTGATCGGCCTGGCCCGCGCGCTCGGGCATGCCAGCGGCGACAAACGTGACCGGCTGCAGGCCGACCTGGCGGCGCTGCTGGAACGCTCGCGCGCCGCGGTGGCTGCGCGCCGCGCCGCCCTGCCGGTGCCCGATTTCCCCGCCGATCTGCCGGTCAACCAGCGCCGCGAGGAAATCGCCGCGGCGATCGCCGCCCACCAGGTGGTCATCGTGTGCGGCGAGACCGGCTCCGGCAAGACCACCCAGCTGCCCAAGATCTGCCTGGAGCTGGGGCGCGGCGTGCAGGGCCTGATCGGCCATACCCAGCCGCGCCGCATCGCCGCGCGCTCCACGGCGGCACGCATCGCCCAGGAGTTGAAGAGCGAACTCGGCCAGACGGTGGGCTACAAGATCCGCTTCACCGACCGGCTGAGCGCCTCGTCCTACATCAAGCTGATGACTGACGGCATCCTGCTGGCGGAAACCCAGGGCGACCCGTGGCTGTCGGCCTACGATACGCTGATCATCGACGAGGCCCACGAGCGCAGCCTCAACATCGACTTCCTGCTCGGCTACCTGCGCACCCTGCTGCCGCGCCGCCCGGACCTGAAGGTGATCGTCACCTCGGCCACCCTGGATGCCGAGCGCTTCGCCCGCCACTTCGCCGACGCCGCCGGTCAGCCGGCGCCGGTGATCGAGGTCTCCGGCCGCCTCTACCCGATCGAGATGCGCTACCGCCCGGTCGCCGAGGACGACGGCGACAGCGCCGGCACGCCTGCGCGGCGTGACGCAAAGAAGCGCGACCTCTACGAGGCGCTGGTCGATGCGGTGGACGAGGCGCAGCTGAGTGGCCCCGGCGATGTGCTGGTCTTCCTGCCCGGCGAGCGCGAGATCCGCGAGGCCGCCGAAGCCCTGCGCCACGCCCACCACGCCGCCGGTACCGAGATCCTACCGCTCTTTGCGCGCCAGTCGGCGCAGGAGCAGGCGCGCGTGTTCGCCGGCTCCAACGGGCGGCGCGTGGTGCTGGCCACCAACGTGGCCGAGACCTCGCTCACCGTGCCCGGCATCCGCTACGTGGTCGATACCGGCCTGGCGCGGGTCAAGCGCTACAGCTACCGCAACAAGGTCGAGCAACTGCAGATCGAGAAGGTTGCCCAGTCCGCCGCACGCCAGCGCGCCGGGCGCTGCGGGCGGGTGATGGACGGGATCTGCTTCCGCCTGTACGACGAAGAGGATTTCGAGCGCCGCCCGCCGCACACCGACCCGGAGATCCTGCGCTCCTCGCTGGCCGGGGTGATCCTGCGCATGAAGGCGCTCAAGCTCGGCGCGGTGGAGGACTTCCCCTTCATCGACCCACCGTCGCCGCGCATGATCGGCGACGGCTACCAGTTGCTCACCGAGCTGGGCGCGGTCAGCGACGATGATGCGCGCGAGCTCACCGCGGTGGGGCGCGAACTGGCCAAGCTGCCGCTCGATCCCAAGGTCGGGCGCATGATCCTCGCCGCGCGTGAGCGCGGCTGCCTGGCCGAGATGCTGGTGGTGGCCGCCGCGCTGTCGGTGCAGGACCCGCGCGAACGCCCGCAGGACAGTCCCGGCGCGGCCGACCAGGCGCACGCGCGCTTTCGCGGCGGCGAGCAGGACCAGCGCTCCGAATTCCTCTGGTACATCCACCTGTGGCGCGCCTGGAGCGAGGCGCTGCGCCACGAGAGCAGCAGCAAGCAGAAGGCCTGGTGCAAGAAGCACTACCTGTCCTGGCTGCGCATGCGCGAATGGCGCGATGTGCACACCCAGCTCCACGCGCTGTGCGCCGAGCACGGCTGGCACCCGGAGACCGCCGCCGAGGCCGAACCGCCGTCGCGCGGCGCCAAGGCCGCAGCGGGCGAGGCCGGCGCCGAAGCGCGCCCGATCGCCTACGAACCCCTGCACAAGGCCCTGCTCGCCGGCCTGCTCGGGCACATCGGCTGCCGCGCCGAGGACGCCTCCGGGCCGCAGGCCGGCAGCTACCTGGGCGCGCGCGGCATCCGCTTCTGGCCGCACCCGGGTTCGGCGCTGGCGAAGAAGGCGGGCAAGTGGATCATGGCGGCCGAGCTGGTGGACACCACGCGCCTGTTTGGCCGCTGTCTGGCGCGCATCGAGCCGGAATGGGTGGAGGAGGTCGGCGCCCATCTGCTGCGCCGCCACGTCTTCGAGCCGCACTGGTCGAAGAGCAGCGGCGCGGTGCGCGCCTGGGAGCGCGGCACGGTGCATGGCCTGGTGCTCTACGCGCGGCGCGGGGTGTCCTACCGCGACACCGACCCTGCGCTGTGCCGCGAACTGTTCATCCGCGAAGGCCTGGTGCAGGGCGAGATCGCCGAAGGTGCGGCGCGCGCCATGCCCTTCCTGCGCCACAACCTCAAGCTGGTCGCCGAGATCGAGCGCCTGGAACACAAGAGCCGCCGCCCCGATGTGCTGGTCGACGAGGAGCTGATCCACGCCTTCTACGATGCCAAGCTGCCGCCCGAGGTGGTCGATCTGGCCAGCTTCGAGCGCTGGCGCAAGCCAGCCGAGAAGGCAGAGCCGAAGCTGCTGCATCTGACCCGCGAGCAGCTGATGCGTCACGAGGCCGAGGGCATTACCACCGAGCGCTTCCCGGCCCACTTCGAGGTGCTCGGCCAGAAGCTCAAGCTTGCCTACCTGCATGCGCCCGGCGAGGCCGACGACGGCGTCACGCTGACTGTGCCGCTCGCCATGCTCAACCAGATCCCCGCGGCGCGCTGCGAGTGGCTGGTGCCCGGCCTGCTGGAAGAGAAGGTCGCCGCGCTGCTGCGCACCGTGCCGCAGAAGCACCGTCACCGCCTGCAGCCGATCGCCGACAGCGCGGCCGCCTTCATGGCGCTGTTCGCGGCTGGCGAGCTGGACGTCGACGAGCCGCTGCTGCGTGCCCTGCAGCGTTTCGTCGAAGAGCGGGTGTCGCTCAAGCTGCCGGCCGAGAGTTTTCGTGCGGAAAACCTCAAGCCGCACTGCTTCATGAACTTCCGCCTGGTCGACGAGCACGGCCGTGTGCTCGGCCAGTCGCGCAACCTCGCCGAGCTGCGGACGAAGTTCCGCGAGCAGGTCGCCAGCCAGTTCCGCGCTGCGCGTATCGAGGGGGTGGCCGCAGCGGCCGAGGCGCCGGTCGCTGCGGGACCGAAGAAGGCTGCGCCCCCCGCGGCCGCCGCACCTGCAGAGGCCGAAGGCGGGCTGAGCGGCTTCACCGCATGGACCTTCGGGGCGCTGCCGGAACTGCTCGAAGTGCGCGTCGCGGGCCGCGAGGTGATCGGTTTCCCCGCCCTGCACGACGACGGCGACAGCGTCTCGCTGCGCCCCTACGACACCCCGGAACAAGCCGCACGCGTCCACCTCGACGGGCTGGCGCGCCTCTTTGCGCTCAACCTGAAGGACCAAGTGCGCGCCATCGAGAAGCTGCCGGGCATCCGCGAGCTGGCGCTGCAGATGATGAACTTCGGCTCGGAGGCCGAGCTCAAGGCCCGCCTGGTTACCGCCACGCTGCGCCGTTGCTGCCTGCTCGAGCCGCTGCCGGCGGACGCCGAATCCTTCGCGCGCCGTTGTGCCGAAGCCAAGCCGCGCATCACCTTGGTGGCGCAGGAGTTCATGCGTCTGGCCGGCCAGCTGGTGGCCGAGCACGGCGCGCTGCAGAAGCGCCTGGCGGGACTGAAGACCTTCCCGGAAGCGGTGGCCGACATCCAGGCCCAGGTCGGCGCCCTGATGCCGAAGGACTTCCTGCTCGCCTACCCATGGGAGCGCCTGGCACAGTTTCCCCGCTATCTGAAAGGGGCGGCGAGCCGTCTCGACAAGCTTCGTAACAATCCGGCGCGTGATGCGCAGCTGCTCGCCGAGTGGCGCGCACTCGCCCAGCAGTGGGAGCGCGAGCGCAGCGCCAAGCGGCGCGCGGGGGTGGACGACCCGCAGCTCGGGGAATTCCGCTGGTTGCTCGAGGAGCTGCGCGTCGGCCTGTTCGCCCAGGAACTGAAGACGCCGATGCCGGTGTCGGTGAAGCGCCTGCAGAAGATCTGGGAAGCGCGCCCGCGCTGAAGGTGGCGGCGCGGGCGGCGCTCAGCGCAGCGGGATCACCACCGGGGGCAGGCTGATCACGATCGCAGGTTCGCGATAGCCGTAGCCGGAGTAGGGCGTGCCATAGCCGTAGTGGTGGTGATGGATCACCCGCGGCGAGCGATAGCGTGGCCGCTCGGGGGCGTACTGGTGGATGACCACGCGTTCGCGTACCACGGTGTGTCGATGGCCGGGGTGTTTGTCGTGCTGTCGCTCCCAGCCCTTGCCGCCATGCTTCCAGCGTCCGTCGTCACGCGCTTCGGCGGCGCTGCCCAGGCTCAGGAGTCCGCCGCAGAGCAAGGCGGCGAGCAGTTTGAGTTTGTTCGGTCGGGTCATGGTCGTTCTCCGGTCGCAGTTTCGCGGTGCCTTGCCGGCACACAGGATGGACCGGATGCTAGCCGCGGCGTGCGCGCCGCCCGTTGCCGGGAATGTAAGCGCGGATTTGTAACGGCGACCGGGGCGGTCCGCAGCGCCTGTCCGGGCTCGGTCGTCGATCTTTGATTTCTCAGGAAAACTTGTTAAGATTCCCGGCTTTCCCTTGCTCCACCGGTTCTCGCATGCCGGGGAGCTGCAATCAACCGCAAGGAGTCTGCATGCGACACTACGAAATCGTTTTCATCGTCCACCCGGACCAGTCCGAACAGGTCCCGGCGATGATCGATCGCTACAAGGCGATCGTCACTGCCCGTGAAGGCCAGATCCACCGCCTGGAAGACTGGGGTCGCCGCCAGCTGGCCTACCCGATCCAGAAGGTGCACAAGGCCCACTATGTGCTCATGAACATCGAGTGCGACGGCGAGGCCCTGGCCGAGCTCGAGCATTCCTTCAAGTTCAACGATGCCGTGCTGCGCCACCTCGTCGTCAAGATGAAGAAGGCCGTGACCACCCCGTCGCCGATGATGAAGGAAGAGAAGTCCCGCTCGCTGACCCCCGCCGCTGCCGGCGAGGAAGAGAAGCCTGCCGAGACCCAGTCGGCCTGAGGTGGTTGAGCCGGGGTTGAACGACCTCCGCGTCGACGCCGTGCTGGCCGAAGTCCAGCCGCTGCGTCGAACCCCAGCAGGTGTGCCGGTGCTCAGTTGCATCCTGGCGCACGAATCGAAGCAGATCGAAGCGGGAAGTCCGCGGGATGTTTCGGTGGAACTGCAGGCGGTGGCGGTCGGTGAGCTGGCCGGTGTGCTGGCCGCAGCGGCCCCGGGCATGAGGATACGGGCTACCGGTTTTCTCGCAGCGAAGAGTCTTCGCAGTCGGGCGCCGGTGATGCACCTGAACAAGATCGAATTTCTGGAAGGAAACTGAAAATGGCTTTCAAGCCCAAGTTCAAGAAGAAGGACGACCGCGGTCGCGGCCTGTTCAAGCGTCGCAAGTTCTGCCGCTTCACTGCGGAGAAGATCGAAGAAGTCGACTACAAGGATGTGGACATCCTCAAGGACTTCATCACCGAGAACGCCAAGATCATGCCGGCGCGCATCACCGGCACCAAGGCCGGCTACCAGCGTCAGCTGTCCGTGGCCGTCAAGCGCGCCCGCTTCCTGGCGCTGCTGCCGTACACCGACCTGCACCAGTAAGAGGAGAACGGAAACATGCAGATCATTCTTCTCGAAAAGGTCGTCAACCTCGGTGGCCTCGGCGACGTGGTCAAGGTCAAGGATGGCTACGCACGCAACTACCTGATCCCGCAAGGCTTTGCCAAGCGCGCCACCGCCGCCAACATGGCCGAGTTCGAAGCGCGTCGCGCCGAACTCGAGCGCGTGCAGGCCGAGAAGCTGGCCGCTGCGCAGGAGCTGGCCGGCAAGCTGGAAGGCCTGATGGTGCAGGTTACCCGCAAGGCGGGCATGGACGGCCGCCTGTTCGGCTCCGTGACCAACGCCGACGTGGCCGAAGCGATGGCCGCGCAGGGTTACGAGATCGAGCGTTCCGCCATCCGCATGCCGGAAGGTCCGCTGAAGTCCGTGGGCGACGTCCAGCTGGAAGTCGCGCTGCACTCCGACGTGGTGACCACCATCACCGTCTCCGTGCTCGGCGACACGCAGTAATCGCGTCCTGCCGCATGAACAAAGGGCTGCCTCGGCAGCCCTTTGTTTTTTGTGCGCGGCGCGGCACCCGGTAGTCCACTGCCGGGCCCGCGTGCCCGCTAGAATCACCTCCTGACCACAGCGCATCGAACCGGAAAAATGGCCAGTTCCACACGTAGCAGATCCCAGGACTCCTTCTCCGACCCGCAGATGGCGGGCATCAAGCTGCCGCCGCATTCGCTCGAGGCCGAGCAGTCGCTGATCGGCGGCATCCTGCTCGACAACGCCGCCTGGGAGCGCGTTGCCGATCTGGTCAATGAGGCGGACTTCTATCGCGACGATCATCGGCGCATCTACCGCCACATCGCCAAACTGATCGACTTCGGCAAGCCCGCCGACGTGGTCACCGTGTTCGAATCGCTGGAAAAGAGCGGCGAGGCGGAACAGGCTGGCGGCATCGCCTATCTGGCCGAGATCGCCAACAGTACACCGTCGGCCGCGAACATCCGTCGTTACGCCGAGATCGTCCGCGAGCGCGGCATCCTGCGCAAGCTGGTGGCGGTGGGCGACGAGATCGCCGCCAGCGCGCTGGCGCCGTCCGGCAAGGATGCCAAGCTGCTGCTCGACGAGGCCGAGGCCAAGGTGTTCGAGATCGCCGAGGCCGGTGCGCGCCACAGCAGCGGCTTCGTCTCCATCCAACCCATCCTCAAGCAGGTGGTCGATCGCGTCCAGGAACTCTACGACCGCGACAACCCCAGCGACGTCACCGGCGTGCCGACCGGGCTCGTCGACCTCGACGGCATGACCTCCGGTCTGCAGCCCTCCGACATGATCGTGGTGGCGGGCCGTCCGGCGATGGGCAAGACCACCTTCGCGCTTAACGTCGCCGAGCACATCGCCGTCGAGTGTCGTCTGCCGGTGGCGATCTTCTCGATGGAAATGCCCGGCACCCAGTTGGCCACCCGCTTCATCTCCTCGATCGGCCGCATCGACCAGAGCAAGATCCGCTCGGGTCGCCTCGGTGACGAGGATTGGCAGCGCCTCACCGCGGCGATGGGCAAGCTCTACGATGCGCCGATCTTCATCGACGAAACCCCCGGCCTGAACCCCATCGACCTGCGCGCACGCTGCCGGCGCCTGGCGCGCCAGTGCGGCAAGCTCGGCCTGATCGTCATCGACTACCTGCAGCTGATGAGCAGCACGCGGGACAGCGACAACCGCGCAGCCGAGCTGTCGGAGATCTCGCGCTCGGTGAAGTCGCTTGCCAAGGAACTGCACGTGCCGATCATCGCGCTCTCGCAGCTCAACCGCAGTCTGGAGCAGCGCCCCAACAAGCGCCCGGTGATGTCCGACCTGCGCGAATCGGGCGCCATCGAACAGGACGCGGACATCATCATGTTCATTTACCGCGACGAGGTGTACAACCCTGATTCGCCGGACAAGGGAACTGCCGAACTGATCATCGGCAAGCACCGTAACGGACCGACCGGCACGGTGCGCATGACTTTCATCGGCGAAAGCACGCGCTTCGAGAACTACGCAGGCGGCGCTTCAGGCGGGTACTGAGGCGGTTGCACGGGAGTATTCGCAGAAGGGCGCGCGGATGAGAGAAGGGGCGGGCGACGAAAGTCGCCCGCCCTTTGTCCTTGATTCGCCGGCTCTTTCGGTGCGGTGCGGGGCGGTGTGATCGGTCGCTTGTCGAAATTCTTGGTTCAGGGCGTTGACAGTCTTTTCATGGTGTCTATAATGCGCACCTCTTTCGCGCTGCACGGCGCACCGGTGTTGAGCCGGGGTGCTGCGAAAGTCAGTGTTTAAGCGGTTCTTCAGCGGTTT